>CAZVWL010000001.1:0-53506 GCA_964630845.1 uncultured Fibrobacteraceae bacterium
CTCATGATCCCGACCCCGCCGACGGCGCGGTCGAGACCATCATGACCTTCGTGGTCGAGGATGAGGCCGGCGTGCGCATCGAGCACGACCGGCACGTGACGGGCCTGTTTCCGCGGGCCACCTGGCTGGCGTTGCTCGCGCGGGCCGGCTTCCGGGTCGAGGCGCGCGCCTTCGCGCTCGAGGGGCTCGCGCGGCCGTACGAGCTGCTCGTCGGGGTGCTGCCTTGAGCGGGGCGCCGCGCCGCCTGGTGACCGCGGCCCTCGCGTGGACCTTCGCCGTCACCCTCGCGCGCGGCCTCTGCCCGCCGAACGACTTCGCCGAGGCCCACTGGCTCGTGGACTACCGCTTCGGCCTGATCAAGCGCGGCCTGGCCGGCAGCCTCGCGTCGCTCGCGGCCGGGGTGACCGGCGGCGCGGCGACGCCGCTGGTGATCGCGGTCATCTCGGGCCTGATCCTGGCCGCGGCCTGCGCGGTGCTGTGGTTGCTCGTGCGCCGCGCCTGGCAAGCGGCGCCGGGCGACCCCGCGACCGGCACGCTCGTCGCCCTGGTCGTGCTGGCCTCGCCCTTCACCGTGATGACCGCGCACCTCTGGGGCTACTTCGACGCGCTGCTCTTCGTGGCGACCGTCGCGGCGATCGCCCTGGTGCGCCGTGGCCGGCCGCTCGTGGCCGGCGCCGTGCAAACCGCCGCGGTGCTCGTGCACGAGAGCCAGCTGCTGGTCGGCTGGCCGCTGGTCTGTTTGGCGGTCTGGTGCGCCGGCGCACCAGGGTGGTCGCGGCGCCGCCAGCTCGTCGGCCTGGCGATGCCCGTGCTCGCGGGCGTGGCGCTGTTCGTGACGCACGCGGTGATGCCGGGGCCGACCATGCGCGCGCAGCTCGCCGCGCGCCTCGACGCGGCCGGCTTCGTGGGTTCGATCGGCCCGCTGGTGGCCCTCTATCAGACCACGGGGTTCCTCGACTTCTTCGCGCAGAACCGCGGCGCGTTCCTCGCGCGCCTGCTCGACGCGCGCGTGCTGCTCTCGGTGGGGCCCACGCTCGTGGTCTGCGTGCTGTGGCTGCACGCGCGGTACGGGCTGCGGGCGCTGTCGCGCGGCTCGCTCGTGCTGCTCGCGGCGACGTTCATGCCGCTGGCGATGCACGCGGTGGCCTGGGATACCGAGCGCATCGCGACGCTCGCGATCGGCAACGCGCTGGTGGCGGGCTGGGTGCTGGCGACGAGGCCGGCCACGGCGGCATGGCCGGCGGCATCGCCCCGCGTGTACGACGCCGTCGTGCTGGTGGCCGTGCCGGCGCTGCTGCTGAACCTCTTCTACCGCATCCCGCTGATGCTGGGCATGGCCGAACGCTTCGGCCTGGCCGAGCGGGCGCTGCTCTACCTGCCGGCGCTCGCGCTGGCGGCCTGGGTGTTGTGGCGGCGCGGCCGCGACGCGGTCAACGTACCAGCGGCGTGAGCGCCGCGAGGAAGCGTTGCACCTGGTCGACCCCGTCGAGCGCGAGGCCGGCGGCGGTCGCGCGCGGTTCGTCGCCGCGCACGAGGATCGTCACGCCGCGGTCGGCGATGGCGGCGAAGGCGTCCTCGTCGGTGGTGTCGTCGCCGAGGTAGAGCGGAGCGAGGTCATGGCCGCCCAGGGCGTCGAGCAACCAGCGCACGGCGCGGCCCTTGTGCCAGTCGACGTCCGGCAGCAGTTCCCAGACCATCTTGCCCTCGCCGCGGCGCAGACCGGCGTGGCGCGCGGCGATACCGGCGACCACCTCGGCGATGCGGCCGTGGTCGGCGGGGTCGGCGCGCCGGTAGTGCACGGCCACGCTGAAGCGCTTGCGTTCGACCTGGGCGCCGGCGACCATCACGAGGCCGCGGCCGAGGTCGGCCTCGACCGCGTCGAGCAGGGGCAGGAAGCGGGCGCCGCCGCCGGGGTCGCCGGCTGCCAGCCCGGGGCCGGCGATGTCGAAGCCGTGGCTGCCGGCGTAGATCAGGTCGGGCAAGGCCACGCGGCCGCGCACGTCGTCCAGGTCGCGCCCACTGATCACCGCGACGGTGGCGCGGCGCGCGAGCGCGCGCACGGTCTGGCGCATGGCGAGCGAGAGGTGCGCGTCCTCGGGGCGCGGGACGATCGCGGTCAGGGTGCCGTCGTAGTCGAGGCAGATCAGGGCCCGACCCCGCCGCAGGCGCGCGGCGATCGCGGCCAGGTGGTCGAGGGCGCTGGGCAGGTCGCGGGCGTCGCGCATCGGGCGGATCCTCAGGTTGGGGGCCGTGCACAACCTAGGGCCGACTTGCGGGAGGCGCCGTTCCGGAAAGGCGACGCGACGATGCTGATCGCTAGGCTGCTGGCTCCATACCTGGCCGTCGGCGTCTGCTGGCTGCTGCTGCGCGACGCCTGGCTGACCGTCCTCTTCTACCATCTGCAGATCATCCTGTGGTCGCGCGGCCGACCCTGGCCGGATCTGCGCGCTCGTCCCGGCTGGTCACGGCGCTGGCTGCTGGCCGCGGCGCCATGCGTGCTCGCCGGGCCGGCGCTGCTGGTGGTGATGCCATGGGCGGCGTCGGTCGAGCTGGGCGCCTGGCTCGCGGGTTTCGGCTTGAGTGGCACGTCCCTGGCGCTGATGGTGCCCTACTACGGCCTGGTCCATCCCCTGCTCGAGCAGCGCCACTGGGGGCCGTTGCGCCGGCGCACGCCGGCCGCGCACGTGGTGTTCGCGGCGTACCACATGCTGGTGCTGGGGTCGTTGCTGCGTCCGGGCTGGCTCGTCGCGGTGTTCGGGACGCTCGTGGCGGCGTCGGTGGCGTGGGGCTGGCTGGATCGGCGCAGCGGCAACGCGCGGGCGGCGGTGCTGGGGCACATGGTGGCCGATCTGGGTACGGTGCTGGTGGCGTGGTGGTGGGTGGCTTGGCGTTGACAGCGGGCGCCGTGCGGGCGCATTGTCGCGCTGACGCCCCGTTCAACCCAAGGAGCCCGCAATGATGACCAACCACACCAGAACGTTCACGCTGACCGTCGCCGTCGTCGGCGCGCTGGCCATGGCCGGCTGCGGCGGCGACACCCGCCCCGCCGGCGAAGGCGGCTGGCTCGCCGGCGACACGCACGCCAAGTTCGAGATGGTCGCCGACCAGTTCGGCGGGATCGACCAGACCATGATGGAGGTCGGTTACCGCTACCAGGTGCTCTACTGGGCCGGCGAGGACGGCAACTGGGCGCTGGCCGACTACCAGATCCACGAGCTCGAGGAGACGCTCGAACGGGGATTCACCCGCCGGCCCGAGCGCCGCAAGTCGGCCGAGGTCTTCATGACCGTGGCGTTGCCGCAGCTCGAGGAAGCCGTCGCCATGAAGGACCAGGCCCTGTTCCGTGAGCGTTTCGAGGCCCTGCGGGCCAACTGCATCTCGTGCCACGCGCTCGAGGACGTGGCGTTCATGAACGTGACGATCCCTGAATACCGTATCCAGCCCTTGAAGTAGCGGCACGGCCATGATCGATCAGCAGCCGGAGGGCAGCCGGCACGGCATCTGGGGCCTCGCGTTCGGCTACTTCGCCTGCTACGTGCCGTACAGCTTCCTGACCAAGGTGCTCTCCGACGGCGCCCTGGCCGGTCTCGCCGGCCAGGGGCTGCCGGGCGTCTCGTTGCTGCCCGTGTCGGTGGCCGCCTCGGCCGCGGCCATGCTCCTGTTCATCACGGCGATGGGCTGGTGGCGCTTCGCGAGCCGACGCCGCCTCGCCGGCCGGAGCCTGCCCTGCCCCACCCGCTGGACCTTCCTGTCCGGACTCTGCACCGCCCTGATCATCGCGACCACGACCCTGGCCTACACGTTCGAGGGCATCAGCATCGTGTTCGCCATGCTCCTGATGCGCGGCGGCCTGCTGATCATGGCGCCGGTGGTCGACGCCCTGTCGAGGCGCCGCGTGCGCTGGTATTCCTGGGCGGCGCTGGCCTGCGCCATGGCGGCGTTGCTGATCGGCCTGGTCGACACCGCGAGCTACGCGCTCTCGGCCGTCGCCATGGTCGACATCGCCGTCTACCTCGCCGCCTACTTCCTGCGCCTGCGCTTCATGAGCCGCCTCGCCAAGTCGGCCGACCCGGCCGCCAACCGCCGCTACTTCGTCGAGGAGCAGATGACGGCGGCGCCGGCCCTGCTGCTGCTGCTGGGTCTGGCCGCCCTGGCCGGCGACGCCGCCGCGCAGACCGCCGCCGTGCGCGACGGGTTCACCGCCTACTGGAGCGCGCCGTTCCTGTGGGCGATCATCGCGCTCGGCGTGCTGTCCCAGGGCACCGGCGTCTTCGGCAGCCTGATCTTCCTGGACCGGCGCGAGAACTCGTTCTGCGTGCCGGTGAACCGCTCGTCGAGCGTGCTGGCGGGCATCCTCGCCTCCTGGTGGGTGGCCACCATTCCCGGGCAGACCCCGCCGTCGGCCAGCCAGCTGGCCGGCGCGGCCATCATCGTCGTGGCGATCCTGTTCCTGTCGCTTCCCCCGTGGCGCGAGGCGCGCCGGACGGCGAGGTCGACCAGCCGCTAGCGGCGCTTCGGGTCGGGCCGCGCGCCGGCGATCAGCGCCAGGCTCACGCCCGAGCCGATCACCACCGCGAGCAGCTGACCGCTCAGGAACGTCAGCACGAAGCCCACGAGGGACGCCACCTCGAAGCATACCCAGCGCACGATCATCGCGGCCTGGAACGCGGCCAGCTGCTCCTCGGTGAGCTGCGGTTCGAGCGAGAGGCCGGGCTTCTGCAACGCCGCCAGCATCCGCCCCGACAGCGCGTTGCCCGCCACCACGGCCGCCATGGCGGCCAGGACCAGGATCGCGGTCAGCGGCTGCGGGAACGATCGCGGCTCGAGGTTCTGGACGACCAGCGCGGCGATCATGACGTAGGCCACGGGCGCGACCAGGAACGCGAACCACATCGAGCGGACCGTGCGCAGGCTGGCCGGCTTCTGATCGAACTGCATGATATACCTCTAGTTAGGATTCGCTGGCAACAGTTCCGACGGCATCGCAAGCTTGACGGAGCCGCTCGGGCGGGTCAAGATCGGAAGTGACTTGCAAATATCGGGACATCTTACTACAGTTGGCGATTGAGTTGGCTGCCCCGACCCGAATTGGCTGTTCCGACCCCTGGCAAGGACGTGCCGCCATGAGGTCCTTCACCACGACCAGCGTCCTGACCCTCGTCTTCGCCGTCGTGGTCGGCCTGTGCGTGGGCGTCGGGCTCTTCACCTTCGGCTACGGACGCGGCCACGCCTACCTCAGCAGCGACCCGCAGGCCTGCAGCCAGTGCCACATCATGCAGGACCAGTACGACTCCTGGCTCAAGAGCAGCCACCACGCGCACGCCACCTGCAACGACTGCCACCTGCCGCACAACGTCGCCGGCAAGTGGCTGGCGAAGGCCGACAACGGCTTCTTCCACTCGTGGGCCTTCACCTTCCAGGACTTCCACGAGCCGATCCAGATCAAGCGGCGCAACCTCAAGATCCTGCAGGACAACTGCGTCGCGTGCCACCAGACGCTGGTGTCGCACATGGCGCACGCCTCGGACACCGGCGAGGAGCTGTCCTGCTTCCAGTGCCATCATAGCGTCGGCCACGGCGCCCGCGGCGCGGGCATGCCGCGGCGGTTCCCCCTGATCGTGACAGGAGAGACCCCATGAACAGGTATTCCGGCAACCAGGCCGGGCGTTCGCGCGCCCTCTTGATCGCGGTCATCCTGCTGACCGCGCTGGTGACCATCGCCGTGGCGGCCCTCCTGATCAACATTACCGAGCGACGCTGGGAGGCGCGCCACCCGTTCGTGCGCCTGGTCGAGATCGAGGAACTCGAGGTCGACCCCGCCGTCTGGGGCCAGAACTGGCCCCACCAGTACGACAGCTACCTGCGCACGGTCGATTACGAGCGCACCCGCTACGGCGGCAGCGACGCCATCCCCAAGCAGAAGCTCGACAGCGACCCCTGGCTGCGCCTGATGTGGGCCGGCTACGCCTTCTCGCTCGACTACCGCGAGGCGCGCGGCCACGCCTACATGCTCAGCGACCAGGACCACACCGAGCGCGTGCTGCAGCGCTCCCAGCCCGGCGCCTGCTTGCACTGCCACTCGTCGATCCTGCCCGCGTACGCCCATGCCGGCCAGGGCGACATCATGGAGGGCTTCCGCATCGTCAACGCCATGACCTGGAACGAGGCGCGCAACCTGACCGACGACCAGGGCGAGAAGCTGGTCACCCACCCGGTCAGCTGCGTCGATTGCCACGATCCCGGCACCATGGCGCTGCGCGTCACGCGCCCCGGCTTCATCGAGGGCGTCGCGGCCCTCGCCGCGAGCGACGACCCCGTGCCCCACCTGCCCAGCATCGAGCGCTGGCGCCAGGGCGACCGCGCCGAGCCCTACGACGCCAACGAGCTCGCGTCACGCCACGAGATGCGCAGCTTCGCCTGCGCCCAGTGCCACGTGGAATATTACTTCACGCCGGCCACCGACCCGCGCGGTCGCAACCAGCTCGTCTTCCCGTGGCACAAGGGCCTGAAGCTCGAGCAGCAGGAAGCCTACTACGACGAGATCGGCTACAGCGACTGGTCGCACGCCGTCACCGGCGGCGGCATGATCAAGGCCCAGCACCCCGAGTTCGAGATGTGGAGCCAGGGCATCCACGCCCGCGCCGGCGTCTCCTGCGCCGACTGCCACATGCCGTTCGAACGCGTCGGTGCGATGAAGGTCTCCAACCACCATGTGCGCAGCCCGCTACTGAACACCGCCCAGGCCTGCCAGGTGTGCCACAACGTGCCGGAGACCGAGCTGCAGGCGCGCGTCCATACGATCCAGGACCGTACGCGCGGCATGGTCGACCGTGCCTCGGCCGCCCTCGTCGACCTGATCAGCGCCGTGAAGACCGCGCAGGACCTCGGCCTGCCCGCCGACGAGCTGGCCCCCGCGTTGCAGCTGCAGCGCCGCGCGCAATGGCGCCTGGACTGGGTCTACTCGGAGAACTCCCACGGCTTCCACGCGTCGCACGAGTCGGCGCGGCTGCTGGGCGAAGCGATCGACTACGCACGGCAGGGCGAGGCCATGGTGCGCCAGATGCTGACGCCCCAGCAGCCGGTGCGCAAGGTGGAGCCGCCGCGGATCGAGTCGGCGACGCCGACGGCGGAGGCGCCGCCGGGGCCGTCGGGGGTGGGGCCGTAGGGGGCAAGGCTGGGTGGCGCACCGTGGTCGAAGGACGGCTGGTGCGCCGGCGCACCAAGGTGCAGTTGGTCATATGTTTGACAGTGTCCAATGATTGCCATATAATTTCTTTATCGGTTTGCAATAGACAGCCAAACCTTGGACTGTATCCAATGAATGCCGACAAGAAGCAAAAGCGGTCCTCCATCGGAATCGACCTGGTCCGGCTTCTGGCCGCCCAGGGCATTCGCATCTTTTCCACCGCGCAAGTTCGCGCCCTGGCGCCTCAGGTCGGTCTGAAAGACGACTACCTGCTTGAGGCCCTGCACCATCTTCGTTACGACGGTTGGATCGTCCAGCTCCGACGAGGGCTCTATGCCCTGGCCGCGGGGGTGCCCGGGGTAGCTCCAGTCCACGAGTTCGAGATTGCCATGGCCCTGGTCCAGCCGGCGGCCGTGTCGCACTGGTCGGCGATGCATTTCCATGGGCTCACGCAGCAGGTGCCGCGCCAGGTGCATGTCCTGACGACGGCGGCCGTTTCCGCGCCCCGGGTGAGAGGAAGTGGGGCGGTAGCAGGGGATGACGGCTATAAGGCGGGCGGCGCGGTCTTCACCTTCGTGAGGGTCGCCCCCACGCGGTTCTTCGGCACGGAGCCGGTCTGGATCGGTGAGGCCCGCGTGACGGTGACTGATCCGGAGCGCACGTTGATCGACGGCCTGTCGAAGCCACAGTATTGCGGAGACTTCGCGGAGGTCCTGCAGGCGTTCCAGGTCCGGCTGGCCAACCTGGAGCTTGACCGGATCATCGACTACGCCGTCCGCCTCGATGGGGCCACAGCCAAGCGGCTTGGCTGGGTGCTCGAGCATCTGGGGTTGGCCTCCGCGCGCCTCGAGCGACTCCTGTCCATCCCCGTCAAGGGATACCGGACCCTGGATCCCACCGGGGAGCGGCGGGGTCCTTGCGACAAGCGCTGGATGATCCAGGTGAATCTGTCGGGGAGGATCGGGACATGAAACCGCTGCGCACTCGGCTTCAAGAAGCCCGGAGAGACCTCGGCCTGCCGTGGGAGGTCCTCGAGCGGGACTATCTACTCTCGTGGGTCCTGGCCGGGATCGGCCAAGTAGAGCGCTTGCGGGAGTCCCTTGTCTTCAAGGGAGGTACGGCGCTCAAGAAGTGCTACTTCGGGGAATACCGATTTTCAGAGGATCTGGATTTCACCGGGCTACCAGGCGTCCCAAGGGGCGAGGCATTGCTCGCAGCCGTAAGCGAGGCCTGCGCGGCCGCGGTCAGGCTCCTCGACGAATATGCCCCCGTCGGCATCGATTGCGACCGCTACACGGAGCGGGAGGCTCATCCCAGCGGCCAGGAAGCTTTCGCGATCCGTGCGAGGCTGCCGTGGCAGAACGAGCACACAACGCGCGTGATGGTCGAGGTGACGGTGGACGAGCCTGTCATGCGGCAAACGACCCGGCGCCTGATCCTCCACGAATACGGCGAGACGATTCTCGCCGACGTTCAGGTGTACGCGCTGGAAGAGATCGTGGCGGAGAAGCTCCGGGCGATCCTGCAGCATGCGCGCAAGCTGGAGACGCGGGGCTGGAGCCGATCACGGGCTCGCGACTACTACGACCTCTGGCGCCTGTTCGACGCGTACGGCGAACGGATGGACCAGGCGGGTTTTGCCGAACTGCTGAGCGGGAAATGCGCCGTACGGTCCGTAGCGTTCGCCGGTCCTGATGACTTCTTCCCCGATGTCATTCTTGACCATGTGGAGAGGACCTGGGAGCAATGGCTCGGTCCCTTGGTAGCCGAACTGCCGTCATTCAAGACGGTGATCACGGCGCTACGGCCGCGGATAGATGCGTTGCTTCGGTAGGCATGGAGCTGCTGCCCGATCGGTCGTGTCCCCTCCATTGTCGCGCATCCCTGCCGTTTTAGTATCGTTTCCAGGGTCGCCCAGATCACCCCAACCCCCGAAAGGCCCCCCATGCCCACATGCCACCGCCTGCCTCGCCCCGGCGCGGTCCTGCTCGCCCTCTTGCTCCTGGCCCCCGCCGCCGCCCCGGCCTACGAGTGCCTCACCCTGAATCTCCCCCGCCCGACCGAAGACTACGCCACGATCCGCGCCGGCCTCGAAGCCGCCGGCCAGTGGAAGCGGTCCGATGACCCGCTGCTCGGCCCGCCCGCCGATCCCCAGGTTGGCGACACCTGGCTCTGGTACGTCTGGAACCTCGGCGGCTTTCCCGTCGCCACGCTCAAGCCCGCCACCGTGCGCGGCATGGGCGAGCATTGCTACGTCGTGGTCGACGACGACGAGTGGAACGTGCGCATGAACCAGGCCGACGTCGATCGCATCGTGGCCAGCTTCGATGCCGAGAGCGTCGGCAACTTTCCCGACCAGGGCATCTGGGACCTGAACACCTCGCACTTCGGCCCGCCGCCCGACTTCGACGGCCTCGAGCGCGTCTTCCTCTTCTACTACCGCTTCAACATCGCGGCCGACGGCTACTTCTGGGTCTACGACCAGTTCCCCGACGGCTCGCAGGCGTTCGCGAGCAACGAGTGCGACGTGGTGTACCTCGCGACCGACAGCGGCCAGCCGGCCAGCGACTACATGCTGGCCGTGGCGGCCCACGAGTTCCAGCACCTGACCCATTACAACCAGGACAGCAACGAGATGTCGTGGGTCAACGAGGGCCTGTCCGGCCTCGCGATGTGGCTCTTCGGCCGCCCCGACACCATCGCCAGCTTCAACAACCAGTCCGACAACAGCCTGTTCACCTGGACCGGCGCCTGGGCCGACTACATCAAGACCTACCTGTGGACCCTCTACGTCTACGAGCAGTACGGCGGCCGCGACACGATCTGGGAGGTGACCCACGAACCCGCCAACGGCATCCAGGGCTACCAGCTGGCCCTCGACCGCCTCGGCTACCTGACACCCACCGAGGACATCTTCGGCGACTGGACCGTGGCCAACTACCTCGACGACACCTCGATCCCCGACGGCCAGTACGGCTACGAGGGTGACGACCTGCCGGCGTTCCAGTCGTTCATCACGCACAGCACCTACCCGGCGTCGTTCAGCACCACCGTGCAGCCGCACGCGGCCGACTACGTGCGCCTGGTGAACCTCGGCGGTCCGGCGACCCTGACCTTCAACGGCGCCAACGCACGCGAATTCCGGGTCACGCTGATGGGTCTTGACCCCGTGCTGCCGACGGTGGTCGAACAGCTGGACCTCGACGAGTTCCAGGACGGCGTCCTGACCTTCTCGGCGGCAGCGAACCACGCGACGGTCGTGATCGCGGTCGCCAACGTCTCGCTCAGCGGCACCGGCCTCTATGAGTACAGCGTTGCCCTGGGTGCGACATCGGTGGACGACGTGCCGGCGCTCGCGGCGTCGCTCGGCGCCTACCCGAACCCATTCAACCCGCGGACCTCGTTCAGCTTCATGGTGCCGCAGACCGGCGCCGTGGCGTTGACCGTGCACGACGTGCGTGGGCGCGAGGTCGCGCGGCTGGTCGATGCCCAAGTGGCGGCAGGGCGGCACGAGGTCGCCTGGGAAGCGGGCGAGACCGTGCCGGCCGGGGCGTACCTCGCGAGGTTGAGCGTGGCGGGGCGTGAGGCGGCGCTGTGTAAGGTGATGGTGGTCAAGTGACGACGGCGCCGCGGCTGCTGTGGTCGAAACGGACGAAAGGACCAGCCATGACGTGGAAGGTTACAGTTCTACTGGCGATACTGGCGAACGCAGCCGTGGCGCAGTCCAGACCACAGGCCGACGAACCTGGCGCTCCGCGAACCGATAGTCACTTCATGGCCAGCGTGCTTGCGGGCGCCGGACTCGGCGTGGCCATCTCCGGTTGGGCGCTGAAGTCCGCTCACCTGGAGACTTCTGATGGAAGTGAGTTTGATTCCATTCCGATGATGATCACCGGCTTTGCAGTATTTGCCGTCGGCGCGCTCTGGTTAGCGGTGTCCGGAGACAAGGACGAGGATTCCGCTAACCGGAGTGCTGCTGCCGTGTGTCCGGACCGAAACGGATGGCCGTTGGCCGTGGGGATCGGACCTGGAGAGTGTCCCGGGGCGGCCGTCATTTTCAGGACCAGCTTCTGAGGGGGCCTCGCTGAATATCGCGTTAATGAGCGATTGCGGGCCGTCTGAGAAGTTCTTGGTGAGCCGGCGCACCATCGTCGACGGCTATGAGAAGCTCCGAGCTCCGCCTGCTTGAATTGACTCATTCAACACTTAATTGGATTAAAATGCGGCCATGATGATCCTTATCCCTGGACAAATGGATCACGGATGCCTAAGATGATCCTAAACGCACAACGATGATCCCATTCTCCAACCCTCGAAAGCGAACGCCGTGCGATCCTTGTCGCAAGCCTACCTGGACGAACTCCAGTTCTCCGCCCGCCAGCTCGAGACGCTGAACCGGATCGGCGAGTATCAGGGCAAGCAGGTCCTCTACGCGGAGCGCCTGCCCTAGGTGCTCAAGACGATGCGCCGGGTGGCTCAGATCGAGTCGGCCGAGTCCTCCAACCGCATCGAAGGAATCGAGGCCCCGCGTCGGCGCATCCAGGGCCTGGTCATGGGGGGGGCCGCACCGGAGAATCGATCGGAACAGGAGATCGCCGGATACCGCGATGCTCTGTCCCTTGTGCACGAATCGGCTGCCCACATCGAGCCGACCGCCAACGTCATCCGGCAGCTTCACACGACCATGTACCGCTACCTGCCTCAGCCCGGCGGCAACTGGAAGATGGTCGACAACGAGATCGTCGAGCGCGATGCGACCGGAGTCCTGCGCGTGCGGTTCAGGCCGGTCTCCGCGGTAGCCACGCCGCAGGCCATGGACGACCTCGCGATAGGATTGCGGCGTGCCCTGCACGCGGAGCAGCGCCCGGGGCTCATCGTCGCGCCCCTGGCCGTGCTCGATTTCCTCTGTATCCACCCGTTCACCGACGGCAACGGCCGTGTGTCGCGGCTGCTGACCCTGCTGCTGCTCTACCGCCTGGGCCATGAGGTTGGACGCTACATCAGCCTCGAGCGCATCACCGAGGAGTCGAAAGAGACCTACTACGAGGCGCTCGAAACGAGTTCGCGCGGCTGGCACGAGGGCCGGCACGATGCCCATCCGTGGCTCGACTATTTCTGGGGCGTTCTGCTGCGGGCCTATGCCGAGTTCACCGAGCGTGTCGGCAGCTTGCAACAGGGTGCCGGCAGCAAAGCTGCTCTCGTGCGCGAGGCCGTCGCGCGCATGATCGGCCCGTTCGCCCTGAACGACATCGAGCTCCAGTGCCCTGGAGTCGCCTTGCCCACGATCAAGCGGGTACTGGCGGCCATGCGCGATGAGGGGCTGGTGTTGCTCGAGGGCCGGGGGCGGGGGGCGCGGTGGCGGCGGGTATCATAGCAGTTACGTAAAACCGGACAAACGGATGCCGATGCCTGCTGGTGCGCCGGCACACCAGCAGGCCCCAACCGAATCCGCCTGGCGTCGCCCGTGATGGCTGCCGCGGCCTGCAATACTGTAGACAGCGTCCGGCGTCGTCGAGCCAGCGTGGGGGGCTGTTGGCCCAAATCGGCAAATGGAGGCCATCCACGGGGTTTTCGTTGCGCCGGCGCACGCTAGAGCCCCGCGCTCACCTGCCGAAAATGATACCCCGTGATCGCCAGCGTCACCGCCACCCCGAACCGATCCGGATGCCGCACCAACACCCGCGTCAAGAACCCCCAGTAAGCGCGGCGCCCACTGTCGACGACCCCCATCAACCACAGCGACCGCAGCAACGCCCCGATGTCGCTCCGGCTGTAAGGCATCCGCGGCCCCCGCGGCCGGTGCGTCTCCAGGAACGTCTGAATGCGGTGGTAGTACACGCCCGGCTCGTACAGCCGCTGCATGAGCAAGCGGTAGTTGCGCAGCAGGAAATCCGCGTCCAGCTTCGGCTCGAAATTGAGGCCAGCCTGGGTGTTGTCGCCGGTGCTCTGGCCACGCAGGCGGCCTTCGCCCGCGAGGCGGCGGTAGAGGCGCGTGCGGGGCACGGCTTGCAGGAGGCCGACCATGGCCGTCGCGACGCCGGCCTGCTGGATGAACTCGTACTGGCGTTCGAAGATGTCGGGCTGGTCGCTGTCGAAGCCGATGATGAAGCCGCCGATGACCTCGATGCCGGCGGCCTGGATGGTGCGCACGGAGGCGGCGAGGTCGGCGCGCAGGTTCTGGTGCTTGCGGCATTCGCGCAGGCTGTCGGCGCTCGGGGTCTCGATGCCCAGGAAGACCTTCTTGAAGCCGGCCTCGGCCATCAGGCGTAGCAGCTCGGGGTCGGCGGCGATGTCGACCGACGCTTCGGTCATCAGCACCATGCGGCTGCCGGTGGCTTCGCGCCAGCGGATGACGTCGCGCAGGAGGTCGCGGCAGCGGGGGTGGTTGCCGGCGAAGTTGTCGTCGACGACGAAGGTCATGCCGCCCCAGCCGCGCCGGCGCAGGGCGTCGAGTTCGGCGATGAACTGGGCGTTGCTCTTGTGGCGCGGCACGCGGCCGTTCAACGCGACGATGTCGCAGAACTCGCAGTCGAACGGGCAGCCACGGCACCACTGGACCGACATGCTGGCGTAGTTGGCGAGGTCGATCAGGTCCCAGCGCGGTAGCGGGGTCAACGCGAGGTCGGGAAAGCCTGATGCCCGGTAAGTGCGCTGGAGGCGGCCAGCGGCGAGGTCAGCAATCAAGAACGGGGCGAGTTCCTCGACCTCGCCGACTACGACGTGGTCGACGCCGTGGCGGTCGGCGCTGTCGCCGGTGAAGGCGGGGCCGCCGGCGGTCACGGGTTTGCCCGCGGCGTGGCTGCGGCGCACGATGTCGTCCAGCGCGGCGGTCTGGGCGAGCATGGCGCTGGTGAGCACGTGGTCGGCCCAGGCGAGGTCACGGTCAGAAAGCGGGCGCACGTTGAGGTCCACGAGGCGGCAGGACCAATCGAGGGGCAGGAAACCGGCGACGGTCAGCAGGCCGAGCGGTGGGTGAGCCGCGTGCTTGTGCACGAAGCGCAAGGCGTGGCGCATGCTCCAGAAGGTGTCGGGAGTGCGGGGTTCGACGAGGAGGATGTTCATCGCTCGCTCCTGTCGAAGGGTAGACCTATAATATAGTGCCAATCAGCGATTTTCGCCCTTCACGAGGAGGCCTATGTCGTTCCTCGCCTCGGTCACCCCCGTCGCCACCACCCAGGTCGTCTTCGTGCAAACGGCCCTCGTGCTCGTGCTGGCGGCGGTCGTCGGTTTCGTCGGCAGCAAGCTCAAGCAGCCGCTGATCGTCTCGTTCATCGCCGTGGGCATCCTGGCCGGGCCCTACGTGCTGAACCTCGTCAACGACCCCCACTCGCTCGAGCTGCTGGCCGAGATCGGCATCTGCATCCTGCTGTTCATCGTGGGGCTCAAGCTGGACCTCGTGATGATCCGCACCATGGGGCGCGTGGCGCTGGCGACGGGCCTGGGGCAGGTGCTGTTCACGTCGCTGGGCGGGTTCGGGCTGGCGCGGCTCCTGGGCATGGAGACCACGGCGGCGATCTACGTGGCGGTGGCGCTCACCTTCTCGAGCACGATCATCATCGTCAAGCTGCTGTCGGACAAGCGCGAGATCGACGCGTTGCACGGCCGCATCGCCATCGGCTTTCTGATCGTGCAGGACCTCGCCGTGGTCCTGGCCATGATCGCACTGTCGGCCTACGGGGCGGGCGAGGCCGGCGAAGAGACGCTGCTCTGGAAGTTCGGCAACGTGATCCTTTACGGCGTGCTGTTCCTGGGGGGCGTGCTGCTGCTGATGCGGCGGCCGCTGCCGTGGTTGCTGAACCAGCTCTCGCGCGCGCCCGAACTGCTGGTGCTGTTTGCGATCGCCTGGGCCGTGGGGCTGGCGGCGTTCGGCGACTGGCTGGGTTTCAGCAAGGAGGTGGGGGCGTTCGTGGCGGGCATGTCGATCGCGTCCACGCCGTACCGCGACGCGATCGGGTCGCGACTGATCAGCCTGCGCGACTTCCTGCTGCTGTTCTTCTTCATCCACCTCGGGTCCACGTTGAACCTGTCGTTGCTGGGCGGCGAGGTCGTGCCGGCGGTGGTCTTCTCCGTGTTCGTGCTCGTGGGCAACCCGTTGATCGTCATGGCCATCATGGGGCGCATGGGGTATCGCAAGCGCACGGGCTTTTTGGCGGGTCTGACCGTGGCGCAGATCTCCGAGTTCTCGCTGATCCTCATCGGGCTGGGCTACACGCTGGGGCACGTCGACGAGGCCACGGTGGGGCTGGTGACCCTGGTCGGGCTGATCACGATCGGCCTGTCCACCTACATGATCCTCTACTCGGGCACGCTGTACCGCTGGATCGGGCCGGTGCTGGGCGTCTTCGAGCGCAAGGTGCCGTTCCGCGAGGAGACGCCGGACGAGCAGAACGCCCTGGCGATGGAGCGGGTCGACGTGCTGGTGGTGGGGCTCGGCAACTACGGCGGGGCCATCGTGCGGGGGTTGATCAAGCGAGGGCAGCAGGTCGTGGGTGTGGACTTCGACCCGCAGGCGCTGCGGTACTGGCGCGAGCAGAACGTGCCGGTGATCTACGGCGACATGGAGGACCCCGACCTGCTCGAGCACCTGCCGATCCGCAACACGCGCTGGGTGCTGGTGGCGGTGCCCGACCGGCAGGTGACCACCGCGCTGGTCAACCTGCTGCGGGCGGCGAAGTACCCCGGCAAGCTGGCGTTGGCGGCGCGCACGCGCACCGACGCGAAGCACTACGAGACCCTCGGGGCCGACCTCGTGCTGCGGCGCTACGCCGACGCCGCCGAGCTGGCGGTCGACGCCATGGACACGGCCCTGCACCAGCTGCCGCTGGACATCGAGTGGCCCACCTCGGTGCAGGAGGTCAGGCTGGAGACCGGCAACGTGTGGGCGGGCAAGCCGCTGGGCAAGATCCCCCTGCGCCAGCAGACGGGGGTCAGCATCCTGGCCGTGAGCCGCGCCGGCCAGACCACGTTCGACCCCGCCGCGAGCTTCGTGCTCTATCCCGGCGACCGGGTCGTGCTTTTGGGCGAGCCGGAGAACCTGAAGGCCGCGGCGGCGTTCATCACGCGGCGGGAGTTCGGAACCCAGGACCGCGACGACACGTTCATGATCGCGGCCGTCGACGTGCCGGCCGCCTGCGGCCTGGGCGGCAAGACCTTGGGAGAGCTGCACTTCCGCCGCGATTTTGGCGTCACGGTGATCGGCATCGAGCGTGGCCGGCAGCGCCTGCGCACGCTGACGGCGGCCACCACGATCGAGAGCGAGGATCGCCTCATCGTGGCCGGCTGCGGCCGGGCCGTGGCCATCCTGCAGGCGGCGATCACCAACGCGTGCGGGATCGACTGAGCTGTTGCATGTTATCCTTGCCGAACGCCCACGACACCAACCCTGGCGCCGCGCGAACCCTGGCGCGCGCCGAGAGGAGACCGCGCCGATGTTCCCGCGACCGTCACGCCTGACCGCTGCTGCGCTCTGCTTCGTCGTCGTCCTTGCCGGGACCGCCACCTGTCCAGCCAGCGAGAAGAGTCTGCCGATGCTCGATGCCGCCAACCCCTTCGCTGCCCCCAGCGAGTTGCCCTACAAGATGCCGCCGTTCGACCGCATCACCGACGACCACTACCTGCCGGCCTTCGAGGTGGGCATGGCCCAGCAGCTGGCCGAGGTCCGCCTGATCCGCGAGGTGAAGTCGGCGCCGACGTTCGCCAACACGATCGAGGCGCTGGAGCGGTCGGGCCAGCTCCTGGACCGGGTCAGCCGGGTGTTCAGCAACCTGAACTCCGCGCACACCAACCCGCAGATGCAGGAGATCCAGAAGACGGTGGCGCCGCTGTTGGCCGCGCACCGCGACGCGATCTTCATGGACGGCGCCCTGTTCGCGCGCGTCAAGACGCTCCATGACCGGCGCGACGAGCTGGGCCTGGACGCCGAGTCGTTGCGGGTGCTCGAGCGCTACCACACCGACTTCCTGCGGGCCGGGGCCAACCTCGACGAGACGAGCCGCGCCCGCCTGAAGGAGATCAACGCCGAGCTGGCCTCGCTGTCGGCCGCCTTCAGCCAGAACGTGCTCAAGGAGACGCTCGACTCGGCCGTCGTGGTCGACGACGTCCAGCAGCTCGCGGGCCTGAGCGAAGCGCAGATCGAGGCCGCCGCCCAGGCCGCGGCCGCGCGCGGGCTCGACGGCAAGCACCTGCTGCCCCTGCAGAACACCACCATCCAGCCCGTGCTCAAGTCGCTGCACGACCGCGCCCTGCGCGAGCGCGTGCACCGCGCCTCGGTCCTGCGCGGCGCGCGCGACAACGACCACGACAACCGGCCCATCGTCCTGAAGATGGCGGCTTTGCGGGCCGAGCACGCCCGCCTGCTCGGTCATCCCGACCAAGCCACCTACGTCCTGGCCGACCAGACCGCCGGCACCACCAAGGCCGTCAACGACATGCTCGGCCAGCTGGCGCCTGCCGCGGTGGACAACGCGCGCCGCGAGGCCGCCGACATCCAGGCGCTGATTCGCAAGCAGGGCAAGGATTTCACCGTGGAGCCATGGGACTGGTTCTACTACGCCGAGCAGGTGCGCAAGGAGCGCTTCGACATCGACGAGGCGCTGATCAAGCCGTACTTCGAGCTGAACAACGTGCTGCAGAACGGCGTGTTCTTCGCCGCCAACAAGCTCTTCGGCGTGACGTTCGTCGAGCGGCCGGACCTGCCGGTCTACCACCCGGACGTGCGCACCTGGGAAGTGTTCGACGCCGACGGCTCGCCGCTCGGCCTGTTCCTGGGCGACTTCTGGGCCCGCGAGAGCAAGCGCGGCGGCGCCTGGATGAACCAGTACGTGCTGCAGTCCGACCTGCTTGGCAACCGGCCCGTGGTGGGCAACCACCAGAACATCCCCAAGCCGCCGGCGGGCGAGCCCACGCTGATGACCTTCGACGAGGTCGAGACCATGTTCCACGAGTTCGGCCACGCGGTGCACGGGCTGTTCTCGGCCGTGCGTTACCCGCGCTTCGGCGGCACCACGGTGCCGCGCGACTTCGTGGAGTACCCCTCGCAGGTCTTCGAGATGTGGGCGTACTGGCCGGAGGTGCTGGCCAACTACGCGCGCCACTACCAGACCGGCGAGCCGATCCCGCAGGACCTGCTCGGCCGCGTGATGGCCGCCGAGCAGTTCAACCAGGGCTACGCGACGACCGAGTACGTCGCCGCCGCCGTGCTCGACCAGGCCTGGCACCAGCTCGCGCCGGCCGCGGTGCCGAGCAGCGTCGAGGCCTTCGAGGCCTCGGTGCTCGAGGCGGCCGGCATGAAGCTAGGGCCCGTGCCGCCGCGGTACCTCAGCACCTACTTCTCGCACGTGTTCTCGGGCGGCTACGCGGCCGGCTACTACGCCTACATCTGGGCCGAGGTGCTGGACGCCGACAGCGTCGACTGGTTCAAGGAGAACGGCGGCCTCAGCCGCCGGAACGGCGACCGGCTGCGCCGGTACATCCTCTCGCGCGGCGGCAGCGACGAGGCCATGGACCTGTACCGCCAGTTCGCGGGCCGCGACCCGTCGCTGCGCCCGCTGCTGGTGCGGCGCGGTCTGCTCGACGATCCGCAGGGTTGAGCGGCGATGCGCCCGCGCCGCTCATTCGTCCCCGGCCGGCTGCCCCGCGGCAGCCGGCCGCTGCTTGCCGCCGTGCTGCTCGGAGGTCTCGCGTTGAACGCCGCCGCCGCCGACCGCATCACCGGCCAGCCGTTCGCCACGCGCTCGGAGGTCATCGCGCCGCGCGCGATGGCCGCCACCAGCCAGCCGCTCGCCACGCAGATCGCCCTGGAGATCATGCGCGCCGGCGGCAACGCCGTGGACGCGGCGATCGCCGCCAACGCCGCCCTCGCGCTCATGGAGCCCACCGGCTGCGGTCTGGGGGGCGACCTCTTCGCCATCGTCTCGGTGGGCGGAACGGGCGACCTCGTAGGCCTCGACGCCAGCGGCCGCTCACCGCGGGGTCTGTCGCTCGAACGTTTGCGCGCCGAGGTGGCCGCTCTCGGTCACCAACGCATCCCGCCACGCGGCGCCTTGCCGATCAGCGTGCCCGGCTGCGTGGATGGCTGGTTCATGCTGCACGAGCGGTTCGGCAAGCTGCCGATGGCCGACATCCTGGCGCCGACCATCCGCTACGCCCGCGAGGCCTTTCCCGTCAGCGAGCTGATCGCGCACTACTGGCAACGGTCGGTGCCCATTCTGGCCGACCAGCCCGGCTTCCTCGCCACCTTCACCCAGGGCGGCCGCGCGCCGCAGAAGGGCGAGATGTGGCGCAACGAAGGCCTCGCGCGCACGCTCGAGATCCTCGCCCGCCATGGCCGCGACGCCTTCTACCGCGGCGAGCTGGCCGAAGCGATCGCCGCCGCCGTCCAGGACGCCGGCGGCTTCCTGACGATTGACGACCTCGCCGCCCACCGCGGCACCTGGCTCGACCCCGTCTCGGCCACCTACCGCGGCTGGCAGGTCTTCGAGCTGCCGCCGGCCGGCCAGGGCATCGCCGCCCTGCAGATCCTCAACATCCTCGAGGGCTACGACCTGCGCGGCGCCGGCTTCGGCAGCGTCGACCACGTGCACTGGTTCGTGGAGGCCAAGAAGCTCGCCTTCGCCGACCGCGCCCGCTTCTACGCCGACCCCGACTTCGTGACTGTGCCCACCACGACGCTCATCAGCAAGCCGTACGCCGCCGAGCGACGCGCGCTCATCGACCCCGCGCGCGCCGCGCGCGCCGTCGAACCCGGCAACCCGGCGCTGCAACAGGGCGACACCATCTACCTGACGGTCGCCGACCCCGCCGGCACCATGGTCTCCCTGATCCAGAGCAACTACCGCGGCATCGGCAGCGGCGTGTGCCCGCCGGGCCTGGGCTTCGGCCTGCAGAACCGCGGCGAGCTGTTCGACCTCGACGAAGGCCGCGCCAACACCTACGCGCCGGGCAAGCGGCCCTTCCACACGATCATCCCCGCGTTCGCCCTCGCGCCCGACGGCCGCCGCCTCAGCTTCGGCGTCATGGGCGGCGCCACGCAGCCGCAGGCGCACGCGCAGATCATCATCAACCTCGTGGACTTCGGCATGAACCTGCAGGAGGCGGGCGACGCGCCGCGCATCCTGCACGAGGGGTCGTCCGAGCCCACCGGCGAGGTGATGACCGACGGCGGCACCGTGCACCTCGAGAGCGGCTTCGCCTACCTCGTGCAGCGCGAGCTGGCCGCGCGCGGCCACCACATCGCGCTGGACATCGGCTCGTTCGGCGGCTACCAGGCCATCCTGCACGACCCCGCCGCGGGGGTCTACTACGGCGCCAGCGAGTCCCGCAAGGACGGTCAGGCCGCGGGCTTCTAGCGGCGGCGAGGGAGGCGGACCGTTGACCACCGCGCGCCTGGCCATATGCTGCACCGCCCTGGCCGCGTCGAGCCTCGCGCTCGGCCTGGTGGGCCTGCCGCCCGCCTCGCTGTGGATGGACGAGGTGTGGTCGGCCACGAGCGCCGCCGCCACACCCTGGGACGCGGTCGCCCTCACCCTGCGCCACGACCTGCACCCCCCGCTCTACTACCTGCAGATCAGCCTCTGGGGCCTCGGCGGCCAGCACGACCGCTGGCTCTTCCTGAACAGCCTCCTGTGGGCGGCCGCCGCGGTCTGGCTGTTGACCTGGTTCGCCGCCCGCCGGCACGACCCCGCCGTGGGCCTGGCCGCCGGACTCCTGCTGGCCACCGCCCCCTTGTCCGGCCTCTACCAGCACGAGCTGCGCATGTACACCATGCTCATGGCGCTGGCCGTGCTCGCCTGGGCCGCGGCCGAGTGGCTGGCCACCACGCCGCCGGGCGCCCGCCTGCGGCCGTGGTGGCGCCTGGTCGTCGTGCAGTGGCTGATGGCCTACACGCACGGCGTGGCGCCGCTGATGGCCGGCACGGTGGGCCTCTACGCGCTGATGCGCGCGCACCAGACCGGCGGCCGCCGCCGCACCCTGCGGGCGCTACAGGCCCAGGCCGTCTTCGCGGTCGGCTGCGTGCCCGTGCTGATCAACTCGTGGCTGCGCACGGTGGGCTACCCGGCGCCCTCGTGGCGCGAGGTGGCCGGCACCCTGGCCACGTTCACCGCCGGCGATGCTCACGGCGCCGCGCTGGTGATCGGCGTGATGGTCTACGCCGTGCTGATCGGCCTCGGCGCAGCGCGCGCCGACACGCGCCCCTTGGCGCTCACGGTCGCCGCGCCGCTGCTCTTGATCGGCGCGGTGACCGTCGTGGTCAAGCCCGTGTGGCAGACGCGGCTGGTGGTCTACGCGCTGCCGCTGGCTTGCTTGCTGGCGGCGCTGCTTCTCGGCCGTTTGCGCGCGGGCCGACCGCGCCTGGCGACCGCCGTGCTCGCCGCCGTGGCCGTCGCCGCCGCCGCGCAGACGGTCGCGATCAACCGTGATGCCCCGCTCGTGCACGACTACCGCTCCGCGGCGGTCGCCCTGCAGGATCGCCTCGAACCCGGCGACACCGTCTACGCGGCGCGCGTGTGGGACCACTGGGGTGTGCTGCGCTACACGCACGGACCCCGCTGGGGCGACCCGCTCACCCTGCTAGGTGCCGCCGACCAGCCACGCTGGGCCGCCCGCGCCGAACGCGTCGGGCCGGTGCTCGCCGGCCTGCTGCGCCTGGGCCCGACGAGTGACCGGATCGTCAAGGGCGGCGTCACCTGGGTGATCGGTCCGGCGACGGTGGACGCGCTGGCGGACTGCGACCGCATCTGGGTGCTGCAGTCGCTGTGGCATGGGGAGGAGCGCGATCTGTTGCCGGGGCATCGGCTGGTCGAGAGCGTCGACGTGCCCACCATGCGCCTGGTGGGCTACACCAGGGTTATTCCGCGAAGAATGTAGCTGGCCTGGATATCGCTCTAAAGTGTTGTTGATGTTGAGGATACGGCGTAGTCGAACCAGTCCCAGAGGTTTGTCATCCTGGCGGCTCAGTCGATCCTCGGACGAAACCAGTCTCAGGCCGGACGTGTCGAGAGACGCCGGCTGGTGCGCCGGCGCATTCGCGCAACTTCTTGCGCGGCAAGCGGTGTCGCAGTTGGCCGGGATGAGTCAACTGCGGTGGACGGCGGGTGGTGCTGCGGCCAGTGTTCGAGAAGGCCGGGACCGGAGGGGAGGGGTTACCCCGCGGCACGAGTTGTGGTATATGTATCAAGGATATATAGTTACGTCCGCGGAGGGCCAGCAACATTCTTGGTGGAATAACATAAGCGATGACACGCCGCGACCATGCCGACTGGATCGTCCCCGCCCTGGTAGCCACCATGGCCGTCGCCATCCGCCTACCAAACCTCGGCTGGGGCCTGCCCGACATCGAGGAAGAAGCCCTGCCGCTCAAGAAGGCCTTCACGATGGGCGGCTGGGACACCGGCCGCCTCTCGCTTAACCCTGAGACCGCCGGCTGGCCGTCCCTCTCCTTCTACGTGCACCTCCTCTTGCAGCACCTGCAGTACCTGGTCGGCCGCTACGACGGCCGCGCCGACTTCCATCACCACCACCAGGACCTCGCCTCCCTCGTCGTGGCGGGCCGCGCGCTCGGCGTGCTCGCCGCCGGCATCGTGGTCGCCGTCGCCGTGCGCCTGGGCCGCCGCCTGGCCGGCAGCTGGGCCGGCATCCTCGCCGGCTGCGCGCTCGCCTTCAATCCCCTGCTGTACGCCGAATCACGCATGGTCTCGCCCGACATCCTGCTGACCGCCCTGGCCGCGCTCGCCGTGGCGCGCCTCGTGGCCCTGCACGAGCACGGTCGTCCCCGCGATTATGTGTGGGCGGCCGTCTGGATCGGCCTCGGCGCCTCGGCCAAGTACTCGCCCGTGCTGCTGGTGCCCGTGCTCTACGGCGTGCACGCGTGGCGCGAGCGCCACCCCGCCCTTACCGACCGCCGCCTGCTGTGGGCCGCGGCCGCCTGCCTGGGCGCCTTCGTGCTCACCAGCCCGTACCTGCTGCTCGACCTCGCCGTCCTGCAGCGCGACGTCCTGGCCCAGGTCACGCACATGAAGGGCGGCCACTTCGGCCACGAAGACCGCGCCGCGCTCTTCTACTTCGGCGACGTGCTCGCGCCGGCGTTCGGCTGGCCGGGCCTCGTGCTCGCCACGGCCGGCCTCGGCTGGGCCGCCTGGCGACGTCGCGGCGCCTGGCTCGTGATCGCCGCGTGCGCCGTCGCGTTCTACCTCGGCCTGGGTTTCCTGAGCACCAAGTTCGACCGCTACATGCTGCCGGTGCTGCTGCCGCTCGCGCTCGGCCTGGCCGCCGCGGTCGCCTGGCTAAAGACGACCCTGCAAGGCCGCCCGCGCCTGCTGCGCCACGCGGTCTTCGCCGCGCTCGCGGCCGCAGTCCTGTTGCCGCCCGCCATGACCACCTGGGCGCTGGCCCGCAGTCAGGCCGCGCCGGGCACGCTGCAGCTCGCCCGCGCGCACCTGCTCGCCGAACTAGAACGCCAGGACGACCTCATCCTGGCCATGGAGCACTACACGCCGTCGTTGCCGGACACCGCCCACGTCCTGGGCATCCCCCTGTACAGCGTGCGCCCCGAGCTGGCCGACTTCTACTACGACCTGCGCCACTTCCTGCCGGTCGACCTCATCGTGACCTCGGGCGCCGTGCGCGGCCGCTTCGAACAGGCGCCCGACCGCTACCCGCGCCAGGCCGCCTTCTACCGCGACCTCGAGCGCTACGCGCCGCCCATCCACGTGGTCAGCCCCGGCCCCCGGGCGCGCGGCCCGGAGATCCGCATCCACCGCCTGACCCCCGCGGGCCGCGAGCGCCTCTTGCGCGACCGCGGCCCCCTCGAGCCCGGCTTCTGGCGCCCCTACGAGGCCAACCTGCACGCCCCGCACTTCCTGTCCTTCGTGGGCGACCTCGCCTGGCACGCCTACCAGCGCGACCTCTACGCCCACGCCGACCTCTTCTACGAGGCGCTCGCCGCCACCACCCCGGCCGACCAGCCGCGCGTCTTCATGAGCCCGCACGTGATGGCCCGCCTGCAGGTCGGCCGCACGGCCGACGCCCGCCGCATGTGCGAGGAGCAGCTCGCGCACGACCCCGCCCACCTCGAGGCCCTCACCCTGCTGGGCGTCGTGCTCCTGAACGAGGGCGACACCACGGGCGCCATCGCCGCCTGGCAACGCTGCCTGGCGCTCGCCGCGGCCGACCCCACCCCCGCCGCCGACCAGCCCGCCTTCTTCGACGCCCCCGCCCGCGCCCGCGCCCTGCTGGCCGACCTGCAGGCGCGCCTCGAGGGCGCGAACAACTAGGACATTGCGCGGCGATATCCCGTTTGTTATTGCTTCTGCGTCCTTCTCGCCTCCCCCGAACGCCCCAGGAGCCGCATGAAGCCCAACGCCGCCTCGACCACCCGCTCGGCCGGACGCGTGTTGACCCGCTCCCTCGACCTCATCGAGCTGCTCGGCAACAAGCTGCCGCACCCCGCCACCCTGTTCGCGCTGCTCGCGTTGACCGTGGCGGTGCTGTCCTGGATCTGCGCCAAGGTGGGCCTGTCGGCCGTGCACCCGGTGCAGGACACGGTCATCACGGTCAACAGCTTGCTGAGCGCCGACGGCCTGCGCTGGATGTACAGCAACGTCACGCACAACTTCGTGAACTTCCCGCCCCTGGGCTACGTGCTGGCCGTGATGGTGGGCATCGGCCTGGCGGAGGGGTCGGGCCTCTTGGCGATCTTGATCCGCGCGCTGGTGCTCAACGCGCCGCCACGCCTGATCACCGGCTCCATCGTGCTGGCCGGCATCATCTCGCACCTGGCCTCCGAGGCCGGCTACGTGATCCTCATCCCGCTGGGCGCGATGATCTTCCACGCCCTGGGCCGCCACCCGATGGCGGGCCTGGCCGCGGCCTTCTGCGGCGTGAGCGGCGGGTTCGGCGCCAACTTCCTGATCGGCTCGGTCGACCCCATCCTGGCCGGGCTGTCGACCACCGCCGCGCAGATCCTCGTGCCGGACATGGTGATCAACCCGGCGGTGAACTTCTACTTCATGTTCGTGTCGGCGATCCTCATCGTGATCCTCGGCACCTGGGTCACCAGCGCGATCGTCGAGCCGCGCCTGGGCCCCTACCAGGGCAGCACGCCGCGCATCGCGGTCGACCAGCTGACGCCGCTCGAGCGCAAGGGCATGCGCCTGGCCGGCCTGTCGCTGCTGGTCACGCTGGGCCTGCTGGTCTGGAGCGCGGCGCCGGCCAACGCGCTGCTGCGCAACCCGGCCAACGGGTCGCTGCTCAACTCGCCCTTCTTCGACGGCCTGATCACGGCCATCCTGATCTTCTTCTTCGTGCCGGGCCTGGTGTACGGCTTGGTGACGCGGTCGATCCGCAACGACCACGACGCGGTCAAGCAGATCACCAAGTCGATGAGCGGCATGGCGGGCTACATCGTGCTGGTGTTCTTCGCCGCGCAGTTCGTCTACTTCTTCCGCTACAGCAACCTCGGCCTGATCCTGGCCATCAACGGCGCCGAGTCGCTGCGCAACGTGGGCCTGACGGGCGTGACCCTCGTCGTGGCCTTCGTGCTGCTCGCCTCGTTCATCAACCTGTTCATGGGCAGCGCGTCGGCCAAGTGGGCGATCATGGCGCCGGTGTTCATCCCCATGTTCATGCTGCTCGGCTACCACCCCGCGCTCACGCAGGCCGCGTTCCGCATCGGCGACTCGGTCACCAACCTGGTCACGCCGATGATGAGCTACTTCGCGTTGATCGTGACCTTCGCCCAGCGCTACGACGAGCGCTACGGCATCGGCACCATCATCTCCACCATGCTGCCCTACACGTTCATCTTCACGGTGTTCTGGACCCTGCTCCTGGTCGGCTGGATGTTGCTCGGCCTGCCGCTGGGTCCGGGCGGACCGCTGTTCATGGACGGCACCATGCCGGGAGCCCAGTAACGCCATGGCCAAGCCATACTTCACGCGCGGTCTCTTCGAGTTCCTGAACGACCTCGCCGCCAACAACGACCGCGCCTGGTTCGAGGCCAACCGCGACCGCTACGAGGAGCACGTGCGCGGCCCGGCCCTGCGATTCATCGGCGACTTCGGCCCCTGGGTGCGCGCGGTGAGCCCCCACCTGGTGTGCGACCCGCGCCCGAGCGGCGGCTCGCTCTTCCGCATCCACCGCGACATCCGCTTCAGCGCCGACAAGAGCCCCTACAAGACCCACGCCGCCATCCAGTTCCGCCACGAGGCCGGCAAGGACGCGCACGCCCCCGGCCTCTACCTGCACCTCGAACCCGGCGCCTCGGGTGCGGCCGCCGGCGTCTGGCGCCCGCCGACCGCCGCCCTGCGCGCCATCCGCGCCCACGTGGCCGCGCACCCCGACCGCTGGCTGGCCATCACGGACGACCGCGCCCTCGCCCGCGCCGAGCGCTTCGGCGAGCGCCTGCAACGCGTGCCGGCCGGCTACCCGACCGATCATCCGGCCGCCGACGAGCTGAAATGGAAGGACTGGGGGGTGTGGGTCCCGCTCTCGCAGCAGGACATCACGGCGCCCGACGCCATGGAACGCATCGGCGGCGTCTACGCCGCGATGCGTCCCATGCTCGCGTTCCTGTGCGAGGCGCTCGGCGCCCGGTTCTGACCGCGCCTGGCGCCGCTTGGCCCGCCGCGCGAGCTACCGCGCCAGCCGCTGCTCAGCGGAAGCCCGCGTCGAGCTTCACGCCCTCGCCGTTGATCGTCGCCACGTACGGCGGGATGTCGCCCGAGGCCACCGCCTCGGTGCACCCGCTGTGCGACCACGGCGTGTAGTTGACACGCGCCAGCTCCCCGTCGACCACCAGGGCCGGCGCCGCCCCCCCGAGGCTCGACCCCGCCGGCGGCACCAGCCGCAGCTCCGCCTTGGTGTCCGTCACGAGGGGGAACAGCGTCCAGTGGCCCAGCTTCACCACACCGCCCGGGTTCGGCTGCGGAAAACCGAAGGCCGACATGTGCTGCATGTCGTTGCCCACGTTCAGCCAGCCGGAGTCGGGCACCGGCACCCAGCTGGTGATGAACATGCCCTCGGGCAGCCCCTCCAGGCGCATCTCGTACGCCGAGACCGGCTGGGGCGCGCTGATCACCACGAGGTGCAGGTAGGCCATCTGGTGCTGCACGGGGACCAGGTTGGTGGCCTCGGCGGTTACCTCGAAGGCGTCGGGGGAATTCGAGAAGAACAGGCCGAGGCGATAGTTGCAGGGCTCGTAGAGGTGCGGCGTCTCGAAGGGGGCGGCGAGGGTGGGGGTGGACAGGAGGAGCGCCAGGGTGACAACAAGCAACCTCTTCATCTTAGCCTCCAGGTTGTGCCCCGGAGAATGTTGCTGGCCGGCCGAGGATCGTGCGCCGGCACACCAAGACCCTCACGGAAGGCATTCAATCGGCGTATAGCGCGGTTTTCTCCCGGTTTTCGCCAGGCCCGCCGCGGCGCCTGGGAGCGCCGTTTCTGGCCAGCAACAATCTCAAGGGCACAGCCTAGGGGATACAGGGAGGGGGCTCAAGCGGTTCCCCAAAAAAAGCCCGCGCCCCAGGACCACCCAGCCCCAGGGCGCGCGCGATCAACCCACCGCTCTCCCTACCGGAAAAGCCCCTTCACCCCCGACAACGTGCGCGAATGCACCGCCACGCTCGGGTACAGCTCGATGCCGCTACCATGGGTCGTGGCCACGTAATCGGGGAACTGGCCGGGCGGCAGGTGGCCGTCGCAGCCGCTGTAGCCCAGCCAGGGCGAGAAGTTCAGGCGCACCAGCCGCTCGCCCAGGACGATGGCCGGGCCGTCGCCGTTGATGCTCGACGGCGTCGACGGCAGGATGCGGAACTGATGCGTCTCGGGCGCCGTCGTGGCGATCAGGCGCCAGTGGCCCAGCCGGACGCGCTGGTTCGGGTTCGGCTGCGGGAAGCCGAAGGCGGCGATGTGGTTGAACTCGTCGCCGACGTTGATCCAGCCGACGTTGGGCACGGGCTCCCAGATGGCCAGCATCGAGGCGGGGATGCCGGTGACCTTCAGCTCGTACGCGGGGATGCGCTGCTGCGCCCCGAAGATGACCAGGTGCATGAAGAACTCCTCAAACGGCACATAGTCGAAATTCGTGGACGCGGCGTTGAACTGGTAGTGGTCGTTCGAGGTGGAGAAGAAGAGCCCGACACGGTACTCGCAGGGGTAGTAATCGTAGTCGGTCTGGGCCAGGGCGCCGCCGGCCAGCAGGCCGAGGCAGAGAAGCGTGAGCAGAGACTTCATGGCGTTGTCCTCCAGGTTGTCGTCCGTGTGGGGCGAACTGTCGGCGGGGTATACGGGGTTGCGCGTAGAAGGTTGCACGCGGTGATCCGTGCGGATTTCGGCGATTGACACCTTTCAATATATTATGGATATTTGGGTCTGCATATCGTGTATGGTGGGTGCCACCTGCCGCGCGCGAGAAACCGGGTCGGGACAACCGAGGAGCGTGTTGCGATGTCGATCGAGAAGCTGAGATGGGCCGCGATCATCTGCTTCGTGGTCGCCCTGGGCGGCCTGCTGGTCCTGGGTTACTTCGCCAACCGGGAGGCGCCGCCGTACCCGGGCCGGGTGGTGTCGCCCGACGGCGACGTGCTGTTCACGCGGGCCGACATCTTCGCCGGCCAGCACGTGTACCAGCGTTACGGCCTGATGGACCACGGCAGCGTGTGGGGTCACGGCACCCAGCGCGGCATGGAGTTCTCGTCGGTCACGCTGCGCCGCATGGGCGAGGCGGTGCGCGAGCCGATCGCGCGTCGGGAGTTCGGCGCGCCGTACAGCGACCTCAGCCCGCAGCAGCGCGAGGTCGTCGATCTGCACACCACCCACCAGCTCAAGGAGAACCGGTACGACCCCGCCACCGACACCCTCACCCTGACCAGCGACCAGGTGGTCGCCTTGCAGGGCAACGAACGGTTCTGGGAGCGCACCTTCGGCGAGGGCGACCGCAATTACGGGTTCTTGCCGGGTCAGGTGCCGTCCGTGGAGGAGCGGCGGCAGCTGGGTCGCTTCTTCTACTGGACGGCGTGGGTGGCGGTCACCAACCGGCCGGACGGTGACTACTCCTACACGAACAACTGGCCGCCCGACCGCACCGTGGGCAACGTGGCCACCACCGAGACGTACATCTGGACGATCGGCGGCATCCTCTCGTTGTTCCTGGCGCTCGGCTTCTTCATCTACTGGGTGCACCGCTACAACATCTGGTACGGCGAGGCCAAGGGCATCCCGCTGGCCGACAAGCTGATCGCGATGCCCCTGACCTCGAGCCAGATCAAGGCCGCGAAGTTCTTCCTGGTGGTGATCCTGTTGTTCCTCTTGCAGACGTGCTTCGGCGGTCTGCTGGCGCACTACACGGTGCATCCGGGCAGCTTCTACATCGGCGGCATCGCCGAGGTGATCCCGTACTCGTGGGCCAAGACGTGGCACCTGCAGCTGGCGATCTTCTGGATCGCGACCACGTGGGTGGCGTCGGCGATCTACCTGGCGCCGATCATCGGCGGCCGGGAACCGAAGGGTCAGGGCGCGCTCGTGCAGGTGCTGTTCACCGCGGTGATGATCGTCGCGGTCGGCAGCCTCACCGGCCACGTGCTGGGCATCAAGGGGCTGCTGGGCGACTGGTGGTTCTGGCTGGGTCACCAGGGCTGGGAGTACCTCGAGCTGGGTCGCCTGTGGCAGATCCTGCTGTTCGTGGGGTTGCTGGGATGGCTGGGCATCGTGTATCGCGGCGTGGTCAACACGTTCCGCGAGGGCAAGGACCCGCACTTCAAGGACCTCGTGCGCTTCTACGTGTTCAGCGCCACGCTGGTGGTGATCTTCTTCGCGTTCGGCCTGCTCTACGGCAAGGACACGCACCTGACCGTGGCCGACTACTGGCGCTGGTTCGTGGTGCACATCTGGGTGGAGAGCATCTTCGAGTTCTTCGGCGTCGGCGTGATCGCGGTGCTGATGGTGGCCATGGGCCTGGTGACCGCGCGCGGCGCGCTGGTGGTGGCGTACTTCACGGCGGCGATCACCTTCCTCAGCGGCATCCTGGGCACGGCGCACCACTACTTCTGGTACGGCGGGTCGTCGCTGTGGCTGGCGATCGGCTCGGTGTTCTCGTCGATGGAGCCGGTGCCGCTCTTCGGCCTGGTGGTGCGCGGCATGCTCGAGTACCGGTCGATCCGGGCCGAGGGTCGCGAGTTCCCGTACAAGTGGCCGATGTACTTCATCGTCGCCTCGACGTTCTGGAACTTCCTGGGCGCCGGCGTCTTCGGCTTCCTGATCAACCTGCCGCTGGTGAACTACTTCGAGCACGGCACCTACCTGACCATGAACCACGGTCACGGGGCGCTGTTCGGGGTGTACGGCATGCTGTCGATCGCGCTGTTGCTGTTCTCGTGGCGGGGTCTGGTGAAGAAGGAAGTGTGGAGCGACAAGCTGCTGGCGACGTCGTTCTGGGGCCTGAACGTGGGCCTGTTGCTGCTGACCTTCCTGACGCTGTTCCCCGTCGGCGTGATGCAGGCCTGGACGAGCTTCCAGGAAGGCATGGTGGTGGCGCGTGACGCGTCGTTCTTCCAGCGGCCGGCGGTGATGTTCCTGGGCAACCTGCGGCTGCTTCCCGACCTGGTGATCATCCTCGGCGGCGTGGTGCCGCTGGTAGTGTTCCTGTTCCGGACGTACCCGCATCTGAAGGCGCAGGAGATCAAGGATGGGGAGTCGGTGTGGGAGCGGTTGGGGGTGAAGCTGTAGGTCGTGGTGGTGGTGGGCGGCCCCTGTTCGGGTGCGAGCAGGGGTCGCCCCGATGCGGATGTTCACCCGATTCCTGCTGCAACGCCCCGCCCGGTGTGGTAGAATCTCCAACGGGGGCGCCCGCGACCAGGAAACGAGCACCGCATGAACAACGCCTCGCGTGTATTCTTCATTGGATCTCTCTGGCTGCTGGTGACCTCCGTCGCCGCATTGGCGCAAACGCCCCTGATCAACGAGTTCATGGCGTCCAACGCGACCACGATCGCCGACGAAGACGGCGACTATTCGGACTGGATCGAGCTATATAATCCTGGCGCCGCGTCCATCGATCTGACCGACCATTACCTCTCCGACGACCTCGCCAACCCCCTGCGCTGGCGATTCCCGGCCGCCACGCTCCCGGCGCAGGGGCATCTGCTGGTCTGGGCCTCGGGCAAGGACAAGGTGGGTGCCGGCGGTGAACTGCACACCAACTTCGCGATCAGCGCCGGCGGCGAACCCTTGCTGCTGACCGCCCCGGACGGTGTCACACGCCTCGACGAGGTCGAGCCGATCGCCCTGGTGACCGACACCTCCTACGGCCGCCTACCCGACGGCGCCGATGAGTGGATCGTGTTCGCCGAGCCCACGCCGGCCGCGCCCAATGGCGAGGGTCTGCAGCACCTCGCGCCGCCTCAACTCGGCGCCACTCCCGGCCTCTACACCGACCCGATCACGCTCGCCCTGACGCACGACGATCCCCAGGCCGTGATCACCTACACGCTGGACGGCAGCGAACCGACGCTCGCCTCCGAGCGCTACACCGAGCCCCTGGTCCTCGAGAGCCGCGCCGGCGATCCGAACGTCTTCTCCCTGATCCGGACCAACTTCCGGCCGCCGTCGGAGCTGCACGGCTGGCGGCCTCCCCGCGGCGAGGTCTTCAAGATCAACGTGGTCAGGGCGCGCGCGTTTCGGCCCGGGCATGCGCCGAGCCGGGTGGTGACCGGGTCGTTCGCGGTCGGGCCGGATCTACCGGTGCACCTGCCGTTGCCGATGGTCTCGGTGGCCACCACGGCGGCGAACTTTTTCGACGACACGATCGGCATCTACGTGCCGGGCGACACCTACGTGCCCGGCAACTACGGCACGGGCAACTACTTCCAGACCGGCGACGCGTGGGAGCGACCGGTGCACATCGAGATCTTCAGGGCCGACGGCAGCCTGCTTCTCGCGCAAGACGCCGGCGTGCGCATTCACGGCGGCATGACCCGCCATCTGCCCCAGAAGACTCTCCGCCTCTACGCGCGCTCGGCCTACGGTCCGTCGCAGTTCGACGCGGCGTTGTTCCCGGACCTGCCGTACACGTCGTACGAGCGGTTCCTGATCCGCAACTCCGGCAGCGACTGGGCGCAGGCGGCGTTTCGCGACCTCGCCGCCCAGACCGTCTCCGCCCAGATGGGGTTCGACACGCAGGCCGGCCGTCCGGTGGTGCACTTCGTCAATGGCGAGTACTGGGGGCTGGCCAACCTGCGCGAGCGCTACGACGAGCACTACCTGGCCCGCGTGTACGGCGTGCCCGAGGACGAAGTCGCGATGCTGGCGAACAACGCGGTGCTGGAGCTGGGCACCGCCGCCGACCGCGCCGATTACCTCGCGCTCCGCTCCTTCGTGCTGAACAGCAACATGACCCTGCCGGCCAACCTGGCCCACGTCGCCGAGCGCATGGACATCGAGCAGTTCATCCGCTACTGCGTGGCCCAGATCTACTGCGCCAACCACGACTGGCCGGGTCAGAACATCCGCTTCTGGCGCCGCACGCTGCCCGCCTACGACCCCAACGCGCCGTACGGTCACGACGGCCGTTGGCGCTGGATGATGTACGACGTCGACGACGGCTTCCTGTTCTACGACCGCAACACGCTGGCCCACGCCACGGCGACCGACGGCCGCGCGGGGTCGAACCCGCCCTGGTCCACCGAGCTGCTGCGCGGCCTCCTGGTCAACCCCTGGGTGCGCCAGCTCTTCATCAACACCTTCGCCGACCACCTGAACAGCACCTTCAAGGTCAATCGCGTCACCGGGATCGTCGACGACTTCTCCGACCTCTACGCGCCGGCCATCGCCGCCTGGCACGACCGCTGGGACATCAACAACTCCTGGCACGGCGTGGTGAACCTGTTGCGCGCCTTCAGCGATCAACGACCCGCGCACCAGCGGCAGCACATCGTGGACCATTTCGACCTCGCCGGCACCGGCCTGGTCATCGTCGACGTCAACGACGTTGCCATGGGCGCGGTCCGGCTCAACCAGCTCGTGATCGACGCCGACCTGCCCGGCCTTGCCGACCCCGCCAACCCCTACCCCTGGGTCGGCACCTACTTCCAGGGCGTGCCGATCACCGCCACCGCCCTGCCCGCGCCCGGCTACCGCCTGCTGCGGTGGCAGGAGCAGGGCACCAGCAACCCGACGCTCACGATCACGCCCGGCCCGAACCTCATCCGCGCGACGGCGGTCTTCGCGCTCGACCCCTACCAGTTCGTGCCCATCCACGCCTGGCACTTCAACGACCTGCCGGCCGGCACGCTGACCGCGGTTGAGGCCGACCTCTCGCTCGTCGCCACCGGGATGATCACCTACCCCGGCACCGGCGCCGGTTACCTGGACCGGGTCGACGACGGCACCCTGCTCGGCGCGTTGCCCGACACGCCGGCCGGCTACGCCCTGCGCGTGCGCAACCCGAGCGACACGCGGCAGCTGCACCTGCACCTGCCGACCACGGGCTACGTGGAGCCGCGTCTGAGCGTGGCCGCCTGGCGGACCGTCAACGGGGCGCAGGAGGTGGCGCTCGAGTACAGCGCGACGGGCGAGGCGGGGTCGTGGCAGCCGCTCGGCGAGGCGGTGATCCTGACCGAGGAGCCGGCCCTCCATGCCTGGGACCTCGGCGCGGTGGAGGCGGCGAGCAACAACGCCGATTTCCAGGTGCGGTTGCGGTTCGGAGGCTCGAACGCGGGGGGCGCCTCGGGCAACACGCGGTACGACAACATCGTGCTGCAGGCCAAGCCTTACCTGAGCGATCCCACGGCGGCTCCGGAGGTCCCCGAGACCCCGGAAGCGGCCGGGCTGCGGCTCGACGCGTATCCCAACCCGTTCAACCCGGCGTGTTCGATCCGATACACGGTTCCGCTCGATGGCCCGGTGACCCTCGCGGTGTACGACCTGCGGGGCAGGCGGGTGCGGACGCTGCTGGCCAGGCAGCACGTGGCGGCCGGGGCGGGGGTCGTGGTCTGGGACGGGGTCGATGAGCTTGGTCGGCCGGTGGCCAGCGGGGGGTATCTGTGCCGGTTGGTGACGGGGGGCGGGGAGGTGGTCAGCAAGGTGCAGGTGATGAAATGAGCTGGCGCAACTACAGATCAGCCATATTGACAACGCCTATTCGACGGATCTAGCCTTCTCGCCAACTGCCTCGCTTCCCCTCGATCCGGGAGGTGGCCCATGCGCGCCACGACCGCCCTCCTGCTCGCCGGATGCCTCGCCCTCAACGCCTGCTCCTCGTCCTCCGGCCCGGACGGCGACGACGACGGCCAGGCCCCATCACCCATCACCGACCTCGCCGTGCTCGACTTCACCGTCAACTCGGTGACCCTCACCTGGACCGCGCCCGGCGACGACGGCGACGTGGGCACCGCCACGCGCTACGAGGTGCGCGGGTCGCTCGACTTCATCCACCCCGGCAACTGGGCCGACGCGATCGTGGCGCCGGATGCGCCGACGCCGGGACCCGCCGGCACGGTCGAGACGATGACCATCGTCGGCCTCGAGGAAGACGAGCACTATTTCTTCGCCGTGAGGGCGTTCGACGAGGCCGGCAACTCGCCCGGCTGCTCGAACTGCGTCGACGTGACCTGCTTCGACAACACGGCCGTCGTGTTCGCCGACCCCGCCATCGAGGCCGCCGTGCGCGCCGTGCTCTCGTTGCCCGACGGGCCGCTGCTGCGGTCGCGGGTGCGCGAGGTGGTCGAGCTGCAGGTCGAAAGCGAGGGCGTGGCGGACCTCGGCGGGCTCGAGTTCTGCGCCGCGCTGGCGTTCGTGAAGATGCGCGGCAACGCGATCGTCGACCTCGGGCCGCTGGCGAACCTGACCGCCCTGTTCGACGTCGACCTGCGTGAGAACGCGATCGTCGACCTCACGCCCCTGGCCGCCCTACCCAACCTGCGCCACCTGCAACTGGACGACAACCAGATCGCCGACGTGTCGCCGCTGGCCGGGCTCGTCGGGCTGGAGATCCTGTATCTGGCGCGCAACCAGTTCGTCGACATCGGGCCGCTGGCGTCGTTGACTTCGCTACTCAGCTTGCGGCTCGACGGCAACGGTGTGGCGGATCTGGGGCCGCTCGTGGCGATGACGGCGCTGGAGAGTTTGGCGGTGCAGCAGGCGGCGGTGTCGAGCCTGGTGCCGCTGGCGGGGATGATGTCGCTTGGCGTGTTGCTGGCGGGGAACAACTCGCTGGGTTCGTTGGAGGGGCTGGCGGGGTTGAGTGCGTTGACGTTGGTGGTGGTGAATCAGAATCAGGTCACGGATCTGCAGCCTTTGGTGGATAATGCGGGGTTTGGGGAGGGGGATGTGCTGTATGTGATGGGGAATCCGTTGTCGGGGGAGGCGGTTTCGGTGCAGGTGCCGGTGTTGGTGGGGAGGGGGGTGGGGGTTTATTATTGAAGGGATTCGCGAGGGGCCAGGTAACGGTTTCTTCTTCGGGTTCGGTGCGGCTGGCATGGACCCTTCAAGGAGTTCGGCGTGTCTACGGTCATCCGTTTGCGTGTATCCTTGCTCGGGTCTATGAAGGTATACCGAGTTCTAGATGCGGCCTCGAATGCCACGTTTAAGGCTCTTCATGATGCGATCTTCCATGCGTTCGATCGGAATGACCCGCATCTGTACAGCTTCTACATGACGGGAGTTGACACTAAAAGCATTCAGCGGATCCGGCGATCCCCCGAAATTGCCGCGCCTGCGGTCGGGGTTGGAATCGGTATATTCGGACCCAGGGGTTCCGGTACTTCGGCAGCGAAAGCCAGGATCCGAGATTTCGAACTCGAAGAGGGGGATGTGTTCCACTACTTGTTCGACTACGGAGACGAATGGTGGCATCGGATCCTGGTCGAGGCGGTCTTGGAATCGGAAATCTCAAAGAAGAGCGGCGTTGTCCATGCGAAGTCGATCGGGGCGTCGCCGCCGCAGTACTCTGATTTCGATTAGGGGCGCGATGGCGGCCTCCCCTGTATCGGGTATCGGCTTGTTTAGTGTAGCTCACCCTCGCTAGCCACATTGGCTTCCTCTCCACGTGCCCGTCGCAGGATCGGTCCTTTGTCAGGTGCTGCGTGAAGAGCTTGCGGATTGTCGACGCGAAAGCCGCGGCTTCGGCAGACGGTTCGCGATACGTGGTTCATGAGGTTGTGATTCAGATCCGCAGCGCGATGGAGCGGCTCAATGCGACCCGTAATAGAGATAGTTCCGGTGATCTGCCACTGCCGAATTCCGATTTCGTGACGAGGGCCCGGACTTTCGGCCTCTCACCCCGATGCCCGGTACGTCAGCCCGAACACCGTGTCCGTCATCCAGCGCCTGAAGCCCTCGTTGTCCATAAACTGCTTGAACAGCTCCGTGTCGTCCTTGAGGACGGCGGTCATAACGCGCTTCAGGGCCTCGTCGTGCTCGATCTTCGCGTTCTGCCGGTCGGAGTTCTTGCGAGCGTTCTGGTACCGCGGATCGGCGGCTACGCGCGCGGGGATGTCCTCGGTGATGAGCTTGTGCACGCGGTCCTTGTCGGTCCATGGGATGTTGCCGAACTGATCGTTGAAGGTCTTGAGGATGTTCGACAGCAGGTCCAGTTCGGGCTCGGGCTTGTGGCCACCGCCGGTGGTCGGTACGGGGTCAATCTCGGAGTCCGCGTCGGGGAGAAGGATCTTCGCCGCCGCCTTCTTCTCCACCCGGTAGCTGTCCATATCGATCGCTTCGAGGATACCCTTGGCCAGGTCCTCCTCGACGGGCGCCGGCAATTTGGGCACGAGGAAGTTGAGGAAGATTGAGAGCTTCTCCCAGTCGGCATTGGAGTAGGGCAGGATCGACGAGAGGAAGCCGTATGCACGCAGGAAAGCCTTAGCTTTGCCCTTGAAGTCCACCTGCCCGTCCTCGTCGAGCCGCTCGCGGTAGTCGGCGACGCACGCGTCGAGGATGGGGTCGAGCCGATCGCGGTCCGCCCCGCCCAAGTAGAGCGCTACCAGCTCGTCCACCTGTGCTGGGGCATAGACCTGGTAGCCGTCGAGCGCGCTCTTCAGGTCGTGCAGCTTGTTCGGGTCGGTCTCCTCGGCCAGGATCGTCGTGCGGTAGTAGTCGGCGAACGCCTGCTGGATGACGTCGGCGTCGTTCATGAAGTCGAGCACGAACACGTCGTGCTTCTTGGGGTGCGCGCGGTTGAGCCGCGAGAGTGTCTGCACCGCCTTGATGCCAGAGAGCACCTTGTCGACGTACATCGTGTGCAGCAGCGGCTCGTCGTAGCCGGTTTGGAACTTGTCGGCGCAGATCAGGAAGCGGTACGGGTCCTTCCGAATCGTGTTGGCGATCTTGCTTGATGCGAATCCGTTGAGCGACGCTTCGGTCACCTTCGCGCCGCCGTACTCGTGCTCGCCCGAAAAGGCTACGATCGCCTGGTAGCGGCTCTTTCGCTCGGCCAGGTAGTCGCCGAAAGCGTGGTAGTACTGAATCGCACGTTCGATCCCGCTGGTCACCACCATCGCGCGCGCCTCACCGCCGATCTTGCGCAGCGCCAGGACTTGCTCGTGGAAGTGGTCCACCATGATCTCGGCCTTGAGCCGGATCGCGTGGTCGTGGCTCTCGACGTAGCGGCGCAGCTTCTTCTTCGCCCGCTTGGTGTCGAACTCCGGGTCGCCCTCGACCTTCTTGACGAGCTTGTAGTAGCTCTCGACCGGCGTGTAGTGCTTGAGCACGTCCAGGATGAAGACCTCCTGGATGGCTTGCTTCATCGTGTAGCTGTGGAAGGGCCGGTGCTTCACCGTGCCGTCGGCCTGTGGCTCAGGCGCGCCGAAGATCTCGAGTGTCTTGTTCTTGGGCGTGGCGGTGAAGGCGAAGTAGCTGGCGTTGGGTAGCAGCTTCTTCGCTTCCATGAGCCGGATAATCGCGTCTTCGAGCGTCTCGTCGTCTTCCTCGACGCCGGCCGTGGAGAGCGCCATCGAAAGCGAGGCCGAGGTCCGGCCGCCCTGGCTCGAGTGTGCCTCGTCGATCACGATCGCGAAGCGCCGTCCGCGGTGCTCGCTGCCAATCTCGTCGAGGATGAACGGGAACTTCTGCACCGTGGAGATGATGATCTTCTTGCCCTCGGCGATGTACTTGCGGAGATCCCCGGAGCGGTCGGCGTGCCCGACCGTGGCGCCCACCTGGGCGAACTGCTTGATGGTGTCCTTGATCTGCTGGTCGAGGATTCTGCGGTCGGTGACGACGATGATCGAGTCGAAGACCGTCGCTCCATTCTTTTTGAGCCCGATGAGCTGGTGCGCGAGCCAGGCGATGGAGTTCGACTTGCCGCTGCCCGCCGAGTGCTGGATCAGGTAACGCCTGCCCGCGCCGTTCGCCCGCGCGTCGGCGAGCAACCGGCGCACCACGTCGAGCTGGTGGAAGCGCGGCCAGATCTGCAACGTCTTCTTCCGACCGGTCTTCTCGTCCTTGGTCTCGACGACCTGCGCGTAGTTCTCGAGGATGTCGGTCAGGCCGTCGCGGGTGAGGACCCGCTTCCAGAGGTAGTCGGTCTTGAGGCCGTCCGGGTTGGGCGGATTGCCTGCGCCGTCGTTCCAGCCCTGGTTGAAGGGCAGGAACCACGAGTCCTTGCCCTTCAGGTGCGTGCAGAAGCGCACCTCGTGGTCGTCCACGGCGAAGTGCACCACGCAGCGGCCGAACTCGAAGAGCTTCTCGCGCGGGGCCCGGTCACGCTGGTACTGCTCGACGGCGTCGGCGACCGTCTGCTTGGTCAGGCTGTTCTTTAGCTCGAAGGTGGCGACGGGCAGGCCGTTGATGAATAGGCCCAGGTCGAGTGCGCGTTGAGTCTCGTCGCAGCTGTACTTGAGTTGCCGCGTGACGCTGAAGCGGTTCTGGGCGTAGCGCTCGGCGGCCTTTGTGTTCCCCGGCGATGGCGTGCCGTAGAAGAGGTCGAGGTGGTGCGGCCCGTGCTTGAGCCCGTGGCGCAGCACGTCAATGGTGCCGCGCTTGGTGATCTCGCCCTGGAGCCGCGCCAGGCACTTGCGCCTCGTCGGCCCGTCCTGACCGAGGTCGAGGGCGTCGGCCACGTCCGGCTGGGTCTCGCGCAGGAAGGCCGAGAATTGGGCTAGGTCAACGCAGTATTCGCGGTCGTAGTCCTCGGGGGCACCGCAGATCCAACCTGCGCCGTAGGCGGCCGGGCGTTCGTGGACGGCGTTGGCCTTGAACGTGCCCGGATCGCAGGCCGCGCCGGTCAGGGCCGTGCAGATGAGGCGTTCGAGGCCGCGCTCGGAGGTGTCGGTGGTCATGGGGCCATCCCTCTTCTGCTCGCGATCAAGTACCCGTCAAGGACCGCGCGTCGCGCCGCCCTGTGGCGGGTCGCTGGGCCGGCTTGACTAGGTCCTTTACTAATTCCTTTGCTAATCACGCCTTACTCACCGAAATCTAGTAAAGGCGTAACTATTTGTTTCGTCGCGACTTGCGCGTTTCTTGGCGCTTTTTGAACTACCACCCCAAGGTCGTTTGCAACGGTCTACTCGTTCAGCCGTGTCTGGACTCCATCAACTACCCGTCAACTACCCGAAAACCAGTATAACGCGTTGGTCTGCCTACGTTTCCAACGCAGTGCACCCCGATTGGCCACGCTAGTCCCCGTTGTTCGTCAACAAAAACGGTTAGGCCCAGTAGGGGACATAGGCCCGCAGTTTGTCGGCCACATCCTCGTTCACCAGCCGGATCATTCCGGCTTCGAGTGCCTCCCGGAGCAGCCGCGACGCCGTAGCCTTATTCGCCGGCGCAATCCCAAAGCGCGCCCGAACCGAGGTATTGTTCATCGGCGTTCGGGTCACATACCGCAGACACGCGTGCAAATAGCACGCCCGGACGCGGTCCTGTCGATCCATGTCCCGCAGATCCCTGTGGGCGAAGAGGACCGTCCGAGTGAACCCCTCCGGGCTCTCGAAAAGCGGCGCCGGGAGCTGGAACAGCTCGACCTGGAAGACGACCTTGTCGATCCCGCTACCGCGCTCCTCGCAAATCCGGAACCGCCGCATCAGCGAAGCGAGAGCCTCGTTGCGCGAGCGGGGCGGCGTGTCCACGAAGCGTTGCGTGTCGACCAGCGGCTCGCCGGGATTCGTGATCTCGATGCGGTCGTCGAAGATCTCGACCATCGGCCCGCTGCCGGTGACGAAGAAGTCCTGGTGGATCAGCGCGTTGGCCACCAGCTCACGCACCGCCAGCTCCGGGAACATAGGCACGGACCTGCGCAGCGCCTGTTCGATCACCTCGTTGGCCGGTAGCAGACCGTTGATGTACCCGACCAGCCCTTCGAAGCCGCAGGCGTAACCCTTGGCGCCTTCCTGCTCCTTGAGTGTCTCCGTGCGGCCTTTGCCGCGGTACTGGATCATGCGCACGGCCTTGCGCCGCAGCGTGTGGAAGGCGTCGAGCCGCTTGGCGAATAGGACGGCGCCAAGGTTCGTGATATCCCAGCCGCCGGCGTCACTTCGGCGGATCAGTCGGTCATCGGCGAGGGCTGCGAGGATGCCGTCGCGGTTCGAGGGTAGGGTCCGCTCCAGCAGGTCGAAGTATGCCGGGTAGTCGAGCAAGCGGAGCACGTCATCGCCGGTCGCGCGCTCGGCCGCGATCCCGTCCTCGAAGGGAGTCTGGTCGAAGATGCGCCACAGGGCCCGTTCCTTCTCCGGGTAGTCCTTGAGCTTCTTTTTGTAGGTGCCGATGCGGATGAACTCCTGGCCCGAGAAGCGCACGGGGCGGCGGGCGGCCCGCGCGATCTCCAGCAGGACGACGCGGTGTCCGTCGATTTCGACCGTGAAGAAGCGAAAGTCGATCTTGGGGTCGAGCAGCCGCAGCAGCCAGCTCTCCAGCTCCTCGTTGCCGACCTTGGCAGAAAGAGGATTGAAGGTGGTCCCAATCACCGTGTGGTCCTCGTCACGCACGCCCCAGACCAGATAGGCGAAGGCCTTGCCCACGAGCGCGGCCGCGTTGGCCAGCGCTGAGATGTACTCGCCGATGGCCTGCGGCTCGGTCTCGTTAACCTTGAACTCGAGAAACTCGGTCTCGCGCGGCAGCGCGCACAGCTCGCGCACGAGGCTTGCGAGGTAGTCGGCAGGCCGGTCGCCGGTCATGCCTCGGCCCCCTCGGGGATCTCATCGGCATCGTTGGCGCTTGCCTCGTCGATGTCGTCGTCGGCTTCATCGAGTGGCTCGTGCTCCTCGGCCTCGTCCGGCAGCCGCGCCGCCGCCTCGCGCACGTCGAGCTTGCCGGTTACAACGTCGGCGATCAGGCGGGTGCGGTACTCGCGGAGGAGGGCGATTTCGTTGCGCACGCGACCGGCCGTCGAATCGATCTCACGGCAGGCTTCATCAAGCGCGTCAGCGATCTCCTTCTGTTCATCGGGTGGCGGGTAGGCGGACGGCATTCGCTTGAAGTCCTCCCAGTACAAACGATTGCGGTCCTTCACAATTCCGCGCGAGAACTTGTCCACCTCTCCCATGTAGGCGGCCGTCTTGAAAAGTCGCTCGAAGTACCGTGGCACTGTCCCCTGCAGCGGCTTGGCCACGACGTAGGCTGGGCTCACCAAACCGTCGATCGGTGCGAATCCGACCGCACCCTGCCACATGCGCATCATATTGTATGCGATGTCGCCGCTCCGAGCGCGCTTGTACTTGTTGCGATCCGTCATCACCTGTTTGCGATCGGGACTATCGAGATCACGGATGCGTACGCCCGTCCGCAGTGACACCGCGAGAATGGGTAGATCTCCAAAGCCAACCTCGTTCCTCTGAACGAACAGGCGTCCGTTCCGTCGTACCTCCCAATGCTCCGGCACATCCCCCAGCCACTCCACGCCGGAGGGCTTGAGGCGGACGTTGGGGTCGAGGCCGCGGGTGACGGCGCGGTGGATGATGGCCTGCTTCTGCTCCTCCAGCAGCTTGATCAGCTTCTGCTTGGCGCGGATGTAGCGCCGGATCCGCCGGTCCGCGTGGTCGAGGAAGCGGACGATGGCGGTTTGTTCGGGGAGGGGGGGGCAGAGAGCCAAACGGACTTGATTGCTGCATGCGAGAGCCCATATCGCGTGACACCGTTTGCCTCGACGTGAAACTGGTACTGCGCAGCCGTGCTCTGAAGCGCGCGAAGAAGATACTCTCCCGATAGGTGCGTACTGAACGGGCGAAGAAGAGCCAAGTGGTATCCGCTAATGAGATCGGTCGCGGTCTCTCGCACAAGCGCAGGGACCCCGATGTCATCCCAGGCTTCCGAGTCTTTCGTGATGAGTACGTCGCCAACGGTTAGGCGGAAACGCTCGACTTCATCCCTCGTCGCCGTAGCCCGCATGAGGCCCATACTCGGGCGGATGTAGTCGTTCTTGTAGACGTCAACGTAGTTGCAGAGGCGAACAGTTTCCTCGTCATCTTTGGTGTGCTTGTCTACGTTACTGACGCGCACGTCGACCAGGTTGCGGAGCCGTCTCACCGCCCAATGCTCCGGCACCTGTCCCAGCCACGGCACGCCGGAGTCCTTCATCGCGGGATAGGGCTTGAGGCCGTCGATCATGACTCACCTTCCATAATCGACCAAACCCGATGGTAACTAGACCCGCGTTCGCCCATTGCCTTCGTCCACACGTTTACGTCGGCTGCGCGGAGCCGACCGCGAAGTCGGTGAAGAGGTTCGTCGGCCTTGACCGCGAGTTCCTTTGAAAGCGCCGGCGCTGCCGTCCTAGGTACGCCGAGCAACCTGAGCGCGACCGCCTCGTCGGTGTCTACGCCGTAGTACACACGGGCCGGGATATTGCGAAGGCTTCGCTGGTCGTCGGGTGACAACTCGTCAATGCTGCTCCCCAGCGTCAGAGACTGAAGAGCGGACAGCCCCCACGATGTGGTCTGGGTTAAGCGCCCGAAGATACTTTTGCAGCACTTCGTCATTGCGTCGACAGGATCGGTGGCTGCTTCGTCGCTCTCTTCCTCGACAGATTGGCTGAAGTAGTCTATCGCCATCTCAGTGAGCGGACGCCCCTGTACCCAATCGCAGACGATTCTAGCCAGCTTGTCGCCGTCTGGGCTTGTTCCCCCTGTCACATCTTCGAGTGACTCTCGTAGCTCTGGGACTTGCAGCAGTAGCCCCATCAGTCGCCGCAGGTCATCTCTGCGACCTGTGAATAGCTCGGGTGACCAGACGTCATTCGGTAGATTCTCTTGACCGATCCGCGCGAGGGTGGCGTTGACCGACTCCCACGAGAACCCAGTGGCATCGACGAGGGCGAGCGGTTTTCCCTTGATGCGCTCGGCATACGCATACACGCCTCGCACTAAGGCGTCGGCCCAACCCTTGTGGCTTCTTCGGAGAGCTTGGAAGCCGAGCGTGCCCCGCAGTACCTGCTCCACCTGTGCTGCGAACAGTTCGTGGTCGCCAATCTGACGGTAGGTATGCGCCAGGTACTGGACGAAGGCGGACCAGCCTGGCTGGTGTGACAGGGACTCCAACCTCAGCAGCTCGTCCGTGTTAGCCACTGACTTCACCATGTCGACCAGAGTCGAGTTCAGCTCGGCGACCGCTTCGTCGATGAACGCCTCGAGCTTCTGCTGCTTGGCGTCATCCTGAGCCGCGAGGGCCACGACGCCGAGATCTCCCTGGTCCACACGGCCGGCCCGCCCAGCGATGTTCCAGAAGTCCTGGGGGGGCATGTCAATGTGGTACGGGAACTTCCGCGACTGGTACTGATGGCTGGCAAATACGACTCCAGACACCGGGAAGTTCACACCCTGCGCGATGGTTGTTGTCGCAACTAGCACGCCCAAGCGGTCGTTCTCCGTCAACCACTCCACGAGTGCGCGAGTGTCCTCGGACATGCCTGCGTGGTGCACGCCGACACCGTATTCCAGCAAACTCGCTAGCGGGAAATCTTGTCCCATCTCGTCGACCAGGAATCGCCGAATGTGCCCGAGGTCGTCATCGTTGACGGTGCGCTTGTTCTCATCGACCTTGAGCGTGGCGGCAATTTGCCAAGTTGCCCGTGGTGTGCCAGCGAGTACGATGACCGTGCCCCGCTTCTGAAGGACTTGGGCCGTGGTTGCGGCGATCTTTCCGGGCGAATTCTTCACCGCTGACCAAGCCAAGCCGAGCGGGCGCGAGCCTCCGATGCAAATCTGCTCGGGAATGTCGAGGGTCTTGCGCGTGGTGTGTCGCGTATGAAGGGACAAGCTGAACTCGCCCTTGCCCTCGCCACGGTCCACCCGGGCAATCGCCACCACGCGGTCGTTAGGTGTCCAGTCCACGCCGAGGTCGATGCTTTTGTTGCTGTCGGGGGAAAGCCAGCGAGCGATCTCCGCGCCATTCTGGATGAACGGCGTCAGCAGGAGGAACTGCGCGTAGCGACACTCTCGGTTGATTGTTGCAAGAAGCAGTTCGAGCTTGAGACCGCGGGCCCCGGAAGACAGTCCGTGTGCCTCGTCCACGACGACCAGCGTAAGGGGACGCCCGATCTTCTCTTCCCAGCCCCCTCGGAGCATCAGGTCCAGCTTCTCGGGCGTAGTCACAAGGATGCGGAACTGCTGGTTTCGGTCGGCCTCAGTCAACATCCCGGCCTCAAGGCCATCGACCTCAAGTGCTGGGCTCACCTTCTCTACGACGGTCCGAAGGTGGGCGAAGTCTCGACGCAAGCGCGTGGTTAGCTGATTCACTAGAGCCCGCGTAGGCGCCAGGTAGGCGATCCAGCCGTTCTCCTGGTCGAACTGATTCAGCGCCTGGAGGATCCGAAACTCCGCGATGAACGTCTTGCCGCTCGACGTTGGCAAGCTCACTACGACCGAGCGATGACCTGAAACAAACAGACCTTCTTCGCGAAGCGTCCGCCTTTGGGGCGGCAGCATCTCGAAGATGGGGCGCCTTCGATCCCGGGCGGTTAGCGACTCAACGAACCTGGTTACCGTACTGTTCACCGCGCGAGTGACTGTCCATATGCTGTTGTCGACCATCACCCTAGCGGACAGCGCCAGAAGCCGCGACATCGTCTCTCGCTCAATCAACTGCCCGCGGGCTGAAGCCCCGATTGCTCGGTCGAACTGGGCCTCGAGCTGCTCGCGGATGTCGAAGTGACCATCGACTGATCCCTGGCTGACGTAGGCGCCCAGAATCTCCGCGGCCCTCGCCAAATGATAGTTGGCTATCAACTCCCACGCTGGCCGCGCGTCCTCGCGCGCTTCAGCTTCCTTCAGGAATCCTGGCTCGACAGTCCGCTGGGCCTGACGAATTGCGACGATCCGCTTCTGGACAGCATCGAGGTCGTCCCAGCCCTTCTTTCTTAGGAGCCGCAACCAAACGTCCAGGACCGATGACCAGACCCGGACACCCCAGTCAGGCGAATCGAGAGGGAGGGCTGGAAGTTCGCACTCCGTGACGATGCGCCGGAAATCGGCCGAGCGATCACCCAGGGCCGCAATGCAGCCCAGGCGTACGAGCCACTCCGCTACGGCAATGGGCTCGTCAGGCCACGCCAGCGTTCTGGCGATCTGGAACGTCTCCGCAGCTACGGCACGGAGTTCGGCCACGCGCTCCTCGTCTTGCATGGCATCGAAAAGCTGCAGCTCCAGCGCATTGGCGACGAACTGAAGCTCACGGTCGTCGACCTCTCCAGTCGGCGTTCCGAGTGCGTTCGTGAGCCTGCGTCGACTTGCCTCGGTCGCTGAGAGGCGAAGCCGATCCTCGCCGACTGCCGTTTTGAGCCAAGCGCCTGCTGTCATGGTGTTCCCCCATGGAGCAAAGCTGGCCAATCCTCGATCGGGACAGGAAGATACCAGGCCGTAATCTCAATGCGCGTCGGGCTGCCCAGGCTCTCCGCGAGGTACTTGGCGCGGGTAGTCACATCTAACTCATTGGGATCCGTATCGCGAAGGAGAATTCCCACGAGGAGGATTTCCTTCCCAAGAGACTGCACATACCGCTGAACCGCTGCCTGATAGAGCGCCCTGTGCTCCCTCGATTCGCACCGCGCGCGAAGCCACTTCAGCAAAGCGTGCTGGATGTCGAGGCGTGTTGCTTCGTCCTTCAGCTGCCACGGCATGCCCCCGCTCCCGTTCATGACGTTGGGGGGCGTTTTTGCGTCGGAGGAGGTCTTCACCTCTCCGAAGAGCAAGAGGACCGCGTCGTCCTCCTTGCAGAAACCGACCAGATCGGCGCCGGGCAGGCTTGCCCTAGGCGTGCGGCGGTCGCGCACGAGATTCCATGGCCAGCAGATCTCTCGCGCGTCGTCGTCAGCTAGAACACACTCGGCCAGGGCTTCGCCGACCGCCCATGACTTCTCCATTGGGACCGCTCGAAGGAGCTTCTCGACGAACTCGATGGCCATCCCTGTTGTGGCCATGCCGCGGAGTTCGGCGGCGAACGGATCCCGGGCTTCGTCGTCTTCTACACGCGCGCTGACTCGGTCTGCGACGTAGGATTTGAATCGGTTCTCGTCCACGACCGCATGGCCACGCCACCGCGCAGAGCCCATGATCCCCGAGTAGCAGAGTTCCGGTGCGAGAGCAGCAACCGTCATGGCTTGCCTCTCCCGGTGATCTCGCCCAGCAGTCCCTCGGTCTCCTTCTCCAGCGCCAGGATGTCCGCCCGGATCTCCTCCAGCGTGCGCAGCGGTTGCGGCTTGTAGAAATAGCGGGTGAAGCTGATTTCGTAGCCTATCTTGACGCTGTCCTCCACGTACCAGGCGTCGCGGGCGTGCGGCAGCACCTCGCGACGCAGGAAGGCCTCGATGCCGCCCTCTTCGAGCAGCGGCACCTGTTCGGTGTCGCGCAGATCGGTGTCGGGCTCGTACTCGACCACGGCAGGCTTGCCACCGATGGTGGCCTCGAACAGGCCGCGCAGCCGATCGGCCGCGATGCCCTTCTTGTGGATCTTCCTGATGACCGGCGGGGCGTCGTCGGCGCGCTCGGTCGTCTCCTTGAGCGCCTTGATCTCCTTTGCGGCGTAGGCGCGCTCGGGATCGATGCCGTTCAGACGCAGCGGGCGCTCGACGGTGACCTTCCAGTAGCCGAAGGCGGGGTTCGGGAAGATCTTCGACTGCTCGGTCTCCTGGAAGGCGAGGAAGGTGTCGCAGATGCGCACGATGTCTTCGCCCGACAGCTCGCAGTTCTTCTTGCCCAGGTTCTTGCGCAGCGGCTTGAACCACTGCGTGGCGTCGACGAGCTGCACCATGCCCCTGCGGTTCTCCGGCTTGCGGTTCGACAGCACCCAGATGTAGGTGGCGATGCCGGTGTTGTAGAACATGTTGAGCGGCAGGGCGACGATGGCCTCGAGCCAGTCGTTCTCGATGATCCAGCGGCGGATGTTGCTCTCGCCCTGGCCGGCGTCGCCGGTGAAGAGCGAGCTGCCGTTGTGCACCTCGGCGATGCGGCTGCCGAGGGCGGTGGCGTGCTTCATCTTGGAGAGCATGTTGGCCAGGAAGAGCATCTGGCCGTCGCTCGAGCGGGTGACTAGCGAATACTCCGGATCGCCCGCGTGCTCGATCAGGAAGCGCGGGTCCTTGAGTCCGCCCTTGCCGCCCATGCGCTCGAGGTCGCCTTTCCAGCTCTTGCCGTACGGCGGATTGGAGAGCATGAAGTCGAACTCGCGCGAGGGGAAAGCGTCGTTGGCGAGCGTGGAGTGCTCCGGCCCGCCAACGATGTTGTCCGCCGCGTCGCCCTCGCCCTTGAGCAGGAGGTCGGCCATACAGATCGCGTAGGTCTCGGCGTTGATCTCCTGGCCGTAGAGGTGGGTCGCGACCTCCTTACCGTGCTGCCGCGCGAGTTCCTGGAGCGTCTCCTCCGCGACCGTGAGCATGCCGCCCGTGCCGCAGGCGCCGTCGTAGAGCAGGTAGGTGCCCGACTCGATCCGGTCGGCGATGGGTAGGAACATGAGCTTCGTCATGAGCCGCACTGCGTCTCGCGGCGTCCAGTGCTCGCCGGCCTCCTCGTTATTTTCCTCGTTGAACTTGCGAACCAGCTCTTCGAATATCGAGCCCATCCCATGGTTATCGAGGCCGGGATGCTTCACCGAGCCATCGCCGTTCATGACCGGGTTCGGGCTCAGGTTGATGTCGGGCGAGAGAAACTTCTCGATCAGCGTGCCCAGCGCGTCGGCCTTCGAGAGTCGCGGGATCTGGTTGCGGAACTCGAAGTTCTCGAGGATGTCCTGGACGTTCGGGGAGAAGCCGTCGAGGTAAGCCTCGAAGTCGGCTTTGAGCTGCTGCTGGCTGGCGCGGGCCTTGAGGTCGCGGAGCGTGAACTTCGAGGTGTTGTAGAACGCCTGCCCGGCTGCCGTGCGCAGGGCCTGGTCCTGGTTGGTGATCTCGGCTTTGTCGAGCGACGCCTTCATGTCGAGCACGGCCTGCTTCGTCGGCTCAAGCACGGCGTCGAGACGGCGTAGGACCGTCATGGGGAGGATCACGTCGCGGTACTTGCCACGGACGTATAGGTCGCGCAGGACGTCGTCGGCGATGCCCCAGATGAAGTTCGCGATCCAGTTCAGCTGGCCTTGTTCCATGTTGCTCCGTGTTCGTGGGCCACTCAGGGTTTGCCGGGAGGCCTAACGACGTGGCATTAAGCTGCAAGCGATTCTGGCGCGCAGCTGGCGCTAGCCTTACGCGTGACAGAGCCGATCGTCAGCTTGACGGCTTCTTATACAATCACGTCTAGGGCTTTGGCACCTTCTTCGTGACTTTCTTCACGCGTGCCGCGCGAGGTACTCCCCGCTTACCTGGATAACCCTCGAAACGTCGGACGAGTACGTGGGTCACAACCGTACTTCCGGCGTCGGTGGTAACGGAATCATCCCAAGAATCAGCGATGAGCGTCGAATCCTGGGGGTAGAAACATGCCTTATAATCGGCGTACTCGATGCCGTGTGCCCCTTTTACGTGCTTACTCAGGGCGCCACCCTTTCCGCAATTCAGGGCTCTCCTGGTATGATTATGGGCGAAACTGCCCCGCCCAACCCAGTCTAACCTCTATTCTATCATAGAAATACGCACGGAACCATGGCTCAATGGAGTTGCAACACTTCAAAACGAGCCAAGGAGGGTTCCGTGCGCCTGACTACTGTACTGCATCGGCTGATCGCCGTCACGTCCATCTTCGTGCGCGAGTTTGAGCTGACCAAGGGGGGCCTGATCCTCGATGTCCGCCCGACCTGGCGCCGGCCTCGGTGCAATCGGTGCCAACGTCGCGGCGCGATCTACGACACCCAGGCGCCCCGGCGATGGCGGCACCTCGGCCTCGGCAGCCTGCGCGTCTGGTTGCGGTACGCACCCCGGCGAGTCCATTGTCGCCACTGCGGCGTCATCCGCGTCGAGCACCTGCCGTGGGCCGTCTCCGGCTCCGGGTTCACGCTCGCCTTCGAGGAGTTGTGCGCCTACCTGGCCCAGATCACCGACCGGACCTCGGTCACCAGGTTGCTGGGGATCGACTGGCGTACCGTCGGCGTGATCGTCGGCCGGGTCGTCGATCGCAAGCTCGATCCAGGCCGGCTGAAGGGCCTGCGCAGGATTGGTGTCGACGAGTTCAGCTACCGCAAGCGCCACCGCTATCTGACGATCATTGTTGACCACGACCGGCGTAGCGTCGTCTGGACTGGCGAGGGCAAGGGCAGAGAAGCCCTGACACGGTTCTTCGCGGAGATCGGCGCAGAAGCCTGCCAGCAACTCGAAACAGTGACCATGGACATGTCGGCCGGATACCGTCGGGCCGTCCTCGATCACGCACCGCAGGCGCTCATCGTCTTCGACCGCTTCCACGTCCAGAAGCTCGCCGGAGAGGCGCTCGACGAGGTGCGCCGCGAGGTCATGCGAGGAGCCGACGACGGGGATCTCAAGAGAGCCATCAAACGGTCGCGCTGGTCGCTGCTGAAGGCCGCCGACGATGTCACCGAGAAGGACGAGCGCAAACTTAGTGACATCGAGCGAGCCTACAAGCCGCTCTACCGGGCGTACCTGCTGAAGGAGGTCCTGCGACGTGCGCTCTCCAGAAAGCAACCGTGGCGGGCGCGGCGCGATCTTCAGGAGTGGATCGGCTGGGCAGCACGGTCGCGTCTGGAGCCATTCAAGCGCCTCGGCAAGACCATCCGCAACCATCTCGATGGCATCTTGGCCTACGTCGAGATGCAGCTGACCAACGGGCTGGTCGAGGGGATCAACGCCAAGTCAAGAATGATCGCCCGGCGAGCGTACGGCTTCCATAGCGCTCACGCGCTGATGGCCATGATCATGCTATGTAGCGGGGGCATCATGCTGTCGCCGGCGCTGCCGTGACCCACAATGTTACCAGGAGAGCCCAATTCAGTCCACAGATGTTGCACATAGTGCCGTGGCCGGTGCGTACTGCGCCCTTTTTCCTTGCTGCCATTTCATTCTCCTCCCCATCTTGACAACGTTCAATAGCAAGGCTCGTTCAACGTATTGCCACTCGATGCGATCTCACTCACTAATGCAGACGCTAGCGTTGCAGGTTTTTTGATCCTCCCCACTCCAGAATCAACGAGAATACACCGATGTCACTTATCTGTAAACCCTGTGTGCTTCCGGTGCCTCACTTCAACTTGGCTACCTCAGGCAGTACGACCCACCGATGTGGATTGTAGACTCGACGCCCGTGTATCCAGCAAGTCCTCGGAAGGTAGAAAGCGCCCCTCCACCCGGCCGGCCACCCCTAGTTGCGCGGCGCGGGCCCGGACCGTGACGTCCTCGGCCTGCAGCAGTCCCGCCGGATCGATGGCGCCGCGGCGCACGTACCGGTTGTCGACGTGCATCACCGCCAGCCGGTCCAGGACCAGGCCCGACTGTTCGATGACCTGGGCCTGGAACGCGACGTCCTCGATGTTGACGTCCTTGACCGCGGTCCCGCTCTTGACCTCGTACAGGTCCCAGGCGCCGGCGCCGGTCGGCACCAGGATGTCGGCGCGGCAGTAGCTGCGGTCGTGCTCGAAGCTGGCCTCGAAGATCGGCCGGCGCGCGGCCAGTAACTCGCGCGTGACGGCGACAGTCTGCGCCAGGTCGCCGCTCCAGGGCACCTCGACGCCGTCGGGGAATAGCTGCTTGGCCAGGTCGCCCACTGCGTGGCCGGTTTCGAAGATGGCCTGCAGGGCGGGGTCCGGCGACGGTACCAGGTCTGGCGCGTTGAGTTGGTGCCAGAGCAGCTTGGGGCACTGCAGGCCGGCGAGGTACTTGGATTTCGAGATCGTGGCGGTCAATCTGGGTCCTGCTTCCTTTCGGGGGGTGGGGATCATGGCATGCTGGTGTTCCAGGAGACGGAATGCAATGGGGATTGGGGATCCCAGGGTGATAGGACGTGGCTGATGACCTGCCGCGACAGGTCGATCTCGATCTCGCCAAGTTGATGTCTCGGTTACCCCGCTACGGTCGCGCCTCAGCGATCTCGCGCGCCAGCGCAGGCAGCGATACCGCCTGGACGTCGCCGCTAATCGGATACGTCTCTTCGCCCGGATACACCAGGTACCGGCGCTCGGGCGACAGGTCTGCACACGCGCTGAAGTAACCCTTCCTCGGGTGTGGGGCGAGGCTGCGCTTGACCTCGACCGACCAGAGACGTCCGCCTGGAAAGTGCAGAAGCAGATCGATCTCGGCGCCGCCACTGGTGCGGTAGAAGAAGCCGTGCACCCCCTCCGGGGCGGCGGCCAGGAGCTGCTCGATCGCGAATCCCTCCCAGCTCGCGCCCACCACCGGATGAGCGAGCAGGGTCTCCTTGTCCCCGATGCCCAGCAGGGCATGGACCAGGCCGCTGTCGCGAACATAGACCTTCGGCGACTTGACCAGACGCTTGCCGACATTGGTGTGCCAGGACGGCAGCCGCCGCACCAGCAGCAGGTCTACCAGCAGGTCGATGTAGCCGCCCACGGTCTTGACGTCGACGCCGAGGTTGCGCGCCAGCTGCGCGACGTTGAGCAGCGAACCCTGGCCGTGGGCGAGCATGGTCCAGAAGCGGCGCAGACGCTCGGCGGCCAGGCGTGGACCGAACTGCGGGATGTCGCGCTCCAGGTAGGTGCGGATGAAGTCCTGACGCCAGCGCAGGCTGCGTGGGCCGCTGGGCGCCAGGAAGCTCTCGGGAAAGCCGCCCCGCAGCCACAGGCGGTCGCGGTCGGCTGCCTCTGCACCGACCTCGAGGACATCGAAGGGATGCAGTTCCAGGTAGCTGACGCGGCCGGCGAGGGTCTCACCGGACTGGCGCAGCAGGTCGAGCGATGCGGAGCCCAGGAGCAGATAGAGTCCGCTGCGCCGGCCGGCGCGCCGCGCGCGATCGATCAGCCCGCGCAGGACGGGGAAGAGCCCGGGCGCACGATGGACCTCGTCCACGACGACGAGCTTGTCCAGGTGATCGGCCAGATACAGCTCCGGCTCGGCGAGCTTGGCGCGGTCCTGCTCCGACTCCAGGTCCAGATACAGGGCGTCACGCTGGCTGGCCAGGGCCAGGGCGAGCGTGGTCTTGCCCGCCTGGCGTGGTCCAAGTAGCACGACGGCAGGGACTTCGTCGAGTCGTTGCGTGAGTTCGGGGAGGATTCGCCTGGTTTTCATGTGTGCAATTGTGGACTAACGCTCCATGTTTTACAAGCTTAAAAATGGTCACTGGATGCGTGTCTAGCCGCGCGAGGATCTGCCCGCCCCTGGCGGACTTCCCCGTTCTGGACAGAATGTGGGCACCGTCGTTTCCCGATGCCGGCTCGACGAACCGACGAAGCCGCGGAGAACCACCATGAAACGTATCTATCTTCTGCTCCTTCTCGCCCTCTCCGCCTGCAGCGAAACCAACACCATCGTCGACCCCCCACCCGGCGAACCAACCCACGACCTCCTATTCGAAGGCACCCAGACCACCCACCCCGAACTCTGGCTCCACGACCCCGCCACCAACGACCTCCGCCGCCTCCTCCCCGAAGGCACCATCGCCAAGGACCCCGCCCCATCCCCCGACGGCGCCCGCATCGCCTTCGTCGTCTCCGACGAGACCGAGTGGACCGGCGACATCTTCGTCGTCAACCGCGACGGCACCGGCCTGACGCAGCTCACCTTCGCGCCCGAGATGGACGACCAGCCGGCGTGGTCACCCGACGGCTCCCGCATCGCCTTCCGCAGCTACCGCACCCAGCGCGACGGCGACATCTGGGTGATGGACGCCGACGGCGCCAACCCCGTCAACCTCACGCCCGACCCGCTGCCCGGCGTCTGGGACGAGCGCCGCCCCGCCTGGTCGCCCGACGGCACGCTCATCGCGTTCGCCACCAACGCCGCCGGCAGCGTCTGTATCTGGACCATGCGCCCCGACGGCTCCGACCCCCGCCAGCTCACCGACACCATCGACCTCGACAACG
>CAZVWL010000002.1:0-45941 GCA_964630845.1 uncultured Fibrobacteraceae bacterium
TGCGGTATGCTGTTTGAAGAATGAGAGTTATGCTAGTGGCGGAGGGGCAGTAACATTCTTCGCGGAATAACACACGTGTTGCAGGCAGGAATTCTAGCAATTCTCAGCGGACTAGCCGCCCAAGCACTAAAAGTGCTAGTCGAACTCGTGCTGCGCAGACGTTGGCGTCCGCGCCTGTTCTTCGCCAACGGCGGCATGCCGTCATCTCACACGGCGACTGTGGTGACGCTCGCGACGCTCGTTGGTGCAGCGGAGGGGGTCCATGCTCCGGTGTTCAGCCTCGTGTTGGTCTTCGCCGCTTATGTGATCTTCGAGGCGACGGGCCTTCGCCAGGAGATCGGACAGCAGGCCCGCCTGCTGAATGACCTCATGGAGACCCTCCGTCGGACGCACCATCTCGATGTTCAGGATTTGCGCGAGTTCGTTGGGCACACCTGGGCGGAGGTCGCCGGAGGATTGGTGTTCGGGGTCCTGTTCGCGTTGCCGTTCGTTGGTCGATAGTCGCGGAGTCCGAGCTATTTTGGCGGGGAGGCTTTTTTTCGGCCCGTCACTAAAGAATAACGCTAGGGCTTGACACCGCGGCGCCTCCTGGTGGTAATCTGCAGCAGAACGCGGAGGTGTTCCTTCCGCCTCGCCCAGGTTGAGCCGGATTCCAAGGATGGATGACGAGGCATCCGGGCGCGCAGCAGGCTCCGGCTTCATGACGAAAGGATTTCGTGATGAGAGTCATTGCGCTTGCGAACCAGAAAGGCGGCTGCGGCAAGACGACGACGGCGGTCAACCTCGCGGCGACGATGGCCCGGCTTGGCCGGCGGGTGCTGCTGGTCGACAACGATCCCCAAGGCCATGCCACGCTCTCGCTCGGCCTGGGCGAGCGAGATTTCTCCTTGTCGACCTTCGACCTTTACCTGACGAGCGATATCCTCGTCGAGGATGCGTGCGTGCAGGTCGCTGCGAGGCTGGATCTCGTGCCGGCCGGGATCGAGCTCAGCGCGATCGAACCGCGCCTGGCAGGCGTTGCTGGAAGAGAGCATCGCCTTCGCGACACGTTCCGGCGTTCCGAAATGCCCTACGACATCGTGTTGATCGATTGCCCGCCGGCCGTCGGCATGCTCACGTTCAATGCCCTGCTGACCTGTGGCGAGGTGATCGTGCCCGTCGAGGCCAGCACCTACAGCCAGCAAGCGGTCCGCAAGTTCCTCGAGACCCTGGACGTCCTTCGCGACCGGCGCGGTCATGAGGTGGTGCCGCGTCTGCTTCTGACCAACTATGACCTGCGCGCGCGGTATTGCCGCACCACCCGTGACGAGTTGGAGGCGCAGCATGGACCCAGCGTGCTGCAAACCATCGTGCATCCGACCGTGCGGGTGCGCGAAGCCGCCGCCGCCGGCAAGGCCGTGATCGACTTCGATCCGACATGCCGAGCTGCCAAGGACTTCCGGGATCTTGCGCAGGAGATGCTGGAACTGGATGTCGACCTCGCCGTGCCGGCCCTCGACCACTGGACGGCGCTGCTGCATGGTCCGGAACAGACGCCCGAGGGGGTGCGATTCGTCGCAAGTTTCCCGCGGGCGGTCGACGTCCGGGTCTCCGGCGGATTCTGCGACTGGTCGTCGGTTGGCATCCCGCTGGCTAAGCGCGGGGATGGACACTGGGAATGCGTGGTGCCGATCGAACCTGGTGACCACGAGTACCGCTTCATCGTCGACGGCACCTGGCTGCCCGATCCTCACAACGCCAGGGCGTGCAGCAACGAGTTCGGCGGCTCGAACAGCTTGGTCTCGGTGTCGTAGGATGACCTCGCCGAACCCTACCAGTGCGACCGCGGCGGGACGCCATCTTGGCGCGGTCGCCGATGTCTTCTTGCCGCTGGAACGGTCGCCCGCGCGGTCGGCGCCGCAGGAGGCTCCGGACCTTTGCGCCGCCGCGCCCGGCGACGGCGACACGTCGCGCGTGCTCGCCGTATACGCTTCGTTTGGAGCTTGCGGGCGTTTTCGTGATCTCGGGGGAGGCATCGGCGACCGGATCGCGCGCTGGGAAGGTGCCGATCGATCGGCGCCTCCGCTGCCGGCACGGTCGACGTTGCTCTGGTGTCCCCGGGGCGCCGAGGCCATGACCGTCCGTGGGGCGGTGCTGCTCGGGCGGCTTGGCGCCCTGCTGCGCCCGGAGGCGGTGCACGTGCTCTGGTTGGCAGCGGGGTCGAGGCCGCCGGGCAGGCGGCCGACGGGCCGGCAGGTCCGGCATGCTGCCCGGCTGGCGTCGGCAGCGATCCCGGGGATCGCGGTCGATGTGCATTGCCTGGGTTGGCTGGAGTCGATCGAACAGGATGCTCGGAGGTTGTTGATCGGGCAACCGGTGACCCATGATGTCCCGTGGCCGCGGCGCCGATGAGATCGAACCGGGGATCGCGTCGGCTGGTCGTCGCCGTGTTGGCGCTGGGCGGCGTCGCCGGGTTGGTCGCCGACGGTGCGGGGATCGATCTGGTGCTGGTCGGCGCGCTGCACTCCGGGAGCGACGTGCGTGAGCTGGCCATGCCCGACGTGGCCCGGCGCGCCCTGATCTGGCCGCACGGCGTGGTCAGCGCGCCGGACTCGGTTGACTGGCGCGACGACGGTCAGGGAGGGTTGGTCATCACCCTCGTCGATGACAGCCTGGTGGGGCTGGGTCCCGAGGGGCGCTTCGACCTGTCGCCGGGGCGTTACGATCTCGACACGCCGCTGCTGCTGACCGACGGCCGCACCACGCTCTACTTGTCGAGCGGTCGGCTGGACGTGACGGGCGGCCAACTGGCCTACAGCCGGCCCGTCGTGCGACGCAACCCGCGGGGCGATTTCGCGATCGTCGCCGGGTTGCTGGTCGCCATCACGGTGATGCTGCGCGCGGCGCGTCGCAAACGCGGCGGCCGCCACGAAGCAGGCGGCGGGAGCAGGCGGGGTTCGTGAACCGGCATGCCCTGGCAGACGGCGCTTATTTCCTGGCGCTGCTGGCGTTGCCCCTGGTCGGGGTCGACCCGATCCACGCGGTGTCGGGGCACGACCTCGGGGCGGGGTTGCAGCCGGCGTATGCATTGCTGGCGTTCGCCTGGGGCGCGCGCTTGTTCGATGCGCTTCGCGATCGGCACGGTCTGCCACGGATGCTCGGTTTGAGCCGTGCGGCCGTGGCCTGGTGCGTTGCGGTGGCCGCGGCGTTGCTGCTGTCGGGGCTCGGCTTGGTTGTGGCGCCCGCGCCGCTGCTCGGGCATGAGGCTTGGCCTCGGTTCGCCCGCCAGATCGTGCAGGTGGGCGTCATGATCGCGTTCCTGATCTATCCCGCCGCCTGGACCCGCGACACCGATCGTTGGGAGCGCACGGTGCGATTGCTGGCGTGGGCGACGATGGGTCAGCTCGCCTACGCCGTGATCCAGGGCATCCACGTGATGGTGGGGGTGCCTGGCATGGCCTCATTCGAGCGACTGGTCACGAGCAACCCCGCCATCCTTTCGGGCTCGACCTGGCTCTACCTCGGCGGGTTCACCGAGTTGCCGCGGCTGCGCGGCACGATGTGCGAGCCGCTCTATCTCGGCAGCTTCCTGGTGGGGGTGTTGCCGCTGCTGGCGTGGTCGGGACGGCGCCGGCTGGCCGCGGCCGGCCTGCTGGTCTTGCTGCTGACCTGGTCGCGCGCGGCTTGGCTGGCGGCGGTGCCGGCGGCTCTGGCCTGGTGGATGATGCGGCGACGCGCGGGCCTGGCGTTCGAGGTGAAGAGAGCCTGGTGGCTTGCCGGTGGCGCGCTCGTGCTCGGCCTGGCCGCCGCCGCCTGGGCGGCCGGCCCCGAGGCGCTCGGTTGGCCGGCGCGGCGATTGCTGCAGACGCTGGACGCCACGGACTGGTCCAACCTCACCCGGTTCTACAGCATGCAGGCGGCCTGGCGGGCTTGGCTGGAGTCGCCGATCGTCGGCGTCGGTTGGGGGCAGTTCCCGTATCACTTCTACGCCCTGGTCGACCTCGAGGGGCTGCAGAGCCAGTTCAACTGGCCGGTCGTCAACAGCTGGCCGTTGCTGGTGCTCTGCGAGGCCGGCCTGGTGGGTTTCTGCGTGCTCGTGGTCGCGTGGCTGGCCTTGGCCAGCCGGACCATCCGAGCCTTGCGCACCGGTAGCCGGGCTGATCGCGGCCGGCTCGCCGCGGCGGCGGCGGGAGGCTTTGGATTAGGACTTCAACTGCTGTTCTTCTCCCAGTACAACCTGCCGCATCTGTGGGTCGTGCCGGGGCTCTGGTTGGCCGCGCTCGCCACCAGTGAAGACCATGCGGCCGGGGACGAGGGAGGCCAGCCTTGAAGCGGCCGCTCGTCGTCCTCGACGCGCTGCTGCTGCGTCCGCGCTTGACCGGCGTCGAACGTGTCGTGCTCGAGTGGACGCGCGCCCTGGCCGCCGAGCCTCGCTTCTGCGATTTCGTGGTCCTGTGCACACACCCGGCGCTGCTCGGTCACCTCGAGGGTGTGCCGGGCTGGCGGGTGCTCGATTGCCCGGGCGCGCGCGGTGGGGCGGTGCGCAAGGCCATGTGGACCCAGATCGCCATGCCGCCGCTGTTGGGGCGGCTCGGTGCGGATCTGCTGCACAGCTTGCAGTACCTGACGCCGCTGAGGGCTCCCTGCCCGGTCGTGGCGACGGTGCACGACCTCAGCTTCCGCCGGCACCCGCAAACCATCGAGGCGCACCGCCGCTACTACTACGAATGGCTCGTGCCGCGCTGCTTGAGGCGGGCAGCCGCGGTCCTCTGCAGTTCCCAGGCGACCCTTGCCGAGGCGCGGGCCGAGTTTCCCGACCTCGCCGACAAGCTCGTGGCGACCGCCTGGGGGACGCCAAGCTGGGTCGCCGGCCGACCGCTCGGGCCGGTCGACCGTGGTCCGCAAGCGCCGTTCCTCTTCGTCGGCACCCTCGAGCCGCGCAAGAATCTCGAACGCCTCCTGGAGGCGTACACGGCGTTGTGCCGCCGGCGCCAGCAGCGGCGACTGGACGTGCCGCCGCTGCGGCTGGCAGGCGGTCGAGGGTGGCGCGACCGGGCCCTGCGCCGAGCCCTGGCGCCCTTGCTGGCGACCGGCGGCGTGGTCTTGTTGAATCACTGTGATCAGGATCAATTGTGGCGGCAGTACAGTCTGGCGCGCGCCTTGCTCATGCCGAGCCTGCACGAGGGTTTCGGCCTGCCGATCCTCGAGGCGATGGCTGCCGGCACCCCGGTGCTGACGAGCGAACATGGTGCCATGGCGGAAGTTGCCGGCGACGCCGCCTTGTTGGTCGACCCCTGCGACGTGCCGGCGATGGTGGACGCCCTGGAACGCTTGGTGGACGATTCGGCGCTGCTGGCCGACCTTGCCGAACGAGGCCGGCGCCGGGCATCGCAGTGGAAGTGGTCGGATACAGCGCGGACGACCTGCGAGGTCTACCGGCGATTGCTGGATCGGCGCGATCAGGCTGTGGGCCGCGGGACCAGTTAGAGGTTGCCCGACGGGCGGCGTTGCGATAACTTCTGGCCGCTCAACGGATCGAGCGACGACGGACCGAAGACCGCAGACGGAGGCGCTGTGGAGCGAGGGATCGTACTTCTGGTCAGCTTCGGCGTGGCGTTCGTCATGTCCTGGCTGGTCCAGCCGCATTTCCGCAACCTGGGATTCTTGACCGAGATCGTCGACCATCCCGGTCAGCGGCGGCCGCACCGCGAGCCGGTGCCGCGCACCGGCGGCATGGCCATCTTCATCTCGTTCTTCTGCGCGCTCTATTTCCTGGAGAATTTTGTCCTGCGCATGGCGTTGCCCTGGCCCTGGCTGATGATCCTCATCGGCGCCGGCCTGGTGATCCTCGCGCTCGGCGTCGGCGACGACCGTTTTGGCATCCACGCCGAGAAGAAGCTCTACGGCCAGTTGCTGATCATCCTCGGCCTGATGCTGCTGGGGCAGCGGTTCGACGCGATCCACCTGCCGGTCGTGGGCGGGGTCGCGCTCGGCGGCTGGGCCTGGCCGTTCACGATGTTCTGGTACCTGGGCTTCATCAATTCGATGAACCTGATCGACGGGCTCGACGGGCTGGCCAGCGGCATCAGCGTGCTGGTGGCGCTGTTCCTGGCGGTGCTGGCGATGGCGGCGGGCGAGGCGACCTCGGCCCTGCTGGCGATGACGCTGGCCGGTTGCACGATGGCCTTCCTCTACTGGAACGTGAGCAGCCGCAAGATCTTCCTGGGCGACTCGGGCAGCATGTGGATGGGCCTGGTGCTCGCCACGTTGATGCTGAACCTCAGCCGCAGCGCGGCCATCCCGCTGCCGGTGCTGCTGGCGCCGATGATCGTGCCCATCTGGGACACCGCGACGACGATCCTGCGCCGATACCGCCGGCGCGCGTCGCTGTTCGAGGCGGACGACAACCACCTGCACCACCGACTGGTGCGGCTGGGATTCAGCCCGGCGCGCGCAGTGGTCACGCTGCTGCTGGTCACCGGCGGCTCGGGCCTCTTCGCGCTCTCGGACGCCCTGAGCCTGGCGTGGCTGGGGCTGCCGGCGATGGCCGCCTGGATGGCCGCCGTGCAACTGGGCGCGTTGCAGCATCTGCGTAACCGGAGCGCCGGCTGGGACTTCTTCTCCGAGCTCTCGTACGCCCTCGGCTTCCAGGACCGCATGGTGGCGCCGGCCGGGCTTGGCGAGCGCCGCGTGGCCGAGGTCATCGACTTGCAGGCCGCGCGCGAACCGCTGCGCGCGGCCAAGCGCGTCGTGGGGGCCCCGGATGGGGACGCCGCGACGCCGCCTGCGTCCGCGGACAACCAGCGGCCGGAGCGCCGCTACGAGGATGCCGTTCTGCCCACTTCCCGGGACGTTCGTTGACGACCTGCGTCGCGCGGGTCCTGGCGCCGTGCTCGAACTGGGCAGCGGCGACGGCACCTTCACGGGGCTGATCCAGGCGCACGCTCCCGATCCGGTGACCCTGGACCGTCGTGGACCGCGGCGCGGCTGTCGGCCGAGCGTTTGCGGCGATGCCTTGCGTCCGCCTCTGCGCGGAGGATTCGCGGTCGTCGTGGCGCCGAACCTCCTGCGCCACCTGTGGCGGCGCGTGCAGCGGTCAGGCCCCCTCGCCTGGCGCGACCTCGTGGCGCCCGGGGGATGCCTCTGGATTCTCGAGGATCTGCCCGCCGTCGGTCCGGGTCCGACCGGCAATTACCGGGATCTGCAGGGCCTGCTGGCACGGCTCGACCCCGCCGGGCGCGGGCCGCTGCTCGATTTGCAGACGTTTCGTGATCGCTGCAGCGCCTGGCGCTGGCCGGGCCGCTGGCGCTCGGGCCGCCGCGGCAATGCCTGGCCCCTGGACGCGGGCGCGGTGGTCGCCTGGCTTGGGTCCGAGTCGCGCGAGCCGGGCGGCGAGGTCGACCGGCTGGTGAGCGCGATCGACCGCGAAGGCCTATCGTGTGGCGACATGTGGTGGGCGCGCTGGCAGCCGGAGGAGACCTCGTGAGCCGGTTGGCGATCCTGATCTGCGTGCTCGGCGGCGCGATCGTCGCGGGCACCGGCCTGGTCTGGGGGCAGCATCGGACCGCGGTCGACTGGACACGTTCGCGAGGGCTCGTGCTCTCGAGCGATGACTGGGGGCTTTGCGGGCTGCTGCCGGACACGACGGCGATCGCCGATCTGGATCGCGACGTCCTGGCGCCGGGCAACATTCCGGACGTCTACTGGCACACGACGCTCGAGGACAGCGCCATGGTCGTGGCGCTGGGCGAGGTGTTGGCGCGACATCGTGGTCGCGATGGGCTGCCGGCGGTCCTGCAGGCCAACTACGTGCTGGCGGCCCTCGCCTACGATCAGGATGCGCCGGACAGCGCCGCGGCCTGGTCGCTCCACGAGCTGCCGTCTCTGCCGCCGGGCTATGCGCGACCGGGGCTCTGGCAGGCGGTCGGCGCGGTGCGCGCAGCCGGACTCTGGCATCCGGAGCTGCACGGTCGCCTGCACTACGACCCGGCGATGCGTCGCGAGCGCACGGCCGAGTCGCCGGCGGTGCAACGGGCGGCCGCCAAGCACATCCTCGCGTTTCCCGGCATCGACACCGCCTGGGAACTGGGCCCCTGGCGAGACGGGCCCACGCTCGACCATGAGCTGGACCGCAACCTCGCCGTCTTCGAGGCGCTCTTCGGCGGTCGGCCGCGCTCGGTGATCGCGCCGGACTACCACTGGTACGACGATCACGAGCGGCGCTGGGTGTCGCGGGGATTGCGCGTGATCCAGGGTCAGCGCCAGCAGCAGCGCGTCGATTGGCAAGGTCGCGAGGGACGATTGCGCAAGGTGGCGCACCGTGCGTGGACGCGCTGGTGGCATGCCGACCGCACGTACATCGACCGCAACTGCCTCTTCGAGCCGGTCCAGCAATCGCCCACCCATGCGACGACCGAGCGCGCTTATCGGGACGTGCTGGACGCGTGGCGACGTGGCGAAGCCGCGGTGCTGCAGGCCCATCGTGTCAACTTCGCGCACCTCGACGAGCCGGTGCGCCGGCACGGGCTGTCCGAGATCGACGGACTCCTGAGCCGGCTCGTGCGACGCGAGCCGGTTTTCTTGGTCGACGGCGAGGTGGCAGACCTGGCGCGGCGGGGCACGTCGTGGTCCGTTCGCGGCGATCGCCTGGTCGTGCGGAACCATACCCGGGCGCGCCGGCTGGTCGCGATTCCGGCCGCGGTCGTGGCCATGGCGAGGCGCGATCATGAAGAAGCCTCGACCGTGCCGCCAAGAGGCTGGACCGTCAGCCTGGGCCCGGGTGAAACGCTTGTGATCGATGCGTTTAGAGGCCCCTCGGGATTATAGAAAACCATTAAAGTCCAATAATTGACATGTAACCTTTTTTGTGATACAGTCATGCGAGTTGCCACGCTTGCGGTTGGGTCCGTACGGGCTTGCCCGTGCCGTCGAGGACGTCTCAAACGGTCTATTCTGCCCGGACTTCAGGAGGAAATGGATGTTTTCCAACCTGCCGCTCACGATCCCTCGCCTGCCGATCATCCTTGCCCTGACCCTGACCTTCGTGACGCCGCTGGCGGCCGATGCGGCAGCCCCGTTGCACGAAGGGTCACTTGCGGCGGATCGATACGATTGGGTCGAGCGCCAGGACGGCACCTTCCAACTCGTGCTCGACGGCGGCCGGCCGCTGGACGTCACGGACGAAGCCGCGCTCCCGGTCCTCGACCTGCTGCTGCTCGTGCCGGGCGACCTGCCGATCACCGGCGTGCGGATCGAGCCCCTCGCGACGCGGGAACTGGCGCTGCCCGGCCGGCTCGCGACGTCGCCGGCCATGATCACCAGCGCCGGCGAGGCCGTGCCGGTGCGCGACCTCCTGCCCGAGAACGGCGTGTTTCCCCCGACCTGGGGTCGCTACGGCGGGGTCCATCGCTGGCACGGATACCGCCTGCTCGGCGTGACGGTGCACGCCGCCCGGCTGCACGCCGGCGCCGACGGTCGGCCTGACCGCCTGGTCGTGCTCGAGCGCTTCGCGGTCCATGCCCTGACCGATCCGCAAGCGATGCCGGGGCCGGCCCTCGCGCGCGAGCGGCAGGTGGCCGGAGAACGGGAACGCCTCGAAAGGTTGCTCGTCGACGTGGTCGCCAATCCTCTGGCCATCGCGTCGTACCAGCGGCCCGAAGGCCTCGTTCAGGACAAGCAGGGCGGGCCGTTCCTGCCCGCGCCCAATCCGAGCCTCGAGGGCAGCGGCGTCCGCTACCTGATCATCACGACCGAGGCGTTCGCCGCCGAGTTCCAGCGTCTGGCCGATCATCGGACCGCCACCGGCGTGCCGACGAAGGTCGTCACCCGCGAATGGATCGAGAGCACGCAGCGTCGCGGCGTGGATTTCCCGGCGACCCTGCGCATGTTCCTGCAGGAGGCCTACGCGAAGTGGGGCCTCGAGTTCCTGCTGATCGGGGGCGATACCGAGGTGCTGCCGACACGCTTCGTGCGCAGCACGTACTACCCCTTCGGCGGCTTCACCGACATCCCGACCGACCTCTACTTCTCCGCGCTCGACGGCGACTGGAACGCCAATGGCAACGGCTGGTTCGCCGAGCCCTTCCTGTCGGCGGCCAGCCCCGGCGACGACGCGGATCTGGCGCCCGAGCTGCACGTCGGCCGCGCCACGGTGCGGACGGTCAACGGCGCGCGGCAGTTCGTCGACAAGATCCTGACCTACGACACGACGCCGGTGGGCGCGGCCTGGGCGAACCGATCGCTGTTCGCGGCCGAGGTGCTCTTCCCGACGAACTGGAACCCCGGCGATCCGATCTCCCTCGACGGCGCCATGTATCCGCACATGCTGATCAACAACATCCTGGTGCCCTGCGGCGCCATGGAATACTGGCGTATGTACGAGACCAACGGCAACTATCCGCGCGACGAGCAGCTCTCGCGGGTGCTGTTCCGCCAGCGGCTCAACACCGGTCAATACGGCCAGGTGCACCAGTTCGGTCATGGCCACTTCTTCAACATGTCGATGGGCGACGCGAGCTTCACCGTCGCCGACGCCGATGGTCTGACCAACGCGCCGGCGTTCTTCCTGCTCTTCGCGCTCAACTGCGCGTCGGCCGCCTACGACGTCTCGTGCCTCATGGAGCGATTCGTCGAAAACCCCAACGGCGGCTCGATCATGTCGATCGGCGCGGTGCGCTCGGCCTTCCCGCAGACTTCGTTCAACCACCAGAACTTCTTCTACAATCGGATGATCTGCCAGGGCGAGCGACGGTCGGCGGCAGCGATCACCGCGGCCCGGCTGGCGTACATCGCCAACACCTACAACAACACGGTCGACCGTTGGACCCAGCTGAACATCGCCGTCATCGGCGACCCGGTCGTCAGCATCTGGACGGCTTCTCCGCGGCAACCGGACCTCGCGTTGCCCGGGCAGATCGCCGTCGGCGAGCAGGCGATCACGGTGACCGTCACCGTCGACGGCGTCCCGGTGGTCGGCGCCGATGTCGGCCTGCACAAGGCAGGCGAGACCTATGCGTGGGGCGTGACCGACGCCAGCGGCACGGTCGTGGCCACCGTGATCCCGCAGACCGCCGGGGATCTCGTCGTGACCGTGTCGGGCAAGGACCTCGCCCGCACCTCGGCGACCATCCCCGTCACCGGGGGCGCCACCTACGTGCGGCTCGACGAGATCCTCGTCAGCGACCCCGCCGGCAACGGCAACGGCAAGCCCGAAGCGGGCGAAACGTTGCAACTGCGTTTCGTGCTGACCGACGTCGGCGGCGCCGGCGCGACGAGCGTCGGCCTGGTGGTCACGACCAGCGATTCCAACCTGTCGATCATCGATGGTGGTGCGGTCGTGCCGAACATCCCGGCCGGCGGCAGCGTGGCCACGACCGATCCGATCGTCGTGTCGACCGCGCCGGACCTGCGCGACGGCACCAGCGTGAGGCTGCGGCTGAACGTCGTCAGCCCGGGGGGCAGCTGGGTGAGCCACGGCGAACTGGAGATCCTGGCGCCCGAACCGCAGATCACGCGGCTTGTGGTCGACGACAGCGTGTTCGGCAATGGCAACGGCATCGCCGAGAGCGGCGAGCGGCTGGTGCTGCGGCCGTACGTGAAGAATTACGGCGCCGGGCGCCTCGATCAGCTCACGATCACCCTCGCGGCCGCCGATCCGGGCGTGACCCTGCACGCGACCGAAGCGACGATCGTTGGTCTCGGCCTGCTGCAGGACAACACCTACAGCTCGGGCAGCCTGTCGCTTTCGTTGGCCGACATCGGCGCGCCGACGCCGGCCTCGTTGACCTTCGTGGACAATCACGGGCGCACGTTCGAGCAGCCCCTCGAGTTCAACCCGCCGCCGGCGCCCGAACTGCCCGCGGCCGATGGCGCCGGCGCGTCGGACACGATCGCCCTGCGCTGGGATCCGGTGGGCGGCGGTCGCACGCTGGGCTACAATGTGTACCGCGCCACGTCCGAGAGCGGACCGTTCGTGCGGGCCAATCCGGACCTCCTCATGCGCACGTCGTATTTTGAGGACCGGGGGCTGCAGCAACTCGCCCCGTACTGGTACCGGATCGCGGCCGTCGACACGTTCATGATCGAAGGCGGCCTCTCCCCGGTGGTGTTCCAGAGCACGATGCCGGCCGAGCTGACGAATTTCCCGCTGCCGTTCCAGCTGCAGACGAGCGGGCATCTGGCGGTCGGCGACGTGACCGGCGACGGCCAGCTCGAGATCGTGCTCGCCTCGGACGAAGTCTACGTCTGGCGCGCGGACGGCACCGAATTGCTTGACGGCGACGATAATGCCCAGACTACCGGTCCATTCACGAACATCCAGGGCCAGTTCGAGCCGTCCGGTGTGGCGCTCGGCGATCTCGACGATATCGCCGGCCTCGAGATCGTCGTCAGCGAGCGCCTGCTCGCCCGTAAGATCTACGCCTATCGCAAGGACGGCAGCCTGTTGCCGGGCTGGCCGCGGACGCTGCGGGACTCCTGGAACTGGGCGACGCCGGCCATCGGCGACGTGACCGGAGACGGCCACAACGAGGTCGTGGTCAACGACACCGGCGGCCGGACGTTCGTCTGGCGCCGCGACGGCACCGAATTGCGCGACGGCGACAACAACCCCGCGACCGATGGCGTGTTCGTGGTGCGGACCGAGAGCTGGGGATACTCGTCGCCGGCGTTGTTCGATCTCGATGGCGACGGCGCCTGCGAGATCATCTTCGGCACCCGTTACGCCAACAGCACCAATGGCCTGCAAGCCTACCGCTACGACGGCACCCAGCGGCATCCCTTCCCCATCGGCACCGGGACCGAGGCGATCCTCTGCAGTCCCGCCATCGCCGACGTCGATCAGGACGGTCAGAAGGAGATCATCTTCTACACCACCGGCGGCCGATTGTTCGTGGTCCACGCGGACGGGACGTTATATACCGGATTCCCCAAGAGCCTCGGCGTCACCTCGACGCTCGATCCGGGACCGAGCCCGGCGGTCGGCGATTTCAACGGCGACGGCTTCCTGGACATCCTCTGTCCGATCAACGTGAATTCGACGACGCTGTACATGGCCGTGGTGAGCACCAACGACCAGGCCGGCACCTCGGGCCAATTGCTGCCCGGCTGGCCCGTCTTGCTGCCGGCCAGCACCGAGGGCAGCCCCGTCGTCGGCGACATCGACGGCGACGGCGTGCCCGACATCATCCAGCCGATCGGCAACGACAACATGGAGACCCCGGACCTGATCTGCGCGCTGAAGGCTGACGGCACGCCGGTCAACGGGTTCCCGATCCGGCTCTCGAGCTTCCCGCGCGCGACCCCGACCCTCTGCGACCTGAACGGCGACGGCCGCATCAACATCGTGTACGGCAGCTGGGACCGGTTGCTGCACGTCTGGGACATGCCGTTCCCGTACGATCCCCGCAACGTGCCCTGGCCGACGTTCCAGGGCGATGTCCAGCGCACCGGCGTCGCCCCGCTCGTCAGCCCGACCTCGGTCGCCGATGAACCGACCGTTCCGCGCGCGTTCACGGTGCTGCCGCCGTTCCCGAACCCCTTCAACCCCACGACCACGTTGCGGTTCTACGTTGCCGAGGGCCTTGACGCCCGCCTCGACGTGGCTGTCTTCGACCTTCGCGGTCGCCGGGTGCGCGAGTTGCACGGCGGACCGGCCGCCCCCGGCTGGCACGAGCTGAGCTGGGACGGCCGCGACGACTCCGGGCGCGGCCAGGCCAGCGGCGTCTACTTCGTGCAGGCGCGGCAGGGCGCGGCCAGCCAGACGTTCAAGCTCTCGCTCGTCAAGTGACAAGCGGCCGCCCGGGCGGCCACGCGACGATCAAGCCCCGGCCGGCAGCGGCCGGGGCTTCGTCGTCTGCCGCCAGATACCGGTTCCGTGGTGGACGGAGTTGGTGTAGAAGGTAGACGGATGCGTCCAGTTGAGGGACGACCTGGCCGGCCGGGCCGCCGGCGGCCGGGCGAACGGGCGGGTGACGAACATGACGACCGATCAGAGGACCAGGACCGCACCGCGGCCGCGCTCGTCCCGACGCCTGGCGCTGGCGGTGCTCGTGCTGGTCGGTCTGGCTCTGGCGTTCTTCGGGCTCGACCGCGTCCGGCACCACCCGACCGCCACCCATCCGGTCGGGCTCGAGAACGACTCCGGCCGACCCGTCTTCGGCGGCACGGCGGTGATCGCGTTGCCGGACGAGCCGGACGTGCTGAATTCGTTGACGCGGACCTCGGCCGTCGCCGGCATGGTGCTGGCCCTCGTGCAGGCGAGCCTCGTGGAGATGGGGGAAGACCAGCGCTGGTATCCCGAGATCGCCGAACGCTGGTCGGCCGCGCCCGACAGCCTGTCGATCACCTACACGCTGCGGCCGTGGTCCTGGGAGGACGGCGAACCGTTGACGAGCGAGGACGTGCGGCTGTCCTGCGAACTTCTGAAGGACCCGCGCGTCGCCAGCCCGCGCGCCGACCTGTTGCGGGCCGTCACGCGGGTCAGCGCGCCGGATCCGGAGACGGTGCGCTACGAATTCGTTCGCCCGCAGGCCGATCCGGTGCAGGCGACGGCGCACGCCATCTTGCCGGCCCATCGCGTGCGCGACCTCGACCCGGGCGCGGTCGCGCAATGGCCGCTCAATCGCGCGCCGCTCGCCTCGGGGCCGTTCCGGCTGGTCGCCTGGCAGCCCGGGCAGCAGCTGGAGCTGGAGCCGAATCCTCGCTACGGCGGCCAGGCGCCCCGATTGCGTCGGGTGGTGCTGCGCATCTTGCCGGACGAGACCGCGCGCATCCTGGCCCTGGAAGCCGGCGAGGTCGACCTCGTCTTCGATGTGCCGCACCACGCCGCGCGGCGTCTGCGGCAGCGCTCCGACCTCTCGGTGGTCGAGGTCGATGGGCGCGTCTTCGGGTTCCTGCTGTGGAACGTGCGGCGGCCGACGCTCCGGCAACCGGAGGTGCGACGAGCCCTGTCGCTGGCGCTCGATCGCGAGCGCTTCGTCGGCGACCTGCTCGGTGGGTACGCCCGCCCGGCGGCGTCGTACCTGCCACCCGTGCTCTGGAACCACCACCCTCAGCTGCAGGCCGATCCGTACAGGCCCGACTCGGCGCGCGCGCTGCTCGAGGCCGCAGGCTGGCGCTTGCCGGCCGCGGCGTCGGTGCGCGAGCGCGATGGCGAGAGCTTGCGCCTGGACGTGATCTACAGGGGAGGGGACGCGCAACGCGACCACGGCGCCGCGCTCGTCAGCCAGAACCTCGGGGCGGTCGGCGTCGCGGTCGCGTTGCGGGCGATGGAACTGGGCACGGCGCTGGAGTTCCTGCGCACGGGTCGCTTCGACGCGTACCTCGGCGAGTTCCAGGCGAACCTGTACGCGGATCCGACGGCGCTCGTCGGCTCCGGCGCCACCGACCGTTTCAACTTCGGCGGTTACGCCAATGCGCGCGTCGATTCGCTCTTGCACGCGGCGCTCAATGAACCGGAGCGGGAGCACAGCCTGCCCATCTGGTACGCGTTGCAAGAGGAGCTGGCGTCGGATCAGCCGGCGGCGGTGCTCTACTATCCGCGGCAGCTCGTGGTCCACAGCCGGCGTTTGCGGGACGTGCGGCCACACATGCTGTCGCCGTTGAACAACCTGGCCGAGTGGTGGATCCCGCCCGCGGACCGTCGTTGGCAGGATCCCGGCGAGGTCCGGTAATATCTATGACAAGCATCTGTTGACGCTGGTTCCTCCCGGCATTACGGTTGTTGCATGGAGGTAATATTACCTGAACCAGGGAGCTGCCATGTCAGCCGATTTGCAGAAACTGCTGTCCCAGTTGAGTCGCGACGATCTTCAGCACCTGCTGGCGGCGAAAGAGGAGCTGGAGGCGTTGCAGCAGAGGCGGGACGAACTGCGCCGGGAACTGGAAGAGGTGGAAGCGAGGCTGGCCGGCGTGCTCGGCGCGACGGTGAGGGGTCGGGCCAAGACGGCGGCGCGAACCGGCAAGGTGGTGGCGAAGAAGCGCAAGAAGGCCACGCGTCAGCGAGCGGCGAAGAAGGGTGCGGCCAGCGCCGCGGCGAGCCCGGCGGAGTCGACCGGTGGCGCGCGCGCGAAGAAGGCCAAGAAGAAGATCACGAAGAAGTCCGCGAAGAAGTCGGCCAAGAAATCGACCAAGAAGTCGGCGAAGAAGTCCACGAAGAAGGTCGCCAAGAAGGCGTCCCGGAACGTCGCGGCGAAGCCTGCACGGCGGCGGACTGCCGCGACAACGGCCGGCGCCGAGCCGCGTGTGAAGCTGGAAGATGTCGTCGTCGGCGTTCTGGAACAGCATGGCTCGCCGATGCCGTTCCAGGAACTGCTCGCGACGATCGTCGAGGGGCAGCTCGTGGCCAGCCGCAGCGCGAACTTCGCCAACGTCCTGCGACGCACGATCTCGATGAGCGAGCGGATCAAGTGGGTCGCGCGCGGGGTCTACGGCCTCTAGATCAGACCCGCGGGCGTCCGCACCGACTGGGTGCGGGTCGATCAGCCGGGCGGCCAGCCGAACTGGCGGCCGCCCAGCAGATGCAGGTGCAGGTGCGGCACCGTCTGGCAGCCGTCGGGCCCGCAGTTGATGACCAGGCGATAGCCGGACTCCGCCAGGCCGAGGTCGGCCGCCACGCGCGCGGCCGCCACCTGCAGCCGTCCGATCAGGTCGGCGTCGGATGCCGCGAGGTCGGTCATGGCGGCGATGTGGCGCCGCGGGATCAGCAGCACGTGCACCGGCGCTTGCGGGTGCAGGTCCCGGAACGCAAGGATATCGGCGTCCGCGTAAACCGCGTTGCACGGAATCTCTCCGGCGGCGATCCGGCAGAAGATGCATTCTGACATCGTGGTGTCCTTTCGGGTCGCGCGCCCCGGCGGGCGTCGCGGTGCCGACGCTACCACGACGCCGGCGTGCAAGGCAAGGCCGGCACTGCCAGGAGCATGCGCGTGCGTGTCCTCGTCATCGGCTACAACGCCCTGGACATCACGGTTGACGCCGGCGGCCTGCCTCACACCGACACGAAGCACGAGGTTGCCGGCATCTTGATCGGCGGCGGCGGACCGGCCGCGACCGCCGCGGTGTGCCTGGCGCGACTGGGCGCCGACGTGTCGCTGGTGACGGTCTTCGGGGACGACGAAGGAGCGGCCCTGCAGCGGCGCGAGCTGGACGCCGCCGGGGTGGACCTCGCGCGGTGCGTCATCAGGCCGGGTTTCCCCTCGGCGCGGGCCGTGATCCTGGTCGATCCGGCAGCGGCGGCCCGCACGATCTTCTGGTCGAGGGGAGGTCTGCCGCCGCTGGCGATGGGCGAGGTCGACCCGGCCTGGCTCGATGATTACGACCTTCTCTATTGCGACGGCCACGAGCCGCTGGTTGCCGCGAGCCTCGCGCAACGAGCACGCTCGAGGGGTTTGCCGGTGGTGCTGGATGCGGGTTCGGTCCGTCCGGGCACCGCGGAGCTGTTGCCGCATTGCACGGATGTCATCGCGTCGTCGTCGTTCGTTCCGGCGTTCACCGGCTGCGTGGAGCCGGAGATGGGGCTGCGACGCCTGCAGTCGATCGTGCGCGGCCGCGTGGCCGCGACGTACGGGGCCGCGGGGGTGCTGGCGCTGGCGGTCGAGCCGCCGCAGGCAGCGTTCCACGTGCCGGCCTACGAGGTGGCGGTGCGCGACACGACCGGCGCCGGCGATGCGTTCCATGCCGGCTACGCCTTCGCCCGCCTGCGCGGCGACGACTGGCCGGACGGCCTCGATTTCGGCGCGGCGGTCGCGGCGCTCAAGTGCCGCGACTGGGGCGGCCGGCTCGGATTGCCGACCCTCGCCGAGGTGCGCGACTTGATGAACAACGGGACGAGGCGCCATGACGCGCCGCCCGGGCGGCTGGTGCCGCCCGCCCGATAGCGCTGGACATTCGCCACGCTTTTGCCTACATTGGCGAACAGGTAGCGAACCGGCACCTGGAGGCCGATGGCTCGGGGCGTCGGCAACGCCGTCGTTACCTTGCGCATCGCGGTCGTTGTTTCCTGGAGGTCGCCATGTCCCTGACCCGTCGGCAGGCCGAGATCCTCGAGTTCATCCGTGATCACCGCCAGGAGCACGGCTACGCGCCCACCCTGCAGGAGATCGGCCAACGTTTCGGCCTGTCCTCCCCGGCGACGGTGCACAAACACGTCAGCCATCTGGTCAGCAAGGGCTACCTGCGCCGTGAACGTCGCAACGCCAGCCGCGACCTGGCGCCGGTCGAGGAGGCCGTGCGAGGCGCGCGCGCGGTCGCCGTGCCGCTGCTCGGCACCGTGGCCGCCGGCCTGCCGATCGAGGTGCTGCCGGAAGCCGAAGAACTGGTGCTGCCGGAGGCCTGGCTAGGCCGCAAACGCACGTTCGCGCTTCGCGTCAAGGGCGATTCGATGATCGACGAGCAGATCCGCGACGGGGACGTCGTCGTGGTCGAGGAGCGCGAAACGGCGCGCAACGGCGAGACCGTCATCGCCCTGGTCGACGGCGAGAGCGCCACGGTCAAGCAGTACCAGCGCCGCGGCGCCGTGATCCGCCTGGTGCCCGCCAACCCGGCCATGCAACCGCTCGAGTTCGATGAGGAACGTGTCCAGATCCAGGGCGTGGTCGTCGGGGTGTTGCGCCGATTCTGACCGCCGGCCGCCCAGGCGCCGGTTGACGCTTGCCGGGACGCCGGTTAGAGTTGCCGGCAGGCCTCGCAAGCAGAAGCGCGAGCGCCGGGCCGCAGGAGGCGGAACATGTCGCGATCCGGCCGCAAGGGCGGGCAGGACGAGTTCTTCGAGATCCTCGTGACGACCTACAGCCAGCGGGGAGCGTCCCTGTCCGCCGACGCCGAGCTGTGCTGGCGACCGGCGACGGACGTCTACGAGACCGATGACGGCTTCGTCGTCCAGATCGACCTTGCCGGCCTCGAACCATCCGACATCGAGGTGGTGGTCGAGGGGAGCAGCCTGGTCGTGCGCGGCGTGCGCGGCGAGTCGGCGGACCCCGGCCGTAAACACTTCCACACGATGGAGATCAACGTCGGACCGTTCGTGCGACGGATCCCCTTGCCGCCTTTTGTCGATTCGATGAGCGCCAGCGCCAGTTACCGCGCCGGTTTCCTGTGCGTGAATTTCCGCAAAGGCGAGCCGCGGCAGGCTCGCCGGCGCCAGATCGCCGTGGACCGCTGAGAGCGGCGGAGGAAGCAGCCCATGTCCGACAGCGCCACCGGCCGTTCCCCGGCCCAGGCCACCCAGGTTGCCGCCCTGCCGGCGGTCCTGCCGATCCTGCCGATCAGCGAGGCCGTGATCTTCCCGTACATGATGGTGCCGCTCGTGCTGAGCGACGAGAACCTGATCAAGCTGGCCGACGAATGCCTGGCCGGAGACAAGATCCTCGGCGCGTTCGCGCAGCGGGCCCAGGACGGCTCCGATGACGCGCCCGCGGACGACGAGCCGGCGTCGGACGACGACGACTCGACGAGCGAAGCCGACCAGATCTACCGCGTCGGCACGGCCGTGCGCATCCAGAAGATGCTCCGTTTTCCGGATGGCAGCATGCGCCTGCTCGGGCAAGGCATCGCGCGTTGCCGCATCGAGGCGATCCTGCAGGAGGAGCCCTACCTGCGCGCGGCCGTCTCGCCCGTGCTCGAGGACGACGACGACGACTCGCAGACGCTCGCCTACATGCGCGGCGTGGCCAACAACTTCCTGAAGATCATCGACGCCAGCGAGAACCTCAGCGACGAGCTGAAGGTCGTCGTGATGAACATCGACGACCCCGGGCGCCTGGCCGACCTCGTCGCGACCAACCTGGACATCGACGTCGCCGAGAAGCAGGAGGTCCTCGAGGAGAGCTCGCCGCGGCGGCGCCTGCAGTTGCTGACGAAGCTGGTGATGCGCGAGCTGGACGTGCTGGAACTCGGCCAGCAGCTGCAGACCAAGGTGCGCAAGTCGATCGACAAGGACCAGCGCGAGTACTACCTGCGCCAGCAGCTCAAGGCGATCCGCCGCGAGCTGGGCGACGAGGACGAGGGCTCGGTCGAGCTGGACGAGCTGCGGGAGCGCCTCGCCGACGCCCGCCTGCCCGAGCGGGTGCGCGCCGCGGCGACGCGCGAGCTCGACCGCCTGTCGCGCATGTCGCCGGGCGCGAGCGAGTACACCGTCAGCAAGACCTACCTCGACTGGCTGCTCGAACTGCCGTGGCTGAACGCGAGCGAGGACAAGCTCGACCTCGCCCGCGCCGAGGAGATCCTCGAGCGCGACCACTACGGCCTGGCCGACGTCAAGGAACGGATCCTCGAGTTCCTGGCCGTGCGCAAGCTGAAGGGCGATCACCGCGGCCCGATCCTCTGCCTGCAGGGTCCGCCCGGCGTGGGCAAGACCTCGCTGGGACGCAGCATCGCCGAGGCCGTCGGGCGCAAGTTCTTCCGCTTTTCGCTCGGCGGCATGCGCGACGAGGCCGAGATCCGTGGCCACCGCCGCACGTACGTCGGCGCCATGCCGGGGCGCCTGATCACCGGCATCAAGGAGTGCGGGACCAACAACCCGCTGATCATGCTCGACGAGATCGACAAGCTGGGCCAGGACTTCCGCGGCGACCCCGCCAGCGCGCTGCTCGAGGTGCTCGACCCGGAGCAGAACCACGACTTCACCGACCACTACCTGGCGTTGCCGTTCGACCTCTCCAAGGTCCTGTTCATCACCACGGCCAACATGCTGGACACCATCCCGCGACCGCTGCTCGACCGCATGGAGACCATCCAGCTGCCCGGATACACGAACCTGGAGAAGCTGCAGATCGCGCGGCGTTACCTGGTGCCACGGCAGGTCTCGGAGAACGGTCTGACCCGCAAGAAGATCACGTTCACCAACGCCGGCCTGATGCAGATCATCGAGAAGCACACGCGCGAGGCCGGCGTGCGCGAGCTGGAGCGCAAGATCGGCGCGGTCTGCCGCAAGGCGGCCCGCAAGGTGGCGCGGGGGGGGCGCAAGCCGCACACCATCGGCGTCAAGAACCTCGAGGCGTACCTCGGTCCGGCCACCTACACCGGCGATCGACTGCGCCGGCGGGCCACGCCGGGCGTGGTCACGGGCCTGGCGTGGACGCCGGTGGGTGGCAAGATCCTGTACATCGAGGGCCTGAGCCTGCCCGGCGGCAACGGCAGCCTGAAGCTCACCGGGCAGCTGGGCAGCGTGATGCAGGAGTCCGCGACCGCGGCGTTCAGCTACCTCCGCAGCCGCTTCGGCGGCCAGAGCGAGCACGCCGCGTTCTTCACGCACGACGTGCACATCCACGTGCCGGCCGGGGCGATCCCCAAGGACGGGCCCTCGGCGGGCATCGCCATGGCCACGGTCTTGCTTTCGTTGCTGCTGAAACGCCCGGTGGACCGGCGCACCGCGATGACCGGCGAGATGACGCTGACCGGTCAGGTGCTGGCCATCGGCGGCCTTCTGGAGAAGGTGCTCGCGGCGCATCGCGTCGGCGTGCGGCGGGTGATCCTGCCCGAGACGAACATGGTCGACCTCGCCGCGATCCCCGCCGAGGTCCGCGAGGTGATCGAGTTCGTGCCGGTGGCGCACGTCGATCAGGTCTGGCAGGCGGTGTTTCCGGACGCGCCTTGATGGCGCGCGCGGTCGGCGCCCGAAAGGGAAGGATCCGTGCTCGAGAAGCTGAAGGAAATCCTGCGACGACGGCGACCGCCAGAACCGTTCCGCGTGCCTGGCCAGATCGACGACGGCGCGCGCGTGCTCGTGCTGGCCGGCCCGGCGCTGAGCGATCTCGTGTTCCACATGCCGCTCTTGGCCGGCATCCGTCGGGCTTGGCCCGGCGCCAGCCTCGACTTCCTGGTGCCGGAGGAACTGGCGCCTCTGGTCGTGCCGAGCGGGCTGGCGCGCCAGGTGATGGTCTACAACGAGAAGCAGCTTTCGAGCGGCTGGAAACCGGCTGCCCGCAACCTGCAACGCACGCTGGCGGCGGCGCGATACGACGTGAGCTTCGTCGTTTCCGACGCGCCGACCTCGACGCTGGAGGCCCTCGGCCTGGCCAGCGGGGCCGCGCTGCGGTACGGGCCATCACACGCCGGCAGCTGGCCGGCGGTGAACCTGGAACTGCGGCAGACGCCGCAGACCGAACTGTACCCGGGCGATCGGCCGACCGTGCTGGCGCCGCTGCTGGGACTTCCCACCGGACGCTTGCGCACGAGCTGGCCGCTGCCTGCCGACAAGCTGCGCCAGGTGGCGCAGCTCGTGCACTTCAACAAGCCTCGCCCCGACGAACTGCTCGTCGGCGTCGACCCCGGACCGGACATGGACGGCCGGGCGTTGTCGAAGGAGAACCTGCTGTACCTCGTGCAGCAGCTGAAGAGTCAGCTGAGCTGCCGGATCCTGCCGTTGAGCGGCCCGTCGGGTGCCGAGCGTCGCCGGCAGTTCGAGGCCGGCCTCACCTCGCCGATCCCGCCCGCGTTCAACCGGGACACGATCCTGGACACGGTCCTCCTGCTCTGCCAGTGCGACCTCTTCCTGGCGGGCAACACCGACCTGTTTCACGTCGCCGTCGCCGAGGGCGTGCCGGCGCTCGGTCTGTTCGGCGAGCAGGTCGCGCCGCGCTGGGAACCCCGGTCGCGGCCGCGCTGCGAGGTCCTGCGCGTCACCCGCGGGGAGCGGATCGAGGTCGGCGACCTGATCGGCGCGGTCACGCGGGTCCGTGCCCGCGGCGAGCAACCGGGTGTCGCCGCGACGCCGAGCGGGGATCCTGCCGCCAACCCGCTGCCGGCCCCGGGGGCATGAGCACCCGCGGCGCCCGGGGCGAGCATGTGCTCGTCGTGTTGCCGAACTGGCTCGGCGATCTGGTCATGGCGATGCCGCTGGTGGACCTGCTGGTCGAGGCGCGCGACCCTCAGGGTCGCCGCTTGCGGGTCACCGCGTGCGTCAGGCGCCGCTGGGCGCCGCTGATCAGCCACGATGGGCGGCTCGACCAGGTGATCACCTACGAACGCACGGGCGTGCACGCCGGGCTGCGAGGCGTCGGCCGCCTGGCGGCCGAGTGGCGCGCGACCGGCGCCGGCTCGGTCGTCATCTGCCCGCCATCGTTGCGGACCGCGCTGGTGGCGTGGCTCGCGCGCATCCCGCGCCGCATCGGCGAACGCCGCGACGGCCGGGGCCCCTTGCTCACCCTGCCGCTCGTGCCGCTGCAGCCGCGCGGCCGCCTGCATCACGGCGACGAGCTGCGTCGGCTCGGCCTCGTGCTCCTGGAAGCGCTCGGGGTGCCTGCGCCACCGGTCGCCGCAGCGGCGCCCTGGCCGCGGTTGCCGGGTCTGAAAGACCTGGCGCCCACCCTGCTCGGCGCCGGCCCGCCCTTGTGGGTCATCGCGCCCGGCGCCACCTTCGGCCCGGCCAAGAACTGGCCGGCGGCGAGGGTGGCCGAGTTCCTGCAGCTGGCGGTCGCCGGGCGTGGCGTGCGCGTGGCGATCGTGGGCGACACCGCCGCGGCGGCCATCGTCCAGGACTTGCGCCGGCGGACGGCCGACCTGCCCTGGCGCGGCGAGACCCCGGGCCCGGCCGCGGTGATCGATCTCGTCGGCGCCACGACCCTGATCGACCTCGCCGCGCTGTTGAAGTCCTCGGCCGCCTTCATCGGCAACGACAGCGGCGTGATGCACCTCGCGGCGGCCCTGGACGTGCCGACGCTCGGCCTGTTCGGGTCGAGCAACCCGACCTGGACCGGGCCGCGCGGGCCGCGTGCCGCCGCGATCACGGCGACCGGGTTTGCCTGCCAGCCGTGTTATCGCAGCACCTGCAACCAGCCGGTCTTCTGCCTGGACACGCTCGGCGCCGACGCCGTGCTGGCCCGGCTCGACGCGCTGTTGGCCGCGCCGTCGCCGGAGCGGTCGCCATGACCCGGTGGTCCGCCCCGTCCGGCGGCGCGCGCGCGGGTGCCCTGGATCGTCCGGTCCTGTTCCTGGACCGCGACGGCGTCCTGCTCGTGGAGAAGGACTACCTGAGCGATCCCGCCGGCGTCGAGTTCCTGCCGGGCGTGCCCGCGGCCCTCGCTCGGGCGCGCGAGGCGGGTTTCCTGCTGATCGGCGTGTCCAACCAGTCGGGCCTCGGCCGCGGTCGCATCGCGCCCGAGGCCTTCGCGGCGGTGATGCGCCGGTTCACCGCTGCTCTCGCCGACCTGGGTTGCGCCCTCGACGCGTTCTATTATTGCCCGCACGCGCCCAGCGACGGCTGCGCGTGCCGCAAGCCTCGCCCGGGGTTGCTCGAAGAGGCGGCGACGTCGTTCCTGTGGGATCCGCAGCGGGCCTGGATGATCGGCGACAAGGTCTCGGATGTCGACCTCGCGCGTGGCGCGGGGCTGCGGCCGGTCCTCGTGCGCACCGGCTACGGGTCGCAACAAGCGGAGAAGCTGGGCGACCGCCGCGAGGTGCTGATCGTCGACGACCTCGCGGCGGCGGTCGCGGCGATCCTCGCGGAGGCGCGCGCTTGAGCTGGCTCCTGGACGGGCGGCCTCTGCGACGGGTCCTGATCACGCGCCTGCGATACCTCGGCGACGTGGCGATGTCCACGGTCCTGCTGGCGGCGTTGCGACGCGGCGATCCGGCGCTGCAGCTGGATTATCTCTGCGAGGCGGCGTACGCGCCGCTGCTGGACGGCCACCCGCTGCTTGCGAACGTGCACGCCCTGGCGGTACGCCGCACCGGCCGCGATGCCCAGGCCCGACGCCCGGTCGGGCAAGGGTTGCAGCCCGGCGCGTCGGCCGGCACCCTGGGTTCGGTGGCGCGCCTGCGCCGGGCGCGGTACGACCTCGCCGTCGATCTGCTGTTCAACCCGCGCAGCGCGTGGCTGCTGCGCATGGCCGGCGTGCCCGCGCGCATCGGCGGCGAGCCGCGCGGTTACCGGCGCCGCCTCTACACGCACCTCGTCCCGTCGCCGTCGGTCGCCGACGCGCCCCAGCTGTTCGCGCGGGCGCAAGGCGGCCTCGGCGAGCACCTCGCGCGCCTGCAGCCGCTCCGTCACGCGGACGGCCGCCGGTTTGTCGACTGGTTCGTCGACACGTTCCAGCCCGGCGACCTCGCGCCGCAGGTCGCGCGGCCGCCGCTCTCGCCGCCGGTCCAGGCGCTGCTCGCCGGAGCCGGCGTCGGCCCGGGCGGCTTCACGCTGCTGGCCCCCACGGCCACCTGGCCGACCAAGGCGTGGCCGCAGCGGCACTGGCTCGACCTCGCGGGCAAGCTGCGCGGCGATGGCCATGCGGTGGTCGTGCTCGGGGCGCCGGGCGCGACGGCCGCCGGCCATCCGCTCGCCGCGGCCGGCGTCGCGGTCCTGCCCGGACTGCCGCTGCGCGAGGCGCTGGGGGTGGTCGCGGCCGCACGGCTGCTGGTCAGCGTCGACGGCGGCATCATGCACGCCGGCGTGGCGATGGGCGTCGCGACGGTCGCGCTGTTCGGGCCCACCGATCCGGCGCTGTGGTTCCCGTACGAGACGCTCGGCCCTTACCGGGTGCTGGCCACGCGCCCGACCTGCCACCCCTGCCATCGGCACGACTGCGATGCCTTCGTCTGCCTGCCGGATCTGTCACCGGCGGCGGTCCACGGGGCGGTCCGCCGGCTCCTTGCCGGAGGCCCGGTGACGTGAAGCTCCGCACGCCACCACGCAAGATCCTCGTGATCCGGCGCAAGGGACTTGGCGATGCGATGGTCACGCTGCCGGCGGTCTGGCAGCTGGCGGCCGCGTTTAGTGGCGCCCGGCTGGACCTCGTGATCGACCGCCCGTTCGTGCCCTTGCTGGCCGACCTCGCCCAGGGCCTGCGCGTGCTCCCGTGGCCGCCGTCGCCGCCGTCGCGCCAGCCGTGGTGGACGCTCCTGCGGGCCGAGAACTACGACCTCGTGCTCGATTATCTCGGCAGCCCGCGCACGGCGCTGTGGACGGCGCTGTCGGGCGCGCCGCTGCGGGTGGGGTACGACCTGCCGCGCCGGCGCTGGGCCTACAACCTGCGGGTGCCTCGCAACCGCCGCGAGGATCGGCCGGTGGTCCAGTTCGCCGGCGAGGCCTTCCTCGACCCGCTCAGGGCGCTGGGCTTCGACCCGCCGCCCTGGCGGCCGGGCGCCGCGTCGTCGTTCTCCTCCCGCGGGCTGGGCGATCGTTATCGAGACTGGCTGGCCACGCTTCCGACCGACGGCCGCCCGCTGGCGGCGCTGGTCTTCAGCGCGACGTGGGCGGCCAAAGCCTGGCCGGCGCGCGAGGCGGCCGCGCTCTGGCGATCGCTCGACGGTGCCGGGGTCGTGCCGGTGCTGATCTGCGGTCCAGGCGACGAGGCGCTCGCGACCGCCCTGCGCGCGGAGGCGCCGCAGGCACGGTTCGCCCCGCCGACGACCCTGCCGGAACTGGCGCATCTGCTGAGCCGGTGCGCGGTCTGCGTCGGCACCGACAACGGACCGCGCCACCTGGCGGCCCTGCTCGGGGTGCCGACGGTGACGTTGTTCGGCCCCACCGACCCCAGGGGATGGAACCCCGCCGACCCGCGGCATGTTGCTGTCACCAGAGGCGTGCCCTGCGCGCCGTGCGACCTCACCGTGTGTCCGGTCGCCGGCCATCCGTGCCTCGACGACCTGCCCGCCGGCGAGGTCGCGCCGGTGGTGCAACGCTTGCTCGCCGCGACGGCGCGCCGTCCGGCGAGAGGATCGGGGCTCGAGAACGAGGAGACATCATGACGTTGCGCAGCGGGATCGGTCGGCGACGGATGGCGGCGCGTGCGAGTGGGCCGGCCCTGGTCCTGGCCCTGATGGCGGGCCTCGCGGCCGGCGCTTCGCCCGTCAACGACGGCGATGCCGCCGCCTTGACGCGGCTCGAGCGGCCGCCGTTCAGAGTCGGCGAACGCCTGGTCTTTTCGCTCGACTACGGGCTGGTCAACGCGGGCGAGGGCACGCTCGAGGTGGCCGGCACGGTGACGTTCCAAGATCAACCCTGCTACCGGATCGAGAGCACCGCGAGCAGCAACCGCTTCTTCTCGGGCATCTACCGCGTGCGCGACAAGGTCGTCAGCTACACCGACCGCGACGGCCTGTTCAGCCGCTACTTCATGAAACGGCTGCGCGAAGGCACCTTCAAGCGCACCGAGGAGATCGTCTTCGACCACGAGGCCGGCCTGGCCCGTTATCACGACGGCAAGCAGTACGAGATCGCTCCCGGCGTGCACGACGTGCTGTCCGCATTCTACTACGTGCGCATGCTGGACCTCGAGGTCGGCCGTGATGTATTCTTGACCGTGCACGACAGCCGCAAGACCTACGACATGCGGATCATCGTCCATCGCCGGCAGGCCGTCGATTCGGTCCTCGGCACGGTCGACTGCTTCGCGATCCAGCCGGTGATGCTGGGCGACGGGCTCTTCAAGCACGAGGGCGAGCTGATGATCTACCTGACGGCCGACCAGCGGCGGCTGCCGGTGCGGATGACCACGCGCCTGCCGGTCGGCTCCATCGTGGCCACGCTCGTTCAGCACGATCCCGGCCAGACGGACGAGGCCGATCGTGACTGAACGGGTCGGCAGCGGCGCCACCGCCGGCGGATCCCTGGTGCCGCCGGAGGGCTGGGCCAGCGTCCGGGAGCGAGGCTCGGGCGGCTGCGGTGCCGGATACCTGGTCCTGGTCACCGCCCTGGCCGCCCTGCTGCGTCTGTGGCGGCTGGACGGCATGTCGCTGTGGATCGACGAGGTCATGACCTGGAACCTCGTCACGCCGGACCATGGTCTGAGCTTCGGCGAGATCATGCGCCTGGCCTACCAGGGGCCGCTGTATCCGGCCGTGTTGTGGCCGCTCGTGCGCTGGCACGAGGCCGACGTCGTGCTTCGCCTGCCGGCCGCGTTGGCCGGCATCGCGGTCGTGCCGCTGTTCGGGGCCTTCGTCGCCCGTCTTTGGGACCGCATGGCGGGACGCCTGGCCGCCTTGCTGATGGCGCTCAGCCCGTTCGCCGTCTGGTACGCCCAGGAAGGGCGCGGCTACAGCTTCGTGATCCTGTTCGCCGTGCTGGCGGGCCTCGTGATGCAGGCCGCGGTCAGGCGCGGCGCGACGCTCGGTCGCATGCTCCTCTTGGCCCTGCTGGTCGCGGCCGGCATCACCAGCAACAATTCTTTCCTCATCTTGCTGGTCGCGTTCGGCCTGACCGTGCTGGTCGCCGCGCGGCCTTGGCAGGCGGGCCAGTGGCTGCGCTGGGGCATCGGGCTTGGCGGCGGCGTCGCCTTGGCGTCGCCGTGGCTGCTCGCGGCGGCCGGCATCTGGGAACTGGGACGCGTCGTGCCGGGCGTCGACACGGGCGAGGCGTTGCGCGGCGACACGACGTTCAGCCTCTGGGCGCTGCCGTTCTCGGGCCACGCGTTCTTCTACGGGTTCACGCTCGGGCCGTCGCTCACCGAACTGCACGCACCCGATCGGCTGGCGATGGTCCGAGAACACGCCCCGCTGGTGGCCGCGGGAGGCCTCGTGGCCGCCGCGGCCCTGCTGTTCGGCGCGCGCCGGCTGGGTCGGTCGCGGGCCTGGTTGCTGCTCTGGATCGCGGTGCCGATCGTGGTGGTCGTGTTGCTCGCGGCCCGCAACGTCAAGCCGTTCAACGTGCGCTACCTCGCGACCGCGTTCCCCTGGGTGCTGGCGATCGCGGCGGCGGGCATCGCCGGCCTGCCCGCGCGCGGGCGCGGGCTGCTGGCCGGCGCCCTCTGCGTGCTGAGCCTGGTGTCGCTGGGCGCTTACTTCCACGACGCCCGGCACGCGAAGGAGGACGTGCGGGGAGCGGTCGCGGCGATCACCGCGATGCCCGGTTCGGATCGGCCGCTGCTGGTGCCGGCCGTCGGCCCGGTGGTCCGCCACTACTGGCGAGGCACGAGTCCGGTGATCGGTCTCTACGGCGAGCCGCGGCCGGCCGATCCTGCGGCCGCCGACGCGATCGTGGCGCGGCGGCTGGCGGGACTGGACGAGGCCTGGATCGTCTGGGCGCGAACCTGGGACGTCGACCCGCGCCACCTGCTGCCCGGCGCGCTCGCCCGCGCCGGCACGCTCGAACGCGTGCACAGCGGCCCGCAGGTCGCGGTCGATCTCTGGCGCCGGCGGCCGGCGGCGGAGTCGGCGCCATGAGCCTGGGCAATTTCTACGACGATCGCGGCGGGTACGACGCCTTCATCGCGGACGTCAAGGCCGGCTACGATCGGCCGCTGGGTTCGGTCTACCGCGTCGTCAAGCGCCTGGTCGACCTTGTCGGCGCGTTGTCCGGCCTGGGCCTGCTGCTGCCCCTGCTGCCGCTGATCGTGGCGATGATCAAGCTCGAGAGCAGGGGCCCGGTCCTGTTCCTGCAGGTGCGTGTCGGCCAACGGGGCAAACTCTTCCGCTGCTACAAGTTCCGCTCGATGACCGTGGACGCCGAAGAGCGCAAACAGGAGCTGGCGCACCTCAACGAGTTCTGCGGCGCCGCGTTCAAGATCAAGAACGACCCACGCATCACGAACGTCGGCCGCTTCTTGCGACGCAGCAGCCTCGACGAGTTCCCGCAGCTCTGGAACGTGCTGGTCGGCGACATGTCGATCGTGGGTCCGCGGCCGCAGATCCCGGCCGAGGTCGCCGAGTACTCGCCGCCACAGGCGTTGCGGCTGCTGGCCCGGCCGGGGTTGACGTGCCTGTGGCAGGTGTCCGGCCGCAGCCAGCTCGATTTCGACGAGTGGATGGAACTCGACCGCGAGTACGTGCGCCGGCGCAGCCTGCGTTACGAGCTGGAGATCCTGCTGCGCACCCTGCCGGCGGTGATCGAACGCAAGGGCGCCTACTGAGCGCGGCGGCGCGCCGGGAGCTGGCATGACCGTTCATGGCCTGGGCACCGACATCGTCAGCGTCGCCCGCATCGCCGGCCTGGTGCAACGGCACGGTCCGCGCTTCCTGGATCGGGTCTTCCGGCCCGACGAGCAGCGGGTGCTCGCGCGGACCGGCGCCGCGGCGATGGCCGGCCTCGCGGCGCGCTGGGCGGCCAAGGAGGCCTTCGTCAAGGCCCTCGGGCCGCACGCCGCCGGGGTGCCTTACCGCGATGTGGAGGTGATCCGGTCGCCGTCCGGCGCGCCGACGCTGCGCCTGCATGGAGCGGCGCAGAAGGCCCTGGACGCCGTCGGCGCCAGGCGCGCCCTGGTCACGCTCAGCCACGAGCACGACCATGCCGTGGCCACCGTCCTGCTCGTGTGATCCTGCCGGCGGTCGTGTCCCGGCTCTTGTCAGCCACGCCGTGAGCCTCTATGCTTGCGCTCCGATCTGCGACCGACGTGTAGTATTGCCGGCGCGAGGTGCTCAGACCCGTGACGAAGCTGGATTTCCTGCTCATCGACGTGTTCACCGACCGCGCCTTCGGCGGCAGTCGGCTGACCGTCTTCGCGGGCGGCGACGGGTTGACGCCCGGCCTGATGCACCGCCTGGCAAGGGAGATGGGTCCGGGCGAAACGGCGTTCCTGCTGGGAGCGCCGCCACCTGGCGGCAACCGGGGGCGCCTGCGGGTGTTCACGCCTCAGGTGGAACTGCCGTTCGCGGGACATTCGCTGCTGGGCGCCACCTATGCGCTGGACGTGCTCGCCAAACGACGGCCGACCGACCACGAGGCGCCCTTCACCTGGGACCTGGAAACCGGCCACTACCAGGTGGTCACGCGGCAGACCGATCACGGCCTGATCTACAGCCTGCGCCACGACGCGCCGTCCTACCTGGGCGAGTACTACCATCGCGGCAAGGTCGCGCGGGCCCTCGGCCTGGAGGAAGGCGAACTGGCGATCACCGGGCTGCCCTGCGAGATCATCTCCACCGGGCTGCCGATCCACGTGGTGCCGGTCGGATCGCTCGCCGCGGTCCGGCGCGCATCGCTGCGCAAGGCCGAGGCCGACGCCATCGCGCGCGACCTCGGCTTCGGCGACCTCTTTCTGTTCACCTTCGAGACCGAGACGGCCGGGGCGCTCGTGCACTGCCGCATGTTCGCGCCGCACCTGGGCATTCCCGAGGACCCCGCCAGCGGCGCCGCCTTCGGCGCGCTGGCCGCCTACCTGGTCAAGCACCGCCTGGCCCGCGCCACCGAACGGCTCGCCTTCATCGGCGAGCAGGGCCTGGAGATGGGTCGACCCAGCCGCCTCTTCGTCGAGGCGGCCATCGAAGCCGGCCGCGCCGTGGACATCCACGTCGGCGGCCATTGCGTCCTGGTCGGGCGCGGGCAGATCCACCTGCCCTGAGCCGACGCCAAGCGCGGCGGGCAGGCCCGCCGCCTCAACCGCACGGAGGATCGCCGCATGACCCGTTCCGCCGGACTGTCTCCCGAGATGACCGAGATGGTGGTGCAGACGCTCAGGCAGGTGGTGCAGCGCGAGCTGCCGGACGCCCGGGTGCTCGAGCTGGACGAGAAGGACATCTTCCCGCTCGACCTCATCCACAAGCTGCTGTCGCCCGAGGTCGGCCTGCACTTGATCTTCCTGCCCGAATCGGCCGGGGGACTCGGCGGCGGCGCGCGCGACATCTGCCGCGTGAGCGAGGAGATGGCGGCGGTGGACCTCGGCGTGGCCACCGCGTTCCTGGCGATCTGCCTGGGCACCGACCCCATCCTGGTCGGCGGCACACCGGCCCAGCAGGCCCACTGGCTGCCGCGCATCGCGCAGGGCCTGATCGTCGCCTACGGCGTGACCGAACCCGAGGCGGGCAGCAACGTGGCCGCCCTCAAGACGGTCGCCGATCCGATCACGGGCCCCGACGGCGTGGTCACCCATTACCGGCTCAACGGCGTCAAGCAGTGGATCACCAACGGCGGCGTGGCCGACCTCTACACGATCCTCGCCAAGACACCGGGCGGGCCGTCGTTCTTCGTCGTGGAGAAGGGCACGCCGGGCCTTTCGGCGGGCAAGCACGAGGAGAAGCACGGCATCCGCGCCTCGAACACCTCGGCGGTGATCCTCGAGGACGTCGTGGTGCCCGCGGCCAACCTGGTCGGCGACGTCGAGGGCGAGGGCCTCAAGCAGGCCAACGCCGTCTTCGGTTACACCCGCCTGATGGTCGGCGCCTTCGGCCTCGGCGGCGGCCAGGGGGCGCTCGACCGCGCCCTGCGCTACGGCCGCGAACGCATCCAGTTCGGCACGCCGCTGGTCGAGAAGCAGGGGTACCTGCTGAAGCTCATCGCGCCCCACTGGATCGACCTCTGCGCCGGCCGCGCCTACGTCGAGGCGATCGCCGCGCGCATCGACGCCGGCGAGACCGCGTTGCAGGTCGAGGGGTCGGTGGCCAAGCTCTGGTGCACCGAGGCCGGCAACCGCGCGGCCGACGCCGCCATCCAGGCGCTCGGCGGCTACGGTTACAGCCGCGAGTACATGGTCGAGAAGATCCGCCGCGACGTGCGCATCACCTCGATCTACGAGGGCACCAGCGAGATCCAGCAGAACATCATCGGCATGTTCCGCTGGAAGGAGACCGTGCGCGGCAAGGGAGCGCTCTACGAGCAGCTGGCGGCCGCCAGCCTGGCGGTCCATGCCGCGCAACCCGATTGCGGGGCCGACCTCGCCGCCGCCGCCCTGCGCGGCGTGAACCTGGCGATCCTCGACGCCCACGAGACCAAGACCGTGCGCCAGCAGCTCGCCCAGTTCGCGCTGGCCGACGTGATCTGCCGCGCGGAGGTCGCCGCCGCCCTGTCGGCGCGCGCGGCCGAGCGACGGGCCGCAGGCGCGCCCGATGCCGACCTGCTGGCGGCGGCCGGCCGCGTGTTCGGGCGCCAGGCGGTGCTCGCCGTCCGCGACCTGGCGTTCCTGGTGGCCAGCGGGTTCGCGCCGGCCGGCGACGCCGAGGCGGCCGCTCGCGGCGAGGCGCTGGCGGCTCGCGTCACGGCGCCGCTGGCGGCGGGGTCGCTCGCCGGGATGTGGTCCGACCTCGCGCTCGTCGGCGACCTCCTCAAGCGCGGCGAATAGCCATGGCCGCGGCCGCCACGCGGCGCCCGGCGGGACTGTCCGAGGCCGACGATCTGCTGCTCGCGGCCTGCGCGCGCGGCCTCGACCGCCGCGGCCTGGTGACGCCCGCCGTGCTGGTGCTCGGTTCCCTGGGGCCCCTGTCGTTCCTCGGGGGGCAGGCCCTGCGCTGCCTGGCGCCGTTTCTGCAGCTGGCGGCCGAAGGTCGCGACTGGGACCGCCTCGCGCAGCTGCTGGAGGTGCGTGGGGCGGTCGAACGCCTGCTGGCCCACCTCGAGGCCCTGCCGGGCACGCTGCTGCAGACGCTGGACCGCCCGGTGCCCGAAGACGCGGCGCACGCGATCCTCGACTGTGGTTCGACCACGACCAAGGCCGTGCTCGTGGCGCGCCGGGACGGTCGTTATCGCCTGCTCGGCCGGGCGGAGTCGCCGACGACGGTCGAGGCGCCGACGGCCGACGTGATGGTCGGCGTGTGCTCGGCGTTGCGGCAGCTCGCCGCCGAGACCGGCCAGGAGATCCTGGACGACGAGGGCGCGTTGCGGGCCGCCACCGGCCCCGCGCATGGGGTCGGCTCGTTGCTGGCGACCAGCAGCGCCGGCGGCGGTCTGCAGATGATCGTGCTCGGGCTGGTCGACGCGATGACCGCGGCGAGCGCCGAGCGGGCCGCCCTGGGCGCCGGGGCCATCGTCACCGACGTGGTCAGCTACAACGACGCCGAGGACGACACGACACGCCTCGAGCGCCTGCGGCGCGCGCGCCCGGACATGGTGCTGCTGGCCGGCGGCACCGACGGCGGCGCCCGCGCGCAGGTCGTCGCGCTGGCCGAGCAGCTGGCGGCCGCCGAGCTGCGACCCCGCTGGGGTGACGGGCCCTTGCCGGTCGTCTACGCGGGCAACGCGGAGGCCGCCGCCGCCGTGGTCGAGGCCCTCGCCGGGCGGGCCGAGGTCGCCGTCGCGCCGAACCTGAGGCCCGCGCTGGAGGCCGAGCGCCTCGATCCGGTGCGCGCGGTCCTGCACGAGGTCTTCCTGCGCCACGTGATGGCCCGCGCGCCCGGCTACCCTGGCCTGCAGCGGCTCTGCACCGCGCCCGTGCTGCCGACACCGGCGGGATTCGGCGAGGCGCTGGCGTTGCTGGCCGACCGACGCGAGGGCGATGCCGTCGCCGTGGACCTCGGCGGCGCGACCTGCGACGTGTTCAGCGTGCGCGACCGGCGGGTGTATCGCAGCGTGTCGGCGAACGTCGGCCTCAGCTTCAGCCTCGGCGCGGTGTGCGACCGCGCCGGGTGGGAGCAGGTCGCGCGCTGGCTGCCCATGTCGGTCGGGGCCGACGACCTGCGTGACCGCGTCCGCAACAAGATGATCCGGCCGACGACCATCCCGCAGACGCCCGAGGATCTGCTGGTCGAACAGGCGGCCGCGCGCGAGGCCCTGCGTCTGGCCATGCAGGATCACGCGCGGGCGCTGCAGCCGATCTCGAGCGGCCGGGACGGCCCGACCGGCGTGGCCGCGCTGGCGGAGGTGCGGCCCGGCCCGACCGGCGTCGACTGGCCGGGCGTGCGCCTGCTGATCGGATCCGGCGGCCCCCTGGCGCACGCGCCTCGGCGCAGCCAGGCCGCCGCCATGCTCATCGACGCCTGCCGGCCGGAGGGCCTGACCGAGCTGGCGGTCGATTCGGTCTTCGTCTTGCCGCACCTCGGCGCCTTGCGCCAGGTCGACGAACGGGCCGCCGTCGACGTGCTCGAGGCCGACGCGCTGGTGGCGCTGGGGGTCTGCCTGGCGCCGGTCGGCGACGCGCCGGTTGCGGTCGGCGAGGTCCTGGCCGAGGTCGAACTCGTGGCGACAGGCGACGACGCGCCGCCCGTGGTCTGCACGCTGCACGGCGGCGACCTGCTGCGCCTGCCGCTGGCCACGGATCAGGAACGGCGCCTGGCCGTGCGGCCGCGCCCGGGCTGGGATTTCGGCGGCGGGCGCGGTCGCCCCGTGGAAGCGCTGGTCCGTGGCGGCGCCGTCGGGGTGGTGCTCGACGGGCGCGGCAAGCTGCTCGCCTGGCCGCCGGCCGAACTGGCGCGACGGGAGCAGGTGTACCGCTGGTTGACGGCGCTGGACGCCATGCCCGAGGGGGTGGTGTGATGAGCGTCGGGCGCGTCGGCCCCATCGCCGAACCCGGCGCCGTCCTGCGACGGTCGCGGCTGCTGCCGGCGGCCGGCGAGGTGCTGCTGGACGTCGGCGACCGCGTCGAATGGAACACCACGGTCGCGCGCGCGCCGGGACGTGGCCGGCTGCACACGATCAACGCCGCGCGCATCCTCGACATCCCGCCCGGCGAGGTGCCGGGAGCGCTCGTGGTGACGGTGGGCGCCGCGGTCGAGGTCGGCGAGGTCGTGGCCAGGACGCGGGGCCTCTGGGGGCTGTTCGCCGCGGTTTGCCGGGCGCCCGTCGCGGGTACGGTGGCGGCGGTCTCGCCACACACCGGGCGCATCCTGCTCGAGGAACCGGGCGCGCAGATCGCCGTGCAGGCGTTCCTGCCGGGCATCGTGGCCGCGGTGGTGCCGGACCGCGGCGTGACGGTGGCCGGCTGGGCGGCGCGCATCGCGGGCGTGTTCGGGGCCGGCGGCGAACGCTCGGGGCCTCTGCGGCAGGTGGTGGGGCGGGCGGATGCCGTGCTCGACGCGGCGCAACTCGACGAGGGCCTAACCGGCGCGGTCATCTTCGGTGGTTCCCTGGTGACGGCGGCGGCGTTGCAGCGGGCGGCGGCGCTCGGCGTCGTCGGCCTGATCACCGGCGGCGTGCACGATCGCGACCTGACGGCGCTGCTCGGGCAGCCCAGCGTGCTGGCCGACACCACGGCAGCCGACCCGCCGCTGACCATCGTCGTGGTGGGGGGCTTCGGCCGCGTGCCGCTGTGGGACGACGTGTTCACGCTGCTGCGCGCCCACGCCGGGCGCCGGGCCTGCGTGGTGGGGCGCACGAGGGTGCGGGCGGGAGCCGAGCGGCCGGAGGTCATCATTCCGCTGGACGGCGGACCGGAGCAAGCGTCGGCCCCGGTCTTGGCGGCCCCTACGCTGACGCCCGGCTGCCGGGTGCTCGTCGCGCGGGGTCCCTGGTTCGGCTGCACCGGCCGGGTCGGGCGGCTGCCCGCCGAACCTTGCCGGATCGAGAGCGAGGCGCGCTGCCCGGTCGCGGACGTCGATCTCGACCGGGGTGGCACGGCGCGCGTCGCCCTGGCCAATCTCGAACTCCTCGGCGGTCCGCAAGCGATCGGAGGTGGAGGATGAGCGGCTGGTGGGACCCCGCGACCTGGAACCTCGCCGTGACCCTGGCCGCCGTCGCGGGCCTCATCGGCTGGGGCATCTGGCGCACGCGCCGTCGCGGGTTGCCTGCCGTGCGACGCATCGCCGGCGTCGAGGCCATCACGGCCGCCGTCGGCCGGGCGACCGAACTGGGCCGGCCGGTCTTCTACGTGGCCGGCACGCAGGACCTCGACGACGTGCAGACCGTGGCCAGTCTGGGCATCCTGGGCGCGGTCGGGCGTTTGACCGCGCGTCATGGCTGCACCCTGGTGATGCCGACGGACCGCAGCCTGGTGCTGGCCACCGCGCGCGAGGTCCTGCGCGAGAGCTACACGCAGACCGGCCGGCCGGACGGCTACTCGCCGGACATGGTCACGTACATCTCGGACGACCAGTTCGGCTTCGCCGCCCGCGTCGACGGCATGATCGCCCGCCAGAAGCCCGCCGCCTGCTTCCTGCAAGGAGCGTTCTACGCCGAGGCGCTGCTGCTCGCGGAGGCTGGCGCCCAGGTGGGCGCGGTGCAGGTCGCCGGCACCGCCATGAGCCACCAGCTGCCGTTTCTGGTGGCCGCTTGCGATCACGTGCTGATCGGCGAGGAGTTCTTCGCCGCGGAGGCTTATCTCAGCGGCGATGGGCAGAAGCTCGGCAGCCTGCGCGGTCAGGACCTGCTGAAGGACGTCGTGATCGTGCTGGTGCTCGCGGGATCGGCGCTGGTCGGCGCGGCCTCGTTGACCGAGAGCGCGTGGCTTATGACCGCGCGCGATGCGTTGCTGAGGCTGCTGCAGCCATGACGAAGGAGTCCGGCGCGTGAAACGCCTCATGCCCAGGATCATCACCTCGGCGGTCGGCATCCTGCTGATCCTGACCGCCCTGGGTAGCCGGCCCGGAGCCGACGGCGCCGGGCCCTGGCCGGCACACGTGTTCGACTACGTGGATCGCAACTTCTCCGTCTGGTTCAACATCCTGGCCGTCTTCGCCTTCATCCTCGGCGGGGCGAGCCTGCTCAAGAGCCACCTCGTGCGTGTGCTGCAGCGGCGTCCCGACTGGCCGTATTCGCTCGTGACCCTGGTCTCGTTCGTCGGGGTGCTCGTGATCGGGCTGCTGAAGCTGGGAGGGGCGCCCGGCCTGCAAGGTGAGGTCACCGCCCCGGACGCCTGGCTGCGGACGGTGTTCGTCGCGCTCTACGAGCCGCTGATGGCCACGCTCTTCTCCCTGCTCGCCTTCTTCGTGGCGTCGGCGGCCTACCGGGCCTTCCGGCTTCGCTCACGAGAAGCGTCGATCCTGCTCGGCGCGGCAGCCATCGTGCTCTTGGGGCGCACCCCCCTCGGCACCTGGCTGAGCGACCTGTTGCCGCGCAGCCTCGGATTTCTCCGCCTCGACACGCTGTCCATGTGGCTGATGCGGGTCCCGAACGTGGCCGGTCAGCGCGCGATCCTCATCGGCATCGCCATCGGCGTGGCGGCCCTCACGCTGCGCATCCTCGCCGGGCGAGGCGAGGTCGAAGGAGAGCGCTCATGACCCCGCCCGCGCGCGGCGACCTGCGCGCCCGACTCGGCCGGCTCGACCGCCGCTGGCTCTACGCGGCGCTGCTGATCGCCCTGGCTGCCACGCTCGTGCTGCAGCCGCTCTTCCCGGAGACGCCCTCGGTGTTCACGCGGCCGGTCTTCGCGCGAGTCGAGGCCCTGCAGCCCGGCACGCCGGTGCTCGTCTCGCTGGACTACAGCCCCGCCTCGGCGCCGGAAATCGAACCCATGGCGCAGGCGGTCACGCGCCACCTGCTGCTGCGCGGCGCGCGTCCGGTGTTCGTCACGCTCTGGCCCGAGGGCAACAACATGATGCAGCGGCTGCGCGACCAGGTGCTCGCGCCCGAGTTCCCCGATCTGGTCGAAGGCCGCGATTTCGTCGCCCTCGGCTACAAGGCCGGCGGTCGCATGGTGATCAACGCGTTGCGCCAAGACCTCGCCGCCATGTACACGACCGATCTGCGCGGCGTGCCGCTCGATTCGCTGCCGGCCCTGACGGGCATCGCCCGGCTCGCCGACTTCCCGCTCTTGATCGCCCTCTCGGGAGGCACGCCGGGCTTGAAGGAGTGGGTCCTGTACGGCGGCGACCCGACCGGCATCCCGATCGCCGGCGGCTGCACGGCGATCGGCACGCCGGAGTTCCTGGCCTACTTCCCGGGCCAGCTGTTGGGACTGCTGGGAGGTCTGAAAGGCGCGAGCGAGTACGAGCACGCGCTCGCCCAGCGATTCGAGGATCGCGCCATCCCGCGCCGAGCCGGCCGCGCCATGGGACCACAAACGGTGGCCCACGTCCTGATCCTGATGTTCCTCGTGTTCGGCAACCTGGACTACCTGCGACGCCGCCGTCGCTCCGGTCGCGGCGTCGACGGAGGCGGGCCATGAGCACCAGCTTCGAGGTCTGGGTCGGCGCCGCGTTGACCCTGATGGTCTTCAGCTTCTTGTGGCGCGACAACCCGTTCTACAAGGTCGCCGAACACCTGTTCGTCGGCGTCTCGGCCGGTTACTGGATGGTGATGGGGTTCTGGTCGACGCTGTGGCCGAACGCCATCGTCAAGCTCGCGCCGGCGGCCGCGCGCCTGACCGACCCGACGGCGGAGGTCGGCCCGCGCGAACCACTGGTCCTCATCCCGCTGCTGCTCGGCTGCCTCATGTTGCTGCGATTGTGGCCGCGCATGTCCTGGCTCGGGCGCTGGCCGACGGCGTTCGCCGTCGGCACGACGCTTGGCTACAACGTCGTGCGCTACCTACGATCGGACTTCCTGGCCCAGATCAACGCGGCGATCTCGCCGGGCCTGGTCGTGCTGGCCGCTGACGGTGGCGTGAACTGGGCGGCGACGCTCGACCAGTGGGTGCTCGTGGCCGGCACCGCCTGCGGGCTGGTGTACTTCACCTACACGCGCGGCAGCGGCGGCCTGCGCGGCGGCCTCGCTCGCGGCGGGCTCATGGTGTTGATGATCGCCTTCGGCGCCAGCTTCGCGTATGCGGTGATGGCCCGGGTCGCGGTGCTGGTCGGCCGGCTGCAATTCCTTCTCGGCGACTGGCTCGGCGTGCTTTGACGCTCGGCCCGGTTGATTCGGTCCGCGCGGCGCGTTACAATTCTACCCCGTCGTCTTCACCGTACGTCCGCCGCGGGAGCGCCCATGTCAGCCGATATGCCCGGCCTCGTCCAACAGATCGCGCACTTCGAGGCCCGTCTACGCGATGACCCGAAGTCGCGCGCCTTCCTGCCGCTGGCCGACCTCTATCGGCGCACCGGCAAGCTCGAACGCGCCCGCCAGCTGCTCGCCGGCGGCCTCGAAGCCGATCCCGCCTGCGTCTCGGCCCGCGCGGCGCTCGGCGACGTGCTGGTCAGCCTGGGCGACCTCGCCGCCGCCCGCGGGCAACTGCAAGAGGTGCTCGACCGCGACCCCCAGAATCTGCTCGCCCTGCGCCTGCTGGCCGGCGACGCCGCCACGCGTGGCGAGTGGGAGACCGCGCGCACGTTGGCCGAACGCCTGCTGCGCCTGCTTCCCGAGGATGCCGAGGTCCGCAAGCTGTTGCGCGAGGTGCGCGGCCGCATGACGGCAGCGCCTGCGCCGCCGCGTCCGGTATCGCCCGCGCCGGTCCTGCCCTCGCCCCAAGCCGATCGCGGCGATCAGACCGCCGACGGCGCGCTCGGCATCGGCAGCGGCTTGGAGACGCCCACGCTGGCCGACCTCTACCGCCGCCAGGGCTACCCCGAGAAAGCGCGGGCCATCGTGATGCGGATCCTGGCGGCCGAACCCGGCCGCCGCGATGCCCTGGAGGTGCTGGCCCGGCTGGACGGGAGCACGCCTCCAGACGTGAACACCCCCGTGCCGCCTTCCGCCCCGACGGCCACGGGCACGCCGGACCAGCACGTCCCGGCCAGCCCGCCCACGGTCGCCGGCCGGGCCAACGGCACGCCGTTGCGAACGGCGCCGGACATCGTGGCCGGGCGAGCGGCCGCCCGCCCGGACGACCTGGATCGTTTTCGGGCCTGGCTCGACCGCGCTGCCGACGCGCGGGACCCCTGAACGGCCCCATTGCCGCGCGCAGGCACACCGTATATCGTGATGGCTTCCCGGCGGGCGATCAACCCGCGTTCATGATGGTCAAAGGAGAGGGTGACGTGGCCGATACCAGCGACTTCCGCACTGGCTTCACCTTGCGGTTCAAAGGCGAACTGTGGAGCATCATGGATTTCCTGCACGTCAAGCCGGGCAAAGGCGGCGCCTTCGTGCGCACGAAGCTCAAGGGCGTCACCAGCGGCAAGGTCATCGAGGAAACGTTCCGCGCCGGTGAGAAGATCGACGAGGTGCGCCTGGAACGCCGCGACTACCAGTACCTCTACAACGACGGCGAATTCTACACGTTCATGAACATGGAGACCTACGAGCAGGTGCAACTGCCGGTCGAAATGCTCGGAGACCTGCCGCTCTACGTCAAGGAAAGCGACATCTGCAGCGTCCTCTCGCACGAGGACAAGCCGCTGACGGTCATCCCCCCGTTCACGGTCGAGTTGAAGGTCAAGCAGACCGATCCCGGCGTGCGAGGCGACACCGCTCAAGGCGGCAGCAAGCCCGCGACGATGGAGACCGGCCTGGTCGTCCAGGTGCCGCTGTTCATCGAGGAAGGGGCCGTGTTGAAGATCGACACCCGGACGGGCAAATATCTCGGCCGCGCCTAGCGGAACCGGCTTGCCAGGCTTGCGTGCCGCGGCGATGATGTCCCGGCAAGGATCCCAGTTCCCAGGAGGAGCCCATGGACATCGCGAAGCTACGCGCCCTGGTCGACCTGGTCGTCGAGTCGGGTGTCGCCGAACTGACCGTCGAGTCGGATGACCTCAAGGTCACGGTCAAGGCCTACGGCGGGGCCGCAACGCCGCCGACAGCCTCGTTCGCGGCGTCGACGCCGTCGATCTCGGCCGTGGTCGCCGCCCCGGCCACCCCGGCCGCCGACACCTCGACGCGCCCGGTGACCTCGCCGATCGTCGGCACTTTTTACCGCGCGGCGACTCCCGGTGGCCCCAACTTCGTGGAAGTCGGGCAGAGGGTCGTCGTCGGGCAGACGCTGGGCATCGTCGAGGCGATGAAGGTGATGAACGAGATCGAGGCGGAGTTCGGGGGGATCGTCCGCGAGGTCTGCGTCGAGAACGGTCAACCCGTGGAAGCCGAAGCCGTCCTTTTCCGCGTCGAACCGGCCTGACGAAGCCTCAAGGTGCCGCCACTTCGGCCGATCATTGCCGTGATCGCCCGCGCCTCCGCGCGGACGCTGCACAACGGTGATGCCCGGCCAGGAGTGGTGCCGTGTCTCTCGATATCAAACGTATTCTCAAGGACATGATCACCCGGGGCGCGAGCGACCTCCACCTGAAGGTGGCCTCCCCGCCCAACCTGCGAGTCAACGGCCGTCTGGTCATGCTCGATTATCCCGCCCCGACGGTGCAGGACATGATCGCGGTCGCCCAGCAGATCCTCACCCCGACGCAGCGGGAGCAGTTCGAGAAGACCCGCGAGATCGACTTCGCCTTCGGCGTGCCGGGCGTCGCCCGTTTTCGCGCTAATTTCTACGTGCAGCGAGGGTCCATCGCCATGGTCTTCCGGCACGTCCCCGTCGAGATCCACACCCTCGATGATCTCGGCCTGCCGCCCGTGCTGCGCGACCTGGCCCTGAAACCGCGGGGCCTGATCCTGATCACAGGCACGGTGGGTTCGGGCAAGAGCACGACCCTGGCCAGCCTGGTCGACATCATCAACACCGAGTGCGCCAGCCATGTCATCACCATCGAGGACCCCATCGAGTTCCTGCACAAGGACAAGCAGAGCATCATCAGCCAGCGCGAGATCGGCGCCGACACGGGCAGCTACGCCGAGGCGCTTCGCCACATCCTGCGCCAGGATCCTGACTGCATCCTGATCGGCGAGATCCGCGACGCCGATTCGATGAAGGTCGCCTTGACCGCGGCGGACACCGGCCATCTCGTGCTGAGCACGATGCACACCATCGACGCCACGCAGACGATCAGCCGGATCATCAGCTTCTTCCCGCCGCATCAGCATCAGGAGATCCGTTATCTGCTGGCGTCCACCCTACAAGCGGTCGTGTCCCAGCGCTTGGTGCCCGATCCCCAGGGAGTGCGGCGCCATGCCGCCGTCGAGGTGATGATCACCACCAGCACGATCCGCGATTACATCCGCGAACCCGACAAGACCGTGCTGATTCGCCAGGCCATCCAGGAAGGCTTCGTGCAGTACCAGATGCAAACCTTCGACCAATCGCTGATGATGCTCTACAAGCAGGGGCGAATCAGCCTCGAGGGCGCGATGCAGGCTTCGAGCAATCCGCATGAGTTCTCGCTGCGCTTGAAGGGGATTCAGGCCAGTAGTGACACGACTTGGGAGAGGTTTGAGAGGGGGGGAGGGGTGGGGCAGGCCGAGCCCGTCCCCGAAGGCCTCCGCTAGACTTGTAGGTGCCTAGGAGATTGTGTCCGAGGTAGCCATGTGCCGGTTCGGTGCTCGTCGTATGGCAATGTTCCGGTTGGTTCAGTGAACGGTGCTGGGCCGACACGCCATCCGCCTAGCAGCGAGATTTGGCTCAGCCGTCACCATGTGGCTCAAAATGCGTACTTTAGCCGATGTCGACCGTTGCGCCCGAGAACAGGTGTCAGCACATCCCGCCAGTAGTATCGCTCCCAGCTTGCCGGCAACTCGTAATGTGCCGGGAACAATCGCTGACCGAGGATGTCATCAGCCGTCAACACCCGGTCCGCCAATCCCAGGATCATCGCCGGCGTCTCTCGGCAACGTTTCTCCCAGCGCCGCTTTTCGCAGTTGCGCCACACCGTGAACACCGCCATCCGGTACGCCGACTCCTGGCGGCGCTTCGAGAACGCGATCGTCTCGCGGCGATGATTTGCGCTACAATGCCGCATAAACATGTCTAGCACGTTCACTTCGAAGAGCTCGTTGCGCCGATCTCGTCGCTTCCGGCTACTGGTCTGGCGGTGCTCCACCTGACATTGCAGTCCCCGAATGACCCTCGCATATGCTTGGTGCTCGTCACTGCGAACGATCGCTTGCCCGGTACCGCGCAACGCCGATTCCAGCAATTCCCGGGTAGCGTTCTGCACCGCCTTCGGGTCGGGGCGGCCGTGCTTGGCTTCTAACTCCTGGCGACGCCTTTTCTGGTGCTCAGTCATGCGGCCGCTGCGTCGCAACGGAGCGTCGTTGAAGTGAATGATGAAACTGGAGTTGCAGTCGACGGCGTGCAGGTGCTCGAAGGGGTGGAACTGACTGTACTCGAAGCAGGCGATACCGTCGATGGCGATGTCAGCGAAAGGTGACGCTTGCTGTAGGAGGTGTCGCTGGAAGAGCAGGCAGTGTCGACCGAGGCGACCGAGCTGTCGGTCGACGGTTCCTGGGGCGCATCGGTTGGGCCTGGCGAACTGTCTGTTGGCCATGGCGCCGACCGTGTGATTGTAGATCTTGGCCAGCAGGGACGGACGTTTTAGCCAGTAACTGGTTGAGAATGTTTGGTTTGAAAAGGATCTACGGCAGGCAAGGCATCGATACCGTTGGACGGTGTGTGGTTTGATATGGCGGCGAAAGAAGCCGGCTTTTCGGTATGGCCAGTGGCCGGGTTGAGGCATATGGTAGGGGCACTCCGGGTTGGGGCAGTGCGGAGGGGTCCAGTCCGGGTCGTGAGTTCGGTCTTGATGCATGCCCCTTCTGGGCAAGGACTGGGCCCGACACAATCTTGTAGGCACAACCAAAGGGTCGGTATGTTCAAAAAGATCCTCATCTGCAACCGAGGCGAAATCGCCCTAAGAGTCATGCGAACCTGCCGAGAACTAGGCATCGAGTGCGTCGCCGTTCATTCCGCGGCCGACCGCCAGGCGCTCCACGTCAAGTACGCCGACGAGTCGGTCTGCGTCGGCAAGGCCACGAGCGCCGAGAGCTACCTCAAGGTGCCGAACCTGATCGCCGCGGCGGAGATCACCGGCGCGGAGGCGATCCATCCTGGGTACGGTTTCTTGAGCGAGAACGCGGACTTCGCCGAAACCGTGCGGGACAACGGCTTCGTGTGGATCGGCCCCGATCCGCAGACGATCCGCTGCATGGGCGACAAGGCCACCGCCCGGGCCACGGCCCAGGCGGCGGGCGTGCCCATCGTGCCCGGCACGGGCCTGCTCGCCACCGTGGAGGCTGCCCTGAAAGCGGCCGAGCGCATCGGCTATCCGGTTCTGTTGAAGGCCACCGCGGGGGGCGGCGGCAAGGGCATGCGCCCGGCAGGCAATCCCGAGGAACTCCGCCGGGCTTATACCACGGCCAGCGGAGAGGCCAAGGCTGCGTTCGGCAACGCCGACCTGTACATGGAGAAGTACCTCGCGCGGCCGCGGCACGTCGAGATCCAGGTGCTCGCCGATAGCCATGGGAACGTCGTGCACCTCGGCGAGCGCGAATGCTCGGTGCAGCGGCGGCATCAGAAGCTGATCGAGGAGGCGCCGTCGCCGGCGGTGTCGCCCGAGCTGCGGGCCCGCATGGGGGCGGACGCGGTCAAGCTCGCCCGACAGGTCGGGTACCGATCCGCCGGAACCGTGGAGTTCCTGCTGGACGAGGACGGTTCGTACTACTTCATGGAGATGAACACGCGCATCCAGGTCGAGCATCCGGTGACGGAGATGGTGACGGGGCTGGATCTGGTGCGGGAGCAGTTGCTCGTGGCGGCCGGTCGGCCGCTAGACTTCAAGCAGGAGGACGTGCGCTTCACCGGCTGGGCGATCGAGTGCCGGATCAATGCCGAGGACCCGCGTCACGGATTCCGGCCGTCTCCGGGCAAGCTCACCGACTTCCATGCGCCTGGCGGCTTCGGGGTGCGCGTCGATTCTCACCTTTACACCGGTTACACGGTCCCGCCATACTACGACTCGTTGGTGGCCAAGATCATCGTGCACGGCCGCGACCGCATGGAGGCGATCGCCCGCATGGAGCGGGCCCTCGACGAGAGCGTCTTCGAGGGCATCCCCACGAGCATCCCCTTCCACCTGGCGGTCCTGGCGCATCCAGAGTTCCGCAAGGGGCAGATGTCGACCCGCTTCATCGAGGAGCATGGCGACAAGCTGCTGGAGGCGATGCATGTCCGGGCGCAAGCGGAAAGCGCGTGACCGCTCCGGCGGCTCCTGGTGGGAAGCGCCCTGGTTGTCCGGCCTGATCCTCGTCGTCCTGTCCGTCTACCTGGGTCTGAGCCTGAGCGGGGCCGAGGTGGCGTGGTGGGCATGGCTCGACGGCGAACGCCTGCCCAACCCGCTGACGAGCGACAATCCTGGCGGACCGGTCGGTGCCGTCCTCGCGTTCGTGTTGCGTCTCTTGTTCGGGGTGGGCGCCGCGTGGCTCGTTGCGGCCTTGCTCGTGATCGTCGGCGTGGAAGCGCTGGCGGGAAGGCGTGGCCTGTCCCGCGCGCTGCTGCTGCGCGCCCTGCCGCTCTGGCTGGCGGCGGTGGCCTGGCTCGGGCAGCCCGGCTGGCCGCTGGCGGCGGGGCAGTCCGAGCGCTGGGCAGGCCTGGCGGGCGTGGCGGCGGCGCGCGGGCTGGCGGCGCTGTTCGGCGACTGGGGAGGCCGGTTGCTGCTGAGCCTGGCCCTGTTGCTGACCGTGCTGCTGGTGCTGCGACCGTGGCTAGGCTGGCTGGGCCGGCCTCTGACGGCGCTCGCGGTCGCCGGCGGTCGGGCCCTGGCGTGGGTGG
>CAZVWL010000003.1:0-41916 GCA_964630845.1 uncultured Fibrobacteraceae bacterium
CGCTATCGTGATCGACGACCGTGCCGGCCACCACGCCGTAGCCGGTCATCGCGGCCGAGACGGCGGCGAAGGCATCGAGGAAGCCGTGCCCGTAGGCGTTGTCCTCACCCGCCGCGCCGAGGTCGATCGCCGTGTCCATCAGGATCTGCTTGATGGTGATGTTGTCGAGGTCGGGGTTGGCCGAGCGCATGAGCGCCACGACGCCCGCCACGTGCGGGGTGGCCATCGAGGTGCCGCTGAAGTAGGCGTAGCCGCCGGGCACCGAGCTGTAGATGTTGTTGCCGGGGGCCGAAACCTCGGGCTTGATCAGGTTCTCGGCCGGGCCGCACGACGGCGCCGCCGGGCCGCGGCTCGAGAAGCCGTTGATCGCGAACGGCGGCCACGGGTTGGTGGAGCCCACGCTGAAGCTGTCGTAGGGGGTGGTGGCGCGGTCGGCGGGCGAGCGCACGGTGGTCGCGCCGGGGCCTTCGTTGCCGGTGGCCCAGACATGCACCACGCCGGCCGCCTCGCAGGCGTCGATCGCCGACCACCAGCCGCTGTAGCAGCTCGGGTAGCCGAAGCTCGGGTTCACGCCCCAGCTGTGGTTGCACACGTCGGGCACGTCGTGCACCGTGTTGGGGTTGCCGTCGGGGTTGGCCAGCCACTGCAGCGTGGTCAGGACCTTGGAAACCAGGTTGCCGCCGATGATCGAGTTGGCCGCGATCCACTGCGCGCCCGGCGCCACGCCGATGGTGTCGCCCGGCGCCGTGCCGCAGATCGTGCCCATGGTGTGGGTGCCGTGGCCGTCGCTGTCCCAGGGGAACGAACTGCCGCCGCTGAGGTCCAGCCAGCTCTCGGCGGCCGGGGCGTGGTTGCCGCGCCAGCGCGAGGCGAGCGCCACGTGGGTGCCTTGCACGCCGGTGTCGACGTTGGCCACCAGCGCGCCGGTGCCGTTGATGCCCAGGTCGCTCCACACGCGCCGGGCGCCCACGTTCACCACGCCCTGGGTGATGCCGATGCCCAGGGTGACGTCGTTGGCCGGCACGCGGCTGACCGGGTCGATCGCCACGATGTCCAGCGGCGGCTCGACGGCGGCCACGTCGCTGCGCGCGGCGAGCTGGCGGTACACCTCGGCGTTGCCGCCGGTCACGACCACGCCGTTGACGATCCAGAACGCCTCGTAGTCGGCGATCTCGCCGGCCAGGCGGCGCGCCTCCAGGTCGGCCAGCAGGGGGCCCTGGGTGGCCGCGGCCTGGGCCATCAGGGTGGTGATCACCGTGTGGTTGCGCTCGGCCCGCTTGGCGCGCGCCTCGTAGAGCTGCCAGTCCAGCGCCTTGATGTCGACGCTGTCGCGCAGCAGGATCAGGCCGGCCAGCGGTTCGTCGGCCGAGCGAGTGGCCAGGTATTCTTCCATGGCGGGGGTCAAGGCGCCCGCGAGCGCCGGGCCGGCGATCAGCAAGGAAAGCAGGCCGGACAGCAGGAAACGCGCGGTCATGGGCTAGACGTCCTCTGTGGGGGTGGAGGTGGGCAGGTGCCGGGCCGAAGAGGTGCGATCGTCCGTGGTCGGCGAAAGCATACCACAAAACAGGTATTTAATCAACAAGGCGATCGAGGTGGTACGGGTTGACACCGCCCGCCCCTGCGCCTTGGTTGCCTTCATGGGGCGTGGTTGTCGCCGCCGGCCGCCGCGCCCCGGCAAGGAGATTACGACCATGACCATCCAGACCATCCTCTGCCCCACCGATTTCAGCGAACCCGCCGCCCACGCCATGGCGATGGCGCGTGGCCTCGCCCTGCGTTTCGACGCGCGCCTGGTGCTGCTGCACGTCACCGAGCCCATGCCCCTGCTCGCCTCGCCCCACGTGGGCGGCGCGGTGGCCAGCTTCGACGTGCCCGGCTACCAGGAGGCGCGGCGCCAGCAGGCCGAGGAGCAGCTGCGCGACCTCGCCGCGAAGCAAGGCAGCGCCGATCTCAAGCTCAAGACCGTGCTGAAGGAAGGCCTGCCGGCCGACGTCATCCACGACACGGCCGTCGACCTCCAGGCCGACCTGGTCGTGATCGCCACTAGCGGCCGCTCGGCGTTCCGCCGGTTCCTCTTCGGCTCGGTGGCCGAGAAGGTCATCCGCGCGGCGCCGTGCCCGGTGCTGACGGTCAACGCGGCGTCGGAGTGACCGCGGGACCGCCGCGCCGGCGGTCATCGCACGAGGTTCAGCTTGGTGCTGACCGTGCCCGTGGTCGCGCGCAGCCGCGCGACGTATACGCCGCTGGGCACGGCCCGGCCGCCGTCGTCGCGGCCGTCCCAGCTCGCCGTGTGCTCGCCCGAGGCGAACGCCCCGCGGGCCAGCACGGCCACCTGCCGGCCGGCGAGGTCGTACACGGCCAGCTGGCCGTCGGTCGGCAGGTCGAGGCTGAACGACAGCGTGGTCTGCGGGTTGAACGGGTTGGGGTAGGCGGCCAGGCGCACCAGCGGCACCGGCGCCGACGGCGCTCCGGTGGCCGTCGGCAACAACACGGCGACGTCGGCCAGCGTGGCGGCCGTGGCGCGCGCGATCTGCAGGCCCTGGTGGGCGGTGGCCTGGATGCGGGCCCAGGTGTCGGTCGTGCGGTGGTAATAGGGGTACTGGTCCCAGTCCCAGTCGATCGCCAGGAAGGCCGGGATGCCGGCCTGCTGAAACGGCACGTGGTCGCTGCCCCAGCTGTAGTAGGTCTTGTTGCTGGCGATCTCGGTGTGGGCGGCCACGTTGGCGGCCATCAGCGACATCAGCCACTCCCAGGCGGTCTGCCCCTCGATGGTCACGCCGTAGTTGGTCTGGTAGTAGGCCACCATGTCGGCCGTGATCGCGGCCACGATCTGCCGGCCGGAGCCGACCGCGTCGGCCACGAAGTGCACGCTGCCGCGCAGGCCCACCTCCTCGGCGTCGAAGAGCACGAACTGCACCGAGCGCTCGAAATCGCGCGTGGCGCTGACCCGCGCGACCTCCATCACCAGGCTCGTGCCCGACGCGTTGTCCTCGGCGCCGGGGGCGAGGTTCTGGGCCTGACCCGACGTGCTGTCGTAGTGGCCGCCGATCACCACGTACTGGTCGGGGTACACCGTGCCGAGCTTCGTGGCCACCACGTTGCGGCACACGTGCCCGTTGTAGATGAACGTGTCCATTTCGATGTCGTAGCCATAGCCGGCGAGCTTCTGCGCCATGTAGTCGGCGGCCAGGTTGTTGCCGGCGGTGTTGTAGTAGCGGGTGGACACCGTGCGCGAGGCGCCGTCGTACCAGAACGAGGTGTTGCCGCTGATCTCGCGGATGAGCTGGTTGTAGGCTTCCTGGTCGAGGGTGTCGACGTATTCGGCCTTCAGGGCGGTGTCGACAGTGTCGGTGGTCGCTGCGGCTAGGTCCACCGGGGCGGCGGCGGCAGCAGAGGTGGCCAGCGGGGCGGTGTCCAGGTACTGGATCTTGAACGCGGCGGCGAAGAAATCGTCCAGGCTGCTTGCCGGCACCTCGACCACCCAGGCCCGCGCGCCCGTGTGGTGCACGTGGCCGAAGGCGGCGGGGTCGGCCGGCAGCTGTGGGTCGCGGCCGCGGGCATGCTGGGCCCGGTAGACCAGGAACCAGACGCCGTCGGCGTGCCGCGGCGTGAAGACCTCGCCGTCGAGCGCGGCGGCGGTTTGTGGCCGCCGGTCCACCACGAGCAGCCCCTCGGGCAGCTCCCAGGTGAGCAGGTCGAGCGAGGGGGCGGCGGTCACCGCGTCGCGGGTCGCGCCGGGCACGAGCAGGACCTCGGCCGAGCCGGCCGGCAAGGCGGGCGCCAGCAGAAGGGTCGCGACAAGACCGCAGAACAGGGAGCGCAAGCGCATGGGGGGGCATCCTCGGCGGGTGGCGGCGGTGGTCAGGGGCGACCGCGGGTGGCGGTCGCCGCAACCACACGATTATACCGCTCGAGAGATTTCTTGCAAAGAGGGAGTATCGCTGTTCACCTCACGAGCGTGATCTTCGCTGCCGACGCTCCGGCGGCGGTCACCAGCCGGACCAGGTAGACCCCCGAAGACGCGGCGACGCCTGCCGCATCGAGGCCGTCCCAGACGACCTCGTGCCGTCCCGCGTTCAGCGAGCCGGCCGCGAGCGTGCGCACGAGCCGACCGCGGCTGTCGTGCACCTGGAGCGTCGCTTCGCCGGCGCGCGGCAACACGTAGGTGATGGTTGCCCGCGGATTGAACGGGTTGGGCGACACGGCGGCGATCGCCGGGGCTGCGGGCAGATCCTGGAGCGGGTCATCGACGACCGCGGTGGGCACGCCGCTGCCCCAGGTCGTAGCCACGTACGCAGGGAGGTCGCCCGGGGCGAGCGGCTCGAGGCAGCCGCTGTGCGAATAGGGGGCGAAGTTGGCGCGCACGAGCTGGCCGCCGATCACCAGAGCCGGTCCGGCGCCGCCGAGGCTCGACGGCGTGGACGGCAGCATGCGAATCACGCTGCTGACCTGGGGTTCGACCGGGAAGAAGGTGACGGTGGCCAGCAGCACGGCTCCGGCGAGGCCGACCGGCGGCTGCGGCGTGGCGAAGGCGGCGAGGTGGTTCAACGGATCCCCCAGGTTCATGCCCCCGCCGGGAAACTCGGCCTGCAGCGCGATGATCGCGTCGTGCACCTCGAGGCTCAGCTCGTAGCCCTGCACGGGCTGGCTGCAGCTCAGGGCCACCAGATGCATCTCGAAGGGCAGGTTCGGCGGGTAATCGAGGTTCGTCGCTTCGTCCCGTCGCTGGTCCCAGTGCAGGTATCCGTCGGAGAAGAACGCGCCGAGCCGGTGCTGGCAGGATGCGTAGACCACTCCCGGCGGGCCGCCGGGCGGCGCCGGCTCGACGGCCTGGTAGGCCGCCCAGAATCGGAAGATGTCCGATACGTTGATCTGTCCATCGTAGTTCAGGTCGGCGCTGTATGTATAGGTGCCCCAGAACGGTTCGCCCAGGAGGACCAGATCACGCAGGTTCACCAGCAGATCGCCGTCCTGGTCGGCGCTGTTGATCGACAGATCGAGAGGCTCGGAGGGCAACGGCACGCCCCCGACGAGGACAACGAGCGGCCCCGAGGTCCAGCCGCCGCCATCGAGGGGGCGTGTCCAGACCGTCCGACCGTTCTGGTCGGTCGGCCCGTCGGCGACGGTGCCGTACGGGGCGAACGCAAAGGAGCCCGCGGCGGCCTCGAGCCAGATGTCGTCGGCCGGATAGCCTTCGACCGGATAGCCTGACCAGTCAAGTAATTCGGCCGTGATCGTCGCGTCGACGATCGCCCCGCCCGGTGCATGGGCGGCGGTCAGCGGCGAGCCGAGTCGCCCGGGCACGGCATAGATCGAGGCGCCGGGGTAAGCCGTCCAGGCGGATGACCAGGGAGGCGGGATGTCCTGGCTGTGGGCGGCGCCGATCAAACAGCAGGCCGCGGCGGCCATGAGCGCTCCGGCACGGATCGTACGGTACGCAGGCATGGGAGGCCTCCGGACTTGAAGGTTAGGTGATCATGATACAGCGTTTTCGTTTTCTGGTCAACGACCCCGCCATTCCCGGAGTCTTGACACCGGCTTCCGGCGTCGCCATCGTTTTTCGCGGTGGCCATGCCGGCCGCCGACAACCCGTGGAGCGCGTGATGAAGCGTCGATACCACATCGCGTTTACCCGCCTGACCTGACGGCCAGGCCGGGGACCTGTGAGGTCCCTGACCCGAACCGGCCGTCGCGCAGACCCTCCCGCCTGACCGCGTCCCTCCGCGGCCCGCAGGCGGCGAGCGCCGCCGCGTCTGGCCACAGGAGGACGCCATGTCCCGACACGTCGATGAACTCCTGGTCCGCTTGTTGCGCCAGGAGACCGGTCATCCCCTGCCCCTGAAGAAGCTCACGCTGGAGGTGGCGCGGCAGGTCGAATCGCGCCGCGCCGGCCGCGTGGAGGCTGTCCTTGCCGGCATGGTCGAGCGCGGCGAGGTGCTCGATCTGGGCGGCGGCGCCTATTTCCTGGCCGAGAACCTCGATACCATGCAGCGACGCATCTGCGAGGTGATGCAGGCGTACCACGTCTCGTACCCTTACGAGCCGCAGATGCCCACCGGCGAGGTCAAGGCGCGTTACAGCAAGGGCAAGACCCGCAATGCGCGCCGCAACGTCGACCCGGCGCTGTTCGAGCGCGCGATGGCCCGGCTGCGGGAGCGTGGCCTGGTGGTCGACGGCGCCGAGGGCGTGCGTCTGGCCACGTTTACGCCCACCAGGGCCGACCTGGCAGGCCTGCAGCGCTTCGAGCAGGCGCTCCTCGGCGAGGTGCACGCGCTGCGTTACCAGCGCCTGGATCTGGACGACCTCGCCGAACGCCTCGACGCCGAGCCGCGCAAGGTGCGGTCGGTCTTCGTCCGCCTGCTGAAGGAGGGGGCCATCATCCAGTACGGCGAGCTGCGTTACATGCCGGCGGCCGACCTCGTCTCGCTCCAGGCGAACCTCGCGACGGCGTTCGACGCCTCGCCACGGATGAACACGGCGACGATCAAGGAACTGCTCGGCGCGCCGCGCAACGCGCTCATCGCGCTGCTCCAGCACCTCGACGCGCTCGGGTTCACCCGTCGCGACGGCGACGACCGCCTGCTCGGCGCCGCGCCTCCGACCTGACCGCCCCTGGTCATCCGGTCGGGTGACGCCTATCCTTTGCCCCAGAACCGTCACCTGCGTGCCGGCGGTCGCCATCGTGCGGCCGCCGCCGCGCGATCGCACCCAGCGCCAAGGGGCCCGTCATGTCCGCTGCGAGCACGATCACCTGGACCATCGTCGACGAGGCTCCGGCCCTGGCTACCCATGCCCTGCTGCCGGTCGTGCAGGCGTTCGCCCGCCGCGCCGGCGTCACGGTCGAGACCGCCGACATCTCGCTGGCCGGCCGCATCCTCGCCGCCTTCCCCGAGCGCCTGACCGAAGCCCAGCGCGTGCCGGACGACCTCGCGCGCCTCGGCCGCCTGGCCAGGACACCCGCCGCCAACATCGTCAAGCTGCCGAACATCAGCGCGTCCGTCCCGCAGCTCACCGCCGCCATCGCCGAGCTGCAGCAGCAGGGCCATGACGTTCCCTCGTACCCGCAGGACCCGCAGACCGACGACGAGCGCCAGGTGCAGGCCCGCTACGCCGCCGTGCTCGGCTCGGCGGTCAACCCGGTGCTGCGCGAGGGCAACGCCGACCGTCGCGCCCCGGCCGCGGTCAAGGCTCATGCCCGCAAGCACCCGCACCGCATGATGAAGCCCTGGCCTGCCGGGGGCTCCCGCACGCGCGTAGTGCACATGTCGTCGCACGACTTCTACGGCAGCGAAACCTCGCGCACGCTGGCCGCCCCGACCGACGCGCGCATCGAGTTCGTGGCTGCCGACGGCGCCGTGACCGTGCTCAAGCCGAAGGTCGCCCTGCAGGCCGGCGAGGTGATCGACACCGCCGTCATGAACGTCGCCGCCCTGCGCGCCTTCTACAACGCGGCGATGGACCGCGCGCGCGCCGACGGTGCGCTGCTCTCCCTGCACCTGAAGGCCACCATGATGAAGGTGTCCGACCCCGTGATGTTCGGGCACTGCGTGTCGGTCTTCTTCGCCGAGGCGCTGGACCGGCACGCCGACGCGCTGCGCGAGGTGGGTGCCAACGTGAACAACGGCCTGGCCGACGTGCTGGCCAGGCTCGACCGCCTGCCGCCGGCCACGAAGGCCGCGATCGAGGCCGACCTCGCCGCGTGCTACGCCAGGCGCCCCGCCCTGGCCATGGTCGACTCGGACAAGGGCATCACCAACCTGCACGTGCCCAACAACGTGATCATCGACGCCTCGTTGCCCGTGGTGATCCGCGACGGCGGCTGCATGTACAACCGCGACGGCCAGCTGCAGGACACGGTCGCCCTGGTGCCCGACCGCAGCTACGCCACGATGTACCAGGCCGTGATCGAGGACTGCCAGCGCCACGGCCAGTTCGACCCCGCCGCCATGGGCACGGTGGCGAACGTCGGCCTGATGGCCCAGAAGGCCGAGGAATACGGCTCGCACGACAAGACGTTCCTGGCGCCCGCGGCCGGCACGATCCGCGTGGTCGACGCCGCCGAGAAGGTGCTGCTCTCGCAGACCGTGCAGCCGGGCGACATCTTCCGCATGTGCCAGACCAAGGACGCGGCGATCCGCGACTGGGTGAAGCTGGCCGTCGCCCGCGCGCGCGCCGCCGGCACGCCCACCATCTTCTGGCTCGACGCCCAGCGCGCCCACGACGACGAGCTGATCGACAAGGTGGAGGCCTACCTCGCCGAGCACGACACCGCCGGCCTGGACATCGACATCATGCCCCCGGTCGAGGCCATGAACGTCACCCTCGAGCGCGTGCGCCGCGGCGAGGACACGATCGCCGTCACCGGCAACGTGCTGCGCGACTACCTGACCGACCTCTTCCCGATCCTCGAGCTGGGCACCAGCGCGCGCATGCTGTCGATCATGCCGCTGCTCGATGGCGGCGGCCTGTTCGAGACCGGCGCCGGCGGCTCGGCGCCCAAGCACGTCGAGCAGTTCGTGAACGAGGGGTACCTGCGCTGGGATTCGCTCGGCGAGTACTGCGCGCTGACGCCCGCCTTCGAGCTGCACGCCGCGCAGACCAACAACCCGCGCGCCGCGGTTCTGGCCCGCACGCTCGACGTGGCCGTCGGCGAGTACCTCGAGCAGCAACGCGAACCGGCCCGCCGGGTAGGCCAGATCGACAACCGCGGTTCGACCTTCTACCTGACGCTCTACTGGGCGCAGGCCCTCGCCGCCCAGGACGACGACCGCGACCTGAAGGCCGCGTTCGCGCCGGTCGCGGCGGCGTTGAGCGAGCACGAGGCGACGATCGCCGCGGAGCTGCTCGCGGCGCAGGGTCGGGCGGTGGACATCGGCGGTTACTTCCGGCCGGACCCGGTCAAGTGCGCGGCGGCGATGCGGCCTAGCGCGACGTTCAATCGGATCGTGGATCGGGTGTAGTCTGGAGCAGGCTCTGGACGGCCTCGATCACGACGTCCGGCCGTTCCTCCTGCAGGAAATGGCCGGCCTCTGGCACGTCGATGATCCGGAAGTCCCGCAAACCGGCGACGAGGACGTCGATCTCATCGTCATCCAGGGCGCCGGCGTGCGGCGCCAGACCGCGTAGCAGGCGCACCGGTACGGCGACCTCGCCCAGCCGTGGCACGATCATCCCCGGTTCGGGCGCCGCCGTCATCGCCAGGAACACATCGAGCGTCGCCTGCAGGTCCCGGCCCGGGCCCCGTAGGTACTGGCGAACGGTGGCGCGGTCTACCCAGCCGGCATCCCCGGACGCCTTCTTGAGGTCTTCCGCGTAACGGTCACGGACCGCCGTGGCGCCCCCGAGCGAGGTGACGAGCTTCGCGAGTTTCAGGCCGTTGCGGACCGTGGGGGTCGCCGCCGACTCCGACGCCGCGCCTTCGATCGAGACGATCCCGACCACGAGGTCGGGCCGGTTCAGCGCCAACCGCAGCGCCATGCCCATCGCGACGCCCTGACAGACGATCACGCAATGCCGCAAGCCGAGCGAGTCGCACACCGCCGCCAGGCGGGTCGACTGGGCGGTGAGCGAGTAATCCGCATGTGGCGGTCGGTCGGAAAGGCCGATCCCCAGCGGTTCCACGGCGACCGACGCGACGGCCGCCCGGTCGAGGCCGGCGATCACGTGCCGGTAGCTGTAGGCGCAGCCGGAAAGCCCCGGGATCAACACGACAACAGGCGCGCCGTCGCTCGCGCCCCTGGTCACCGCGACCGACTCGCCGGGGCCGACCGGCAGCATCGCCGGCGGTCCAGCCAGCAACCCGATGGCGATGTAGAGAAACACCATAGCACGCAGCTCCCGTCGATCCGACCGATGGCGACGGGATCATCTGTGCCCGCACGAGGGATGGCGAATCAGGATCTGGTAAAGGGAGTAGAGCCGGCCCGGTTGTGCGCCGGCGCATCGATTCGGAGTGCAGGCACACCAAGCGCAGCGGCTGGCCGGTGACTTTGAGGTCGCAGGCCACCGCGATCGGCCCGCGCGAGAGAACGGCGTTGCCGAACCCGCCGCCGCACCGGCGCGGCTTGTCCGCGGGCTGGTACCGCGCGTGCAGGCGGACCATGCTGGTCATGATGCCGGTCATGGTTGCCCGGCGGGGTCGAGCCGTCAACGTCAGGCTCGACCACAGGTGCGTAGAAGGTCTTCGTGGATTATGTCTGCTTCGGCCGTTAGGATGTGGCGGGCTCAAACGGAGGAGACCGCGCGGACGACGACATCGGCGGCAGCGTTTACCGCCGCCTGGATCGTGGTCAAGTCACCGCTGCCGTCCTGTTCGACACGCAATGTTGCGGCGCTGGCAGTTGTGGCAAGGACTATCATCGCCAAGATGAACAGCGTCTTCCAGGAGCGTGCTTCAGGTCGCCCGGTCATGTCATAGCCCTTCTGAGTGATGGGGCAGGCCGAAATGCTCGTATCGTAGGTTGCAAGTAACGGATCAGCCGTGAGAAAAGGCGAAACCCGCGGACGGCGCATCGAAGTTCGGCGCGGTGGATTCGGTGCGCCGGCGCACCGGGAACCGCCTCACTCTTCCCGGAACAAGTCCTTCACTGTACTCCAGGACCGCGCCTCCGTGGCCACGGGACTATCAGCCATCGGCTCGAACACCACGTAGAGCCGCGCGTTCGGGTTGTCGTGGCCGTCGAGGATCCAGAGCGAGATCTCGTCGACGTCCGTGGTGCCCCAGTAGTTCAGCGTGAAGTCCTCGTAGTAAGGGCCCCAGGGGAAGTGCTGTGGGATCGTGATGTAGTAGCCGTTGTTGGCCACGTCGCGCAGGAAATAGTTGCCGCGGATGTGTTGCGTGTCGTTGGGGACCGGCAGGTAGAAACACTTCGCGCTGGACTGGATGATGTTGTCGACCATGGTCAGGGACGTACACCCGCCCAGGTGGACTCCGGCAATGCCGCACTGTTCTATGACGTTGTTTAGAATAGAAACCGTCCCAGCGCCACCAAGACCAAGGCCAGTGTTTTGCTGATTGCGAATGATGGAGTTGCGGACAGTAGCATTCGGGCCGTCGGTGATGTAGATGCCGAGTCGGCCGAGATCTGCGCCGTCGATCAAGCAGTCGGCAATGAGTGCATCGGCTCCGCCATTGTTGAGGAGATGGACACCTGTCCCCCAGTCGCCGATTTCAACGCGCTCGATCGCTGTCCACTGCGCACCACTTCGGATCGCGGTCGGAACTCCCGTCAGCGAAACCCCCTGGAAGGTGCAGTCGGTCACGGTGAGCACGCCGTTTGCATGCGTTCCTATGTAAAGGCCATAGTAGCAACGCTCGAAATGGCAGTTGGATACATGCACGTGGCTTCCGCGGGCGTTCAAGCCATAAAACGAGTTAACAATCCCCAAGTTGTCGAGAGAAACCGAGTAGATCTCACTCGTCATGATAAGGCCGAAAGCGTAGGTTCCAGTTTCAACCTGGGCGATCTCCGATCCGATAAGCGTCGCTTCGGGGCTGGTGCCAACGAAACTCAGCGATTTCGTCCCGTCCAGCAGCACACAGAACTTCCATCCCTGGTACATGAACCAATCGCCGAAGTGCCCCGGTCCGATTGCAATCACGTCACCATCGGCCGCAGCGTCCACCGCCGCCTGGATCGTGGTATAGTCACCGCTGCCATCCTTTTCGACACGCAAGGTGGCGGCGCCGGCAGTTGTGGCAAGGACGATCATTGCCATGACGAACAGCGTGTTCAGGGAGCGTGCTCTTGATCGCCCGGTCATGTCATAGCCCTCCAGGTTGATGGGGCAGGCCGAATTGCTCGTATCGTAGGTTGCAAGTAACGGATCAGCCGTGAGAAAAGGCGAAACCCGCGGACGGCGCATCGAAGTTCGGCGCGGTGGATTCGGTGCGCCGGCGCACCGGGAACCGCCTCACTCTTCCCGGAACAAGTCCTTCACTGTACTCCAGGACCGCGCCTCCGTGGCCACGGGACTATCAGCCATCGGCTCGAACACCACGTAGAGCCGCGCGTTCGGGTTGTCGTGGCCGTCGAGGATCCAGAGCGAGATCTCGTCGACGTCCGTGGTGCCCCAGTAGTTCAGCGTGAAGTCCTCGTAGTAAGGGCCCCAGGGGAAGTGCTGTGGGATCGTGATGTAGTAGCCGTTGTTGGCCACGTCGCGCAGGAAATAGTTGCCGCGGATGTGTTGCGTGTCGTTGGGGATCGGCAAATAAATGCACCTCGCGCTCGACTGGATGATGTTGTCGACCATGGTCAAGGACGTGCACCCGCCCAGGTCGACGCCGGTAAAGTCGCATTGTTCGATGAGGTTGTCATGGAAGTTGACTGTCCTGGCACCGCCAAGGGCAAGGCCGTAAACCTGCTGGTTGCGAATAACGCAGTCGCGGACAGTGGCGCTCGGGCCATCGGTGATCGTAATCCCGGTCCGACCAAGTTGCCCTCCGTCGATCAAGCAGTCAGCAATGAGTGCATCGGCTCCGCCATTATTGGCAAGATGAATTCCTGTCCCCCAGTCGCCGATCTCAACGCGCTCGATCGCTGTCCACTGCGCACCACTCAGGATCGCGGTCGGAACTCCCGTCAGTGAAACCCCCTGGAAGGTGCAGTCGGTCACGGTGAGCACGCCGTTAGCATGCGTTCCAATGTAAAGGCCATAGTAGCAACGCTCGAAATGGCAGTTGGATACATGCACGTGGCTTCCGCGGGCGTTCAAGCCATAAAACGAGTTTACGATCCCTAAGTTTTCGAGAGTGACCGAATAGACGTCACTCGTCATGATAAGTCCGAACGCGTAGGTGCCAGTTTCGACCTGAGCGATCTCCGATCCGATAAGCGTCACCTCGGGGCCGGCGCCAATGAAACTCAGGGACTTCGTCCCGTCCAGCAGCACGCAGAACTTCCATCCCTGGTACATGAACCAATCGCTGTAGTGCCCAGGTCCGATCGCGATCACGTCACCGTCAGCCGCAGCGTTCACTGCCGCCTGGATCGTGGTAAAGTCGCCGCTGCCGTCCTGTTCGACCCGCAAGGTTGCGGCGCTGGCAGTTGTGGCAAGGACTATCATCGCCAAGACGAACAGCGTCTTCCAGGAGCGTGCTTTAGGTTGCCCGGTCATGTCATAGCCCTTCTGGTTGATGGGGCAGCCGAATCGCGCGTGTCGTAGATTGTACCACATTCTTCGTCGGCGTTACAATCCGATTGCGAAACTCCTCGTAGGGCGCGGGCCTAAACCCGCGCCCCATCGTGGCTTACGAGTTGATCACTTGATCACCGTGACAGCACGTTTCAAGTTGGTCCCAGACCCTTTCAGGCGAATCAGATACACGCCACTGGACACGCTGCGCCCGTCGCTGTCGACGCCGCGCCAGGTTGCCTGGTGGATGCCGGGATTCAGTGATTCGTCAACCAGGCGGCATACCCGGCGGCCGCGAATGTCGAACACATCGACGGTGATTCTCGATCTGGTGCTGACCCCGAATCGGATCTCCGTCGCCGGATTGAAGGGATTCGGCCCGGCGGTCAGGAACGGTTCGACGACCGGGATCTCTTCGGTTTGGCCGCCAATGCTCTTGACGAGCATCGCACCATCAGCCGGCACGAGGTCTGGGATGACGAAGAAACCATAGTCATCCTGCAACCGCGCCCAGATCTCTCCATCGCCGCTGAGCCAGCCGCGCAAGCCGTCGGCGGCCGCGCAGTAGCCCACGGCCGGTCCGCCGTTCAAGCCGCGCGCGGTCAGCTGTTCCCCGTCGGGGAAGGCGAAGACCACGTACAGCGCGTCGAGGCTCGGTGCGATTGGTTGCGAGAACTCCACGCTAGAGATCGTGGACGATGCACCCTGGACGCCGGTCGCCACGACAGCGAAGTCCGTCAGCAATCCCGGCGACTCCGAGAATCCAGTGCCGACCAGAATCTCGTCGAAGATCGTGTGTTCATCGTTGTTGTACCAATGCACGCCAGCGAGCGCGAAACCCTCCGGCATGGGCACGCGGACGGCGAGCCAGGCGCCGTCGCCCGCAGATTCCATGCCGTAGACACCGACGACTTCCGGTTGATCACCAAGGGCGCTGACCGCGAGGCACCCGATCAGCATTGTTGCCACGACGAATTGTGTGGCAAGAACATTGTATTTCAGCATCGAAGTACCTCCTACTGGTTTAGCGGGCAGACCTTGGGCATCCGTCCGGTGTGTTCGTCACTCTGGACCAATCCCACCCACATCCCGTTGTCGCTGCCGACCATGTACTCGATCTCACAACTCGGATCACACGGCGCATTCGTGAAAGTTAGCCGGTGGTGGTAGTAGATCTTGCCGTCAACGGGGTCGACGGTATAGATCAACGAGTGCGTCACGTCAGCGTCGCCGGGACGCAGGATGGTCGTATCCGCCATGCAGCCGTCGGGGTCGCCGATAATGGTGACTTGGTCCAGCGACGCCACCGTCCAGTTGTCTGTTGTCCAGTCAAACTGCCACTTGACGACACCGCCAGCCCCGACCACCATCGTGAACTTCACGTCGTCGTCGTCGATCGTGAAGGACACCGGTTCGACGATCGTCACGAGCTGGTTGATCGCCGAGATCGGATAGCTCTGGGTCCGCCCGAGCGGCCAGTGGATCTCGGCGGTCAAAGCCCCGTTGTACTCGCCGAGGCCGAAGACCAGGTCTCGGCTCGCCTGGGATTCCCGGTTGCCACCTCCTTCGACGACCTGGATGCCGACCACGTTGTTACTGCCGTCGCGCAGGATCACCGTGGCGCCATAAGCCCCGGACGCAACGCCGGAGACCAGCCGCAGGCTCACATAGTGCCGGTTGCCGCCGCTGACCGGGTCGCGCAGCTCGTTGGCTAGCAGGGTGCCCGACGAGCAGTCGTTGCGGCCGATCAGGAGATCGTAATCACCGTCCTGATCGAGGTCGGAGGGGAAGGCCGCAATTGCGGCGCCACTGTTACCGATCCCCGTCACAGCGCTGATGTCCACGAAAGAACGGGGATAGAGGGGGTTACCCGCGAAATTGGCCAGGAGGTTAAAGGAAGTCGCGCTGCTTGACTTGACAAGCAGATCGCGCCAGCCATCCAGATCGTAATCCAGCACGGCGAAGGATCCATTGTTGGCGCCGGCTGCCAGGATCTCCTGCGGCCCGAGCGCGCCGCCGACCTGACCGCGATACACGACAACGCCCTCAGACGTCAAGGCGACCACGTCGAGGATGCCGTCGTTGTCGATGTCGATCCAGCGCGCGTCGCGAAGGAGCGCGCCGTCGATCGGCGAGGTGTCATCCGCCACGAATTGCCGGTAGCCGACCTCTCGGTAGTACCTGGCACCATAGCCGCCAATGCCACCGCCGACGACCAGTTCCCAGCGGCCGTCTTGATCGCAGTCAGCCCAGATCGCGAACGTACTCACCTCTGATTCGACGGGATCGACCAGGCCGACCGAGATGCCCACTTCCGTGAAGATTCCGCCGTTGTTCTCGAACAGGCAATCCCGCGCGGGGAAGGCCTTGCTCGAGAAGGGGTCGCTAAGATCGCCTGGGAGGACAATCGCCCGTCCCAAGTAGAGGTCGAGGTCGCCATCGTGGTCGTAGTCGATCCAGGCTGCGCACTGGACGTTCTGGAGAAGTTCGGCTGGAATTCCCTGAAGCGGGTTTACCGCTTGTCCGTTGGTTTCCGAGTACTGCGAACCGTTCAAGGTCAATAGCTTGGACGAACCGTTGTCGCCCGGCCAACACACGAAGATGTCATCATCGCCATCGCCGTCGTAGTCCGCGACAGCGAGCCCGGTCATGCCCATTGGCAGAATTGTACCCGGCAGATATGCGGATTGCTGGTAGAGTTCGATTCCGTTGAGGCTCGTCGACACGAAGTACAACTCACCCTCACTCGGGCGACTGGCTTCCTTGATCGCCACGACGACGCCCCCGAGGTCGTTCCCCTGAGCTCCCGTCACCACGGGGGCGATGCTCGACGGCAGCCCCTCGTAACCCGCGTCGATGTTAGCCGTCTGGTCCGTGAACTGCGCCGCGACGGGATAGACCACGATCGGCTCGTGGACATTGCTGTACGAGAGCGCCGTGCCGCCGCCGTCGACGTAGTACTCGTAGCGCAAACGCAACTGGCCGCTGACGCTGGCCATGGAGTTGTCAGGAGTCAGCTTGTAGAAGTTTTCGTCATTGACCGCGTCGTGGGTGTAGCCGCCCACACCCTCGGTCAGATCTGTCGCCAGGTCGTACCATTCGCTCGCGCCATTGACGCGATACTGGATAGACACGCCCGCGAAGGTCGACTGATCGTAGGCGTCGGTCCAACGGATTTCGTAATCCAGTCCCGAGATCCACTCTGCGCCCGCTTCAGGCAGAAGCAGCAACTCCCGCGGTACCGGATCACCAGTCACCTCAAAGGTCGCGCTCATGACCTCTTTCACGTGCTCTGAGTATTCATTGCGGACCACGGCCAGGATCGCCGCCGCCGGCGAAGGATCGGTGGCCTGGACCGTCCAGTTGAAGGGCTGGTTCGCGGCCGTGGCGGCGATCCCCTGGCCCCCAGGAATGGCCCAGCGTAGGCCAGGGTTGGACGCCAGAGGCAGATAGAAGAGATCCAGCGTGAGAGCGATCGTGTGGTCTCCGGTAGCGTAGTTGGTCGTCCAGGTGATGGGGACGGTGTCGTTGACGGCGAAAGGTTCCGTCACTGATTCGTCCGGATAGGTGATGACCTCGAATGGGGCCGAAACGAGGTCGACCATGACCGCCTCGCCGTTGCCCACGATCTCGCGGATGGTGACTTCGAGCGAGTTTGGCACGTTCTGCGGACGGCGGCGGTGGATCAAACCCGCGTGCTCTTGGGACCGGCTGTAGGCGAAGCAACTTGGGTTTGTGTCCCACGAGTACGCCACGTACGCGGGGCCGCCGTTGGTGACCGGCGGGAAGAAATCGTTCGGGAAGCCGGCGTGCTCTCCGTATTCATACGGATCACGGCGGACTCCGTCGCTCGCCAGCCAGAGATCGTAGTTGTCGTAGCCACTCACACGGTTTTCGGCCAAACCGGGGTGGGCCATGGCGTCTTGCCGGGTATGGACTGGCGGAACAAGCTCGTTGATGTTCCAGAGTTTCAGGTTGGATTCGAGATCATGGACGGTGCCGGCCTTGTGCCAAATCTCGATACCATGGGATTTCAGCGCCGGCAAGCCATCGGCGCCGAGCCATCCATCCACACCATTGCCGGCCCGGTAGGTGATCAGAATAAACTCGTCCGGTGCCAGCCAGTACTTGTAGATCTTGCCTCCGAGCATCAGATCGTCGAGCCGGACGTTCGAGATATTCTGACCAGTGAAGTCGACAACTTCACGCCATGGCAGACTGGCCATGTGCGGGGTGCTGATCGGCGCGATGGCACTTCGCCGCACACGGTGTTGATCCATCAGGTTGAGCGTGCCGTAGTAGTAGCGAGCCTCGCACCAATCGTCGTCGGAGTGGCCTTGGCAAAAGCCGCCCGCGAGATTCGGTGGGCCATCGGGAAGGCCCAACGTGTGCGCGAACTCGTGGCAAATCACCCGGACGGCGTTATCGATGAACTCCTGAGTGTATCCGATGGGGTGACCTTGCTCGTTCGTGAGCTTGCCTCCGCCCTGGATGGTCCCATCGTAATTGCTGCCATTTCTGCGAAGCAGAGAGTAGAAAGGTGCTGTATCGGCCTCGACGGAATCGGCCTTGACGTGGACAAACGGACGGCCCCCGACGCCGCCGAAGAACGGCGTCCCGGTGCTATGCAGGAAGATGAGTTGCAGGGAGTCGATCTCGTCGAGAGCATTGACTCCGTTCGCCCTGTAGTTCGCCTCGATTTTCCAGAGGATCTCGGCGGTCAATTCTGTTGCGTAATTCGGCTTAGGCTGGCCGCCCGAAGCGGTCACCCACCAGCTTCCGACTCTGTCTTCCCACACCTGTAGATAGCTTTCTGGCAGGTTGAAATTGGGATTATCCGGGTACTGCGGATCATTCCGGTAGCGGTTTGCTGGAAGGTCGGCTTCCCAGGTGACTGCCGTTGAGTCATCGGGTGTGGTGCCAAGCGTGTCGAGTTCTCCGTTCACGAACATGAAGAGGATTCCGCTTTCGGCGGAAAAGGTGAGTTTCCCGTTCGAGATTTCGGTGAAGTACTCCGCGAATTTCTCTGGGAACCGCTTGTGGGTGCTCGCTCGAAGCTCCCGTTGGTCGCTGTCCGGAAAGGTGATGAACACGAATTTGACGGTGATTTCCTCGCCTTCGGGATTGTAGGGATATCCCCGCATCGGTTCGTCGTCCGGATCTGGACAAGCAATCGCCGTGGCGAGCCATGCGCCGCAGAACGTCGCGACCATGATCGTGAGCGCGACCAGCCATCGAAGACGGCGATGACCGCCACCTCCCGCAATTCGCCAAGAAACCGGTGTGGAGATGCTCGTCCCAATTGGAGCACGAGTCATGGTAGATGACCTCCGATTGTTGATCGAAATGGCCACGGAGGGAAACGACGGCAGGCGCAGCGAAGTGAGCGATCGTACAGCGGCTCCCCCTCCAAGTTGAATATAGCTTAGCGTTTACAGGGGGGGGGGGCGTCAAGTGAGAATTCTGCGTGCAGTCCTGCACCGACGCGAATCAGGACGCCGTCAATCGCCCGACCAAGCCCAAGCAGCCCCGCCTCCCTACCACCCGAACCGCGCCCAGACCGGGTAGTGATCGCTGGCTTGCGCCCCGGTCACCACCCCCGCCTCCCCCGCCGACAACCCGCGGTAGAAGATGAGGTCCAGCCGGCAGCCGATCCCCCAGTGGCGCCAGATGGTCCCGCGGATCGTACACTCGCGTCCTTGATTGACCGGCCGCAACCCGGCCTGCTCGCGGTAGAGGCGCCGGGCGGCCGCGAGCCCGACCGGCGTGGCGAAGTTGAAGTCGCCGCCGACGATCACCGGGCCGCTCCAGTCGTCGCCCACGAGCGACAGCGCCACGAGGGCCTGCTCCAGGCGCGACCGCTGGCCCAGCAGCACGGTTTCCAGGTGCAGGCACACCACGCGTAGCGGCTGGCCGGCGATGTCGAGGTCGCAGGCCACCGCGACGCGCCGCCAGCCGAAGATGGGCACGCGGTGCGGCAGCACGGTCATCCGGGTATCGGTGATCGGCCAGCGCGAGAGCACGGCGTTGCCGAACCCGCCGCCACTGCGGCGTGGCTTGCCCGCCGGCTGGTACCGCGCGTGCATGCCGAGCGCGGCGGCCAGGGAGTCGACCGCGCTGACGTTCATCTCCTGCACCAGCAGGATGTCCACGTCACCGAGCCCGGCGCGGCGCAGGTCCTCGGCGGCTTGCGTGGGGTTGCGGCCGAACTTGATGTTGTAGGTGACCACCAGCAGGCTGTCCGGGCGGCTGGGCGGCGGGGCGAGCGCGGCGTCGACGCGGTGCAGGTGCTCGAGGCCGGGCACGAACGAGCGGTCGACCACGCAGCCGCCGGCGGCGAGCATCACCAGGAGCAGGGTCGGCAGCAGGCGGAACGTTTTGGTCATGATGCCGGTCATGGTCGCCCGGCGGGGTCGAGCCGTCAACGTCAGGCTCGACCAACGACGCGCGCAAGGTCTTCGTGGATTATGTCTGGCTCGGCCGTTAGGATGTGGCAGGCTCAAACGGAGGAGACCGCGTGAACGACGACGGCTTGAGGTGGAAAGGCATCCGGCGCGAGGATCCGGGCCGACCGCGCCCACTCGCCCATGCGGTGCTGCGCCTGATCTGGCAAGAGCAGCGCATCTCCCGCGCGGAGATCGCCCAGCGGGCGCACCTCTCGCGCTCGACCGTCTCCGAGGTGATCGGCGAGCTGCTGCCCACCGGCCTGATCGTCGAGGGAGGCAGCGGCGCGTCGCGCGGCGGCCGCCGCCCGATCATGCTCGAGTTCCGCGACGACGCGGCCGTGATCCTCGGCGTCGAGATGGGCGCGGCCCATGTGGGGGTGGCCCTGACCGATCTGCGCGGCCGGGTCGTGGCGTGGCACACCTGCGATCACCCCGTGCGCACCGACCCCGACGGCACCCGAGCCCTGGTGGCCGACCTCTGCGACCGCTGCCTGGCCGACGCCGGCGCCGCCCGCCCGCTGCTCGGCGTGGGCGTCGCGGTGCCCAGCCCGGTCGACCCCTCGCGCCCCGACCTGCTCTCCGAGGTGGTCATGCCCGCCTGGCAGGGCCGGCTCGGCCTTGATGCGCTCGGCAAACACCTCGGCGTGCCGCTGATGGTCGACAACGACGCCAACCTCGGCGCCCTCGCCGAACACTGGTGGGGCGCCGGCCGCGGCCTGGACGACTTCGCCTACATCAAGGTGGCCACCGGCATCGGCTGCGGCTACGTGATCAACGGCGACGTGTACCGCGGCGCGACCGGCGTCGCGGGCGAGATCGGCCACCTCGCCATCGCCCCGCAGGGCAAGCTCTGCGTCTGCGGCCTGCGCGGCTGTCTGGCCACCGTGGTGGGCGTCCAGGCGCTGCTCGAGCGCGCCGCCGAGCTGAGCGCCGCCGCCCCCGGCGACGCCCACAACCTCTCGACGATCGACGCCCTCGAGCGCGCCGCCCTCGCCGGCGATCCCGTCGCGCGCCAGGTCGCCACCGAAGCCGCCGAGTACCTCGGCATCGCCGTGGCTGGCCTGTTGAACCTCATGAACCCGTCGATGGTCGTGCTCGGCGGCGACCTCGCCGGCCTCGGCGAGCTGCTGCTCGAACCCGTCCGCGAGACGGTGCGCCGGCGCACCCTGGTCAGCCTGGTGGCCGCCGCCGAGCTGCGCACCAGCGAGCTGGGGCCGCAGTCGGTCGCCGTGGGCGCGGCGACCATGGTGCTCAAGGAGGCGCTCACCGAGGGGAGGCTGCCCGCCCTGATCGACGGGTCGGCAAGGACCGGATCATGAACTGAGCGCCGCGGCTGCGCGCGGATCGAAGAACGAAGCGCGCCCGGATCGCCAACCCACGACCCGGGCGCGCCCATCAGCAAATCGAAGCAACCTACCGGAACAGGTTCTTGACCCCGCTCAGCGTCGTGGCCTCCGCCGGCACGGTGACCTCGATCACCACGCTGGCGTTGTCGTAGAAGACCTCGGCCGAGCTGGCCGGATCGGCGCCGGTCGTGGCGGTCAGCTGCAGCGTGACGCCGCCGGAGACGTCCGGGCCGGTCGTGGTCGTGAAGTTGAAGGTGGTCCAGACTTCCGGATCCGGGTTGAGCGCCAGCGGGCCCCCGCCCAGGATCACGGCCGACGACACGCCGCCGCCGTCCAGCTCGGAGAAGAACTCCGCGAACGCCACACCGCCGACCCCGAACGAGCCGCGGGCGTCGAAGGAGATGGTCACGGTCTGGAAGGGCTCGACCACGCCGATCCCGATGTTCGCGTTCTTGAACAGCGCCGCCGAGGGCGTCGTCGTGTTGATGATGCGGGCGGCGTAGGTGCTGCCCGAGCCGGGCGACACGATGGAGAACTGGTCGGGGCCCGACGGGAACAGGGACCAGCCGGTGAAGTCGCCGGTCTCGAAACCGCCGTTGATGGCCAGTTCGACGGGATCGGCGTGGGCGAACCCGGCGCCGAGGACCATGGCGGCCATGGCGAGCGTCATTAGCGTTTTGCGGAACATGGAACAACCTCCGGAATGGTGCGGCGTTGCCGCGAAGGACGGGCAAGGGCGAATGCGGATGCCCGATATCAGAGCACATCCTACACTATGTTCGGTTTCCGAACAATATATAATCCGGTCTCCGTGCGTAATTTCTTCTGGATGTTCTGTGTACAGTATACGGTTTGTTCCGGCAAGCGTGCGCTGGCGCCGTGAGGGTGCCCCCCAGGGGTCTTCAGATGGCCATTGGCGGGCATTTCGTAGAATGGGCACGCCGCTGCCGGCACCATGCCGGACACCGATTCTAGGGTCCGAACCTAGAACGAATCCGGTGTCCGGCTGGCCAGCGCCGCATTCTCCGGCCGCTCCAACACCGAGATCACCGTCGTGATCCTGTGTTCGGTCAGCGGGTTGGCGCTCGTGCCCGGGATGCGCATCACGTGGCCATAGTGATTGCCGATCCGGCTGACGGCGTCGAAGTTCAGGCACAGGTTGACGCCGCGCACGGTCCGGAACGCGTTGGCGATGTCGCGCCCGGCCTGCATCGGGTGGCGCAAGGCGCTGGCCATCATGCCGGCGGTGCGCACCGCGGTCATGCCCAGCGTCGCATCGCCGATGTTGCGGCTGGCGATGACCGCGACGCCAGGCGCGTTGAACGTCGCCATCACGAAGCCGGTCCGGTTGGCCACCACCTGGGCGATGGCTCCGCCGAGCGAGTGGCCCGTGACGATGACGTTCGCCCGGCCGCGGAACGGCGCGGCGAACTCCTCGCCGGCCGAGAAGTACGTCGAATTCATGCCGGTGCCGAGCTTGAGGTCGGCGACCGCGTCCATGCCCTGGGCGGTGCCCCGGTACACGATCACCACCTCGCTGCCTTTGGCGAACACGGCGGCCTGGAAGCCGTCGAGCGTGCCGCTGGCGGGGTGGAAGCTCGCGCGGACCCAGCCCTGGACCATTGGGTTCAGGTCGTAAACCGCGTTGGCAAGGCGGGCGAGTTCAAGCAGGGTGGCCATGGGATCAGCGCTCCTGGTTGAGGGCGGCCGGCGTCGCGTCGACCGAGATCAAGGTAGACAAGCCACGGCGTTCGCGCCGCGGTACAAATAGAATCGCCCGGCGGCGATCCGGGCAGGCGGCGGTCGCCGCCGACCGAATCGAACACGAACCCGCCGACGGGACAGGCAAGCCTAAAAAGGCTTTGTTCGGATGCCGTACATAGTGTATGATAGGGACTGTCCACAGTTGGCCACTCCGAGCCGGCGCGTCGGTCGGCTGCGGGGCACGGCACGACCTTTTCGAAGCGATGGGTGCCTGATGGAGCGACGCCTGGAACGAGCCGAAACGTCGATGCCGCCGTCCGTGGCGTTGCGCGCGCCGCAGGGCGATTTCGTGATGCTCGACGGTGAGCCCTGCTACCGGATCGTGGCCTATGACCGGCTCGAACCGTTCCTGATGACCATCGCCAGCGATGCCGACCTCTGGATGTTCGTGGCCGCCGGCGGCGGCCTGACCGCCGGACGCGTGGACGCCGAGGGCAGCCTGTTTCCCTACCGTACGGTGGACCAGCTTCACGACGCGCACCACCACACGGGGCCGCTGACGCTCTGCCGGGTGGCGCGCGGCGCCAACGCGCCGACGCTCTGGCTGCCGCTGGCGGGCGCCGCGGCCGACACGCCGGATGTGGAGCGCCGGCTCTACAAGAACGTGCTGGGCAGCGCGGTCGTGTTCGAGGAAATCGACCATCAACGGCGCCTCGCGTTCCGTTACCGCTGGGCGGCCTGCGACCGGTTCGGCTGGGTGCGCACGGCCACGCTGGAGAACCGAAGCGACGAGCCGGTCCGGCTCGAACTGCTCGACGGCCTGCGCAACGTGTTGCCTTACGGGGCGCCGCTCTCGCTGCAGCAGCAGGCGAGCAACCTCGTGGACGCCTACAAGAAGAACGAGGTCGACCCCGCCACCGGACTGGCCATCTTCGCATTGACGGCGGGCATCACCGACCGCGCCGAAGCCGTCGAGATGTTGCGGGCCAACGTCGTCTGGAGCAGCGGCCTGCCGGGGCGCCAGGTGCACCTGTCGCTCGCCGCGGTCGACGCGTTCCGGCGCGGGCTCGAGCTGCCGGCGCCGAGCGTGGTCAACGGGCAGCGTGGTCATTACCTGGTGAGCGCGTCGCTCGCGCTCGAACCCGGGCAAACCGTGCGGTGGCACCTCGCGGCCGATGTGGGCCTCGACCATGCGCAGATCGTGGCGCTGCGCCGCCGGATCGAGAGCGGCGACGACCTCGCCGCCGGCCTCGACGAAGCGATCGCCGCGGCCGCGGCCAACTTGCGCCGCCTCGTGGCCGGTGCGGACGGACTGCAGCGCACCCGCCGGCCGGAATCCTGGGCTCATCACCTGGCGAACGTGTTGTTCAACGTCATGCGCGGCGGCGTCTTCGCGCAGAACCATGACGTGCCCGTCGCCGACCTGCTCGACGTGCTCGCGCGTCGCAACGGCGAGGTCGCCGCGCGGCACCGCGACGCGCTGGCCGCGCTTCCGGCCATGACGCCGATCACGGTTCTGCTCGAGCACGCGCGCGCCGTCGGCGATGTCGACCTCATGCGCCTGGTGCAGGAGTATCTGCCCCTGCACTTCGGCCGCCGCCACGGCGACCCGAGCCGGCCATGGAACCGCTTCACGATCCGCGCGCGGGCGCTGCACCACGAGGGGAACTGGCGCGACATCTTCCAGAACTGGGAGGCGCTCGGGCTCTCGTACCCGGCGTTCCTGCCGGGCATGGTGGCGCGCTTCGTCAACGCGTCGACCGTCGACGGCTTCAACCCCTACCGCCTGACGCGCGACGGCGTGGACTGGGAGGTGCCGCAGCCGGACGACCCCTGGAGCAACATCGGCTACTGGGGCGATCACCAGGTGGTCTACCTGTTGCGCCTGCTCGAGGCCCTGCACGCGCACGACGCGGCGGCGATCGCGACCATGCTGGGCGAACCGATCTTCAGCTACGCCGAGGTGCCGTACCGCCTGGCGCCGTACGCCGACATCGTGGCCGATCCACGCGCCACGATCACCTACGACGCCGCGCTCGCCGCGCGCATCGACCAGCGCGTGGCTCGCCGCGGCACCGACGGCAAGCTGCTGACCACGAGCGACGGCACGGTCTACCATGCCAACCTGCTGGAGAAGCTGCTGGTGACCGCGCTGGCGCGGCTGTCCAACTTCGTGCCCGACGCCGGCATCTGGATGAACACCCAGCGCCCCGAATGGAACGACGCCAACAACGCGCTGGCCGGCGGCGGCGTGTCCGTGGTCACGCTCTGTTACCTGCGCCGCTATCTGGCGTTTTTGGCCGAGCGCTGCGACGAGGCGGGCGGGGTCGTGCTGCCGATCGCGGCCGAGGTCGCCGCCTGGTTCGAGCAGGTCGCGGGCATCCTGGAGCGACACCGCGCGTCGGCCGAGGTCGGCCCCCTGGACGACCGCGCCCGACGCCGCGTGGTGGACGGGCTCGGCGGCGCCTTCTGCGAGTACCGAGCGCAGGTCTACACGCGCGGATTCGGCGGCCGGCGCGAGGTGGCGGCCGCGCGCGTGGCCGACGCGTGCCGCACGGCGCTGGCCTGGGTGGACCGGAGCATCGCCGCCAACCGTCGCCCGGACGGCCTCTACCACACGTACAACCTGCTCGAGTTCTCGGGCGACGGCGGCCAGGCGCGCGTCGTGGTCCACCACCTGCAGGAGATGCTCGAGGGGCAGGTGGCGGCGCTCAGCTCGGGCGCGCTGGACCCTGCCGCGAGCCTCGACGTGCTCGAACGGCTGTTCGAGAGCGCACTGTACCGCGCCGATCAACGCAGCTTCATGCTGTATCCGGAGCGGGACCGGCCCGGGTTCATGGCGCGCAACGCCGTGCCGGATGATGGCGTGACCACGATCCCGTTGCTGCTGGACCTCCTGGTGGCCGGCGAGCGCTCGGTGCTCGTGCGCGACGACGACGGTGTCTGCCGCTTCGCGGGCGACCTGCGCCACGCGCAGGATCTGGACGAGGCCCTCGACGCGCTGGCCTGCGACCCGGCCTGGGCGGCGGCGGTCGCGCGTGATCGCGCCGCGGTGCAGCGCCTGTTCGAGCAGGTCTTCCGGCACCGCTCGTACACCGGTCGCTCGGGCGTCATGTACGGTTACGAGGGCATCGGCTGCATCTACTGGCACATGGTGGCCAAGCTGCTGGTGGCGGCGCAGGAACTGGTCCTGCGCGCCGAGCGCGAAGCGTCGCCGGCTCCCGTGCGCGACGGTCTGGCCCGCATGTACCTGCGCATCCGCCGGGGCCTGGGCTACGAGAAGTCGGTGGCGGAGTACGGCGCGTTTCCTACCGATCCGTACTCGCACACGCCCGCCCGCGGCGGCGCCAAGCAGCCCGGCATGACCGGCCAGGTGAAGGAGGAGATCCTCACCCGATTCGGCGAGCTGGGCGTTCGCGTCGAGGGCGGCGCGGTGTCGTTCCGGCCCGTGATCCTGCAGGCGGCGGAATTCCTGCGCGAACCGGCGAGCTTCGCGTACGTCGACGTGCGCGGCGAAGACCGTCGCCTGGAACTGCCGGCAGGCTCCCTGGCGTTCACGTACTGCCAGGTGCCGGTCGTCTACGAGCGGACCCATGCCGCCGGAACCTCGCTCACCGTCCACTTCGCCGACGGCCGGCGCCACGCCCAGCCGACCGACACCCTGGAACCCGCGCTCGCGTCGTTGCTGGCGGCTCGCGACGGGCAGATCGAACGGATCGTGGTGGGCGTGCCGGCCGCCTGCTTGCGCTGAGTGGACCGCCGGACCGGAGCGACGTCGATGCGACATCTACTGCTGGCAGCGGTCGTGATGGTTCTGGTGGCCGGCCCCGTCGGCGCCCAGTGCATCCTGGCCAACCCGAGCTTCGAGCTGGGCGGAAGCGGCGGCGCCGTGTTCGGCGGCTGGAACCAGTTCGGCGTGGTGGGCTCGGTGACCGACGCGGTGCACGGCACGCGGGCCGCGCGCGTCAGCGGCCCCGGCGGTGGCGGCTGGGGCGTATCCGGCTACTGGCAGCGCCTGGACAGCGCGCCGGGCGAACGCTGGCTGGTGACGGGCCACGTGCGCCACCCCGGCGTCAAGCCGCTCACCGGACCGAGCGCGGCGCTGGTCAACATCGAGTGGCGCAACGCCGCCGGCGACCTGATCGACTACGATTCGTTCACCGTCGCCGACGCCGCCACCACCCCCGACACCTACCACGCCTTCGAGGTGCTCAGCGCGCCGGCGCCAGCGGGCACGGCGGCCATCCACGCGCTCTTCGGCGTGCTGCAAGGACCGGGCGAACCCTCGCCCGACGTGTCCTACGACCAGGTCACGGTGCACAGCACCAGCACGCCGACCATCGACGACCTGCAATGGGCCGACTTCGGCGGCGGCCGCGCCGTGGTGTTCGCCGGCCGCACCTGGCGCGTCAAGGGACCCGGTTACTTCGGCCCTGGCCCGAACGTGTTCTGCCACGGCCCGCAGTGCGTGTGGGTCGACGATTCGGGCTTCCTGCACCTGACCCTAGCCTACCGCAGCGGCAACTGGGCGAGCACCGAGGTCGTGCTCGAGGACGCGCTCGGCTACGGCGACTACGTGGTGACGCTCGAGGGCCGCCTCGACCTGCTCGATCCCCAGGCGGTGCTCGGCCTGTTCCTCTGGCAGTACGGACCGTGCTGGAACGAGGCGTACTTCTGGTGGAACCCCTACAACGAGGTCGACATCGAATACAGCCGCTGGGGCAACCCGGCCAACGCCATCGGCCAGTTCGTGGCCCAGCCCTACGACTACCCGGGCAACCTCGCGCGCTTCGCCGCCACCTTCGCCGACGGCGAGGTGACCAGCCACGCCATGCGCTGGCTGCCCGACCGCGTGGAGTATCGCGCCTGGCGCGGCGGCCCCGGCGACGAGGCCACGGCGACCATGATCCACGCCTGGACCTACACCGGCCCCCACGTGCCGCGTCCCGAGCAGCCGCGCCTGCACCTGAACCTCTGGAAGCTCGCCGGCGGCGACCCGGCCTCTGCGCAGGAGGTCATCGTGCGCGGCTTCACCTTCGTGCCGGCCGGGACGGCGACGGCGGTCGAATCGGCGGGGTCGGCCCCGGATCCTGGGCTGCGGCTGCTCGACGTGGCGCCCAACCCTTTCAACCCGCAGACCACGATCCGCTTCGAGGTCGACCGCACCGGGCCCATCGCGCTCACCGTGCACGACCTCGCCGGGCGCCGGGTGCGCACGCTGCTGGACGGCGTCGTGCCGTCGGGGTCGCACGCGGCGGCCTGGGACGGGCGTGGACAGGACGGGCGCGTGCTGGCGTCGGGGGTCTACCTGGTGCGGCTGCGCGGCAACGGGGAGGCCGTGGTAAGGCGGGTGGTGATGGTGCGTTAGGGAGCGGCCAGACTCCCCGCAACCTTCATAAACGTGGTGCCTTGGTGACCTCGGTGCGATACCATGGTGTCCTGGTAGCCGCCACTCCTATAGCCGAGGTCACGTCCATGCTCAACATCGCCCTCTTCGGTGTTCCCGGCGCCGGCAAAGGCACCCAGTCGAAGCTGCTCATGGAGCGGCACAACCTCGTGTACGTCGCCACCGGCGACATCCTCCGCCAGGAACTCGCCGAGGGCACGCCGCTCGGCCGCGAAGCCGCCGCGATCGTCAACCAGGGCGGCCTGGTGTCCGACGAGATCGTCGTGCAGCTCATCGAGAAGAAGCTCGACGCCCACCCCGACGCCGCCGGCTTCCTCTTCGACGGTTTCCCGCGCACCCTGGTGCAGGCCTACATCCTGGAGGGGCTGCTGCTCAAGCTGCACACGTCGCTCACCTGCCTGCTGAGCCTCGAGGTGCCCGAAGACGAGGCCGCCCGGCGCCTGCTCGAGCGCGCCAAGACCTCCGGCCGCGCCGACGACACCGCCGACGTCATCAAGAACCGCCTGCGCGAGTACCAGGACAAGACCGCGCCGGTCGCGCAGTTCTACCGCGACAAGGGCGTCTACGTGCCGATCGAGGGCATCGGCACGGTGCAGGAGATCAACGCGCGGCTCGAGGCCGCCATCGCGCAGGAGATGCGCAAGACGCTCTTCAACGTGGTGCTGCTGGGATATCCCGGCGCCGGCTGCGGCACCCAGGCGCGCCGCCTGGCCGCGCAGTACAACCTGCTGTACACCTCCACGCGCGAGCTGATCCGCAACGAGATCGAAGCCGGGACCGCGATCGGCGCCGAGTGCAAGCCGATCTTCGCGCGCGGCGGGCTGGTGCCCGACGACATCGTCATCCAGCTGCTCGAGCGCCACCTGAGCGCCCACCCGGAGGCGAACGGCTACGTGTTCAAGGGCTTCCCGCGCACCATCGTGCAGGCCTACATCCTGGACGGGCTGCTGCGCAAGCGTCGGTCGGCGGTGTCGTGCATCATCGACATCCAGGTGCCGATGCTCGAGCTGCTCAAGCGCCTGGACGCGCGCGGCAAGACGGCGCAGCGCCAGGTGTACGACCTGGAAACGGCGACGATCGTGCAGCGTCTGGAGGAGCACGAACGCAAGTGTTTGCCGGTGGTCGAGTATTATCGGAAGAACTATGCGGTGACGGAGGTGGATGGGCGGGGGTCGCCGGAGGAGGTTTATTCTCGGCTGGGGCCGCCGGTGGCCGAAGCCTGGCGCTCCATCCGGTAGGTTGTGCCCAAAAGAATGTTGCGGGCCCCGGGGTTGCAACTCCGGGGCATGAGCACCATAACCGACATCCATCATCCTCACTGGCAGCCGCGCCACTGCCCGAACCCAAAGTGCGACTACCACAATGACTTCGAAGGGGAGTGGCCCGTCAAGCGCTACGGATTCTTCTGGCGACAGGCCCATCCCAACCGTATCCGCAGGTTCTTCTGCAAGGCCTGCCGTGTCTCTTTCAGTTCACAGACCTTCTCGCCCACCTACTACCTCAAGCGACCAGACGTCCTGGCCAAGCTCCTGACCAAGACCACCGGCTGCATGGCCAACAGACAGATCGCCGACGACATCAACGTCGCCCCAAACACCGTCGATACCCAGCTCTATCGCCTCGGCCGGCACTGCCTCCTGCTTCATAAACAGCTCATCACAGACCTGCCTCAGCCCGATACGATCGCCGTCGATGGCTTCGAAACCTTCGAGCTCAGCCAGTACCATCCCTGCCACTTCCACCTGGCCGTCGATTGCCGCACCGCCATGTTCCTCGCGTTCACCGACAGCCCCCTGCGCCGTAAAGGGACGATGACACCCGACCAGAAGCGCAAGCGCAAGGACCTGGAAGACCGTTTCGGCAGGCCCGACCCACAAGCGGTACGCAAGGACATGGCCGAGTTGATCGCCGAGGTGGTCAGGCCCGGCAGCACGGTGACCATCCGTAGCGACATGCACCCGTCGTATCTCAAGGCGATCGCGCAAGTCCAGGCGCAGATCCGGCATGAAGTGGTGCATTCGGATGACTACCGTGATCGGCATAACCTGCTGTACGAGATCAACCTGCTGGATTTGTTGATCCGGCACGGCCAGGCGAATCACAAGCGTGAGACGATCGCGTGGGCGAAGCGTCGCCAGGGGGCGGCGATGCGATTGATGGTGTTCTTGGTGTGGCGTAACTACGTGCGGGAGCGGTGGCGCAAGCAAGGGGGTGACACGCCGGCGATGCAGGCCGGGCTGCTGAATCGGCCGTTGACGGTGGAGGAGGTCCTTGGCCAGCGGTTGTTCGTGTCCAAGGCGGGGCTCAAGGGTCGGTGGAGCCAGTACTACTGGGGAGAGGTCGAGACGCCGGCGCTGGGGGTCAACAGGCGACACCAATTGAAGAGGGCGGTCTAAGCGAGGGTATCGCTCGACCGCCCCACTGAAAGCAACAATCTTCAGGGCACAACTTACCGGAAGAGTGACTTGACTTCGCTCCAGCTGCTTTCCCGCGTAGCCACACCACCGTCGAGGTCGAACCCGACGTTGTCGTAGAAGATCCCGGAGCCCTGGTAGCTCGTCGCGGTGCTCGCGAAACCGAACTGCAGGATCTGGCCCACCAGGCCGCCGTCGATCGTGATCGACGCGGAGTAGCCGGCCCAGGACTCGGGGATGGTCGTCATGTCGACGGTGATGAAGTTGGTCATGGCGAAGCCGTTGGCGGGGTCGAGCGTCTTGATGAACGCCAGGGCCGTGGTCGCGCCTTCGATGTTGCCGCGCTTGGCCTGGAACTCGAAGGTCCAGGTCTCGCCCACGTTGCCGGCCTCGATGATCTGTTCCTGGAAGACGTTCGCCTCGATGTAGGCGCCGTCGGCGTGGTTGGCGTTGTTGTAGTCGCTGAAGACGACCAGCTGCTGGGCGCCTTGCTCCGCCCCGCCCTCACCAACGGCGATCGCGCAGAACGCCGCGCCGTCGTTGGGGGCCGGGAACGGGCCGTAGCCGTACCAGTAGGACCAGTCGGGTCCGAAGACGTTGCCGAAGACCAGCCAGCCGTCGGCCGCCAGCGCGCCGGCGTCGCCCTGGGAGAGGCCCTCGAAGTCCTGGCTGTAGGGGGCCAGCGCGGCGCCGGCCGTCGCCGCGAAGCCGGCCAGGAGGCCGGCCGCCAGGATCGCCTTAACTCGATTGTTCATGTTCGCCACCTTTCTTGAACCTGCAGATGCAGCGTTGCGTTTCGAGCCCGATGCACCGATTATAGACTATGTTCGGTTACCGAATCAAGTCCAAAATGAGGGGACGACCCCTCAACCGGGAGCAAGCAGGCGATGAATCCGAGACCCTTCGGCGCGGCCGGTGTCGCGATCCCCGTGCTCATCCTCTCGCTGGCCGGTTGCGGCGGCGGCTCCGGGGCCGGCGGAACGCCGGCGGGGTCGATCACCACGAGCGGCATCCGACCGTTCCGGCCGGTGGTCGAGGACCGCTGGGCGGGCAACGCCATCTGTTACGGTCCGTACCGGGATGGCCAGCGGCCCGGCGGTCCGGTGCCGTCGTCGGCCGAGATCCGGGACGACCTCGCCCTCATGGCGTCCCACTGGAGCCTCTTGCGCACGTACGGCGCGAGCGAGTTCGGCCGCGAGTTGCTTGAGGAGATTCGTGCCGGCGGCCTGTCGATGAAGGTCGTGCTGGGCGTCTGGATCGCGGCCGAGGACATCCGGGACGCCGACGGCCAGGTGATCGGTCGCCGCGACGGGGCCGTCGACGCCAACCGTCGCGAGATCGAGGCCGCCATTGCTCTGGCCGGGGCATACCCGGACATCGTGGTGGCCGTGTGCGTCGGCAACGAGACGCAGGTGCACTGGTCTCCGTATCCGTGTCCGCTGGACCTGTTGATCGGGGCGATCCGCGAGGTGCGGGCGGCGGTGTCGGTCCCGGTGACCACGGCCGACGATTACCAGTACTGGAACCTGCCGGAGAGCCGCGTGCTGGCCGCCGAGGTGGACTTCTTGATGGTGCACGCCCACCCCATGTGGAACGGGCAGCAGCTCGACGAGGCGATGCCCTGGCTTCGGGCGCAGGTGGCGGGCGTGATGGCGTTGCACCCGCAACGCCAGGTGGTGATCGGCGAGACCGGATGGGCGACGTCGGTGGCTCGCCGCGGGGAGGAGGCGCGGCTGATCAAGGGCGTGCCCGGCGAGGCCGAGCAGGCGGCGTTCTACCACGATGTGCGGGCCTGGGCCGACAGCGCCCGCGTGGCGACCTTTGTCTTCGAGGCCTTCGACGAGCGCTGGAAAGGCGGGGACGACCCCGCCGAGGTCGAGAAGCACTGGGGGCTGTTCCGGGCCGATCGGTCAGCCAAGAAGGCACTGCGCGACGGGGGGCCCAGGTAGCGTCGCGAGGTCGGCCGGCCGATCGGGGTGCTCGCGGCGGATCGCCATGAAGCGATCGAGGTTGGTCAGCAGCAGGTCGACGAGGCGGGGTTCGAACGCTCGGCCGCGCTCGGCGGCCACGATCCCGATCACCTCGTCGACCGGCAGCGCCGGCCGATAACAACGTGGTTGCAGCAAGGCGTCGAACACGTCGGCCAGCGCGGTGATCCGGGCGTGGGGGTGGATCTGCTCGCCGCGGAGGCGGATGGGGTAACCGGTGCCGTCCCAGCGCTCGTGGTGCTGCAGGGCGATGATGGCCGCCGCGTGCAGGATGTGACGGTCCGACCGCGACAGGATGCTGTGGCCGACGCTGGTGTGCGTCTCGATGATCCGTCGTTCGGCGGCGGTCAGCGCGCCGCGCTTGCGGAGGATGGCGTCGGGGATGCCCACCTTACCGATGTCGTGCATCGGCGCGGTCATGGCCAGGATCTCGACCTCCGCCGAGGGCAGACCATACAGCTCCGCGAGCTGGCGGGCCAGCAGGCCGACGCGCAGCACGTGGTTGGCGGTCTCGCTGCTGCGGGTCTCGACCACCTCGCTCAGCGTGTGGATGATCTCCTTCTGGGTGGCGATGATCGCCTGGTTGAGCGTCAGGTTGTGGAAGACGAGCGTCGCGTTGGCCATGAACATGCGCACGAGGTTGCGTTCGGAGGCGCCGTCGAGACGGTCCCACTCGAGGTAGATCAGGTGCCGGGGCGTGCCGTCGGCCGTCAGCACGTCGATGTAGCCGCCGGTGCAGAAGACGCCGCGGCGGTCGGCCAGCACCCGTGGTAGCAGGCGGGCCGCGGCCACCGGCAACGCCGCGGCCACCGGTCGACCGAGCAGGCTGTCGTCGCCGTGGCGATGGGCGTGCACGCGGAAGGTGCCGTCCAGCTCGGTGGCGAGCAGGCAGCGCAGGTTGCGGATGCCGGGCGCGCGTTCGAGCAGGCCTACCAGACCGTCGACGATGCGTTCGGCGATGCGGTCGTCGTGGTCCTGGTGGAAGAGGTCGCCGGCCGCCTTCAGGATGTTCAGCAAGCCGTCCTGGGAACGGCGGCGGCCACGGACCTCGCGGTAGTGGCGTAGCGCGAGCATGACGGCCGAGGCCAGGACGGTTGGCGTGGTGCGGTTGCGCACGACGCAGTCGTTGATCTCGTGGCGGTCGAGCACGTCGGAGCGGGGTGTGGCCTCGGGCCGATCGGCCTGCAGCACGATGCGCACGGTGCTGTTGGCGAGGTCTTCCCTGATGGCGCGGGCGAGTTGCAGGCCGCCGTCGGGGGTCGGGGCGGCGAGGTCGATGACCACGACGGCGATTGTGGGGTTGTCCAGCAGGCGGGCGCGCGCCTCGGCGGCCGTGTAGGCGCCGAGGCAGCGCACCGGTTGCTGCGCGAGCTTCAGGTCCTCGCAGGCGGCCCGCAGTTGCGTGTGGGCGTGCTCGTCGGCGTCGACGAGCAGGACGAGCCAGGGTTCGGCGTCGAGGCTGGGGGTGCCGGCGAGGTCGTCCGCGAAGACGACGTGCTCGTCAGGGTCGAGTTCGAGGATGCTGGCGGGCGTCGGCGTCATGGTCGGCTTCCTTCCGGGTGGGGAACCGGAGCGTGAACACGGTGCCGCGGCCGGGTCGGCTGTTGCACTCGACGGTGCCGGCGAGGTTCTGCGTCACCAGGCTGTAGACCACGTGCAGGCCCAGGCCCATGCCGCCGGCGTCGCGCGCGGTGGTGAAGAAGGGTTCGAAGACCTGCCCGACCACGTCGGGCGCGATGCCCACCCCGTTGTCGGCGACGCTCAGCTCGACGAGGTCGGCGCGTTGCGTCGCGTTGATCTCGACCTCGCCGATGAGCATGCCCTTGAACGCGTGCTGGATCGCATTGCCCACGAGGTTGGACAGGATGCGATAGAGCGTGCCCGGCTCGGCGAGCACGACCAGGTCGTCCGGGCAGTGCAAGCGCGCCGTGAGGTGGCGTTCGCGCAGTCGGGGCCTCAGGTTCAGCAAGGTGTCGTCGAGGAACTCCCGCAACCAGAGGCGGCGCGGAGGCTCGTCCCTGCCGGCGACGGTGCCGCGCATGCCGGCCATCAGGTCGGCGGCGCGTTGCAGATTGCGGCTGAGCAGCTGGGCGCAATCCTGGGCGGCGAGCAGGTAGTCCTCGAAGCTCGATCGCTTCATGAGGCCGTCACGATAAGCCGCGCCGATCTCGTCGGTGAGCTTGCCGAGGTGGTGGGCGGCGTTCAGACTCAGGCCGATGGGGGCCTCGGCCTCGTTGACCACGCAGCTGACCAGGCGGGTGACGGCCGCGAGCTTCTCGTTCTCGACCAGGCGGGCCTGGGCGTGCTCGATCAGTTCTTTCTGGCGGGCGACGGTGCGTTCGAGCTGCTGCGCGTGGACCTGCAGGTCTTCGGAGGGTTGCGCATCCGGTCGATCGTGCGACGTTCGGGAACCTGGCATGGGCGGGGATCTCCGCGAATGGCGTGGGCCTCCTTGCCCGACGCGGCGAGGATCCATCCCGCCGTTGCCCGAGATACGTTGTCGCTGTAATTACAATATAGATTTCTTTATTGTTCAAGCCTCATCTGGTCGTGGTGGGTGGCCAGTTGTCACGGTCGGTCGCCGACGCGGGCGGCGAATGGTGGGGTAACCGAGCCTTTGGTAACGAGATAGTGTGATGGACGACGCCAACCCGAGATGATCACGAAAGATCCATGTTTGGCATCATATTGCAAGCATCGAGAATCGGGGCGGCGGGTACCCGCGAGGACATCAACCCTGCGAGACCGAGCTGCGGGTGGTCGCGCGCCACTTGATGTGATAAGATCAACGAAGTCATCGCGACTACTCCGGAAGGGAGGTTGGACTCGTGAAAGTCCACGTCGCCAGGCATCCCACCCGGGCCCTGCCGCTCGCCCTGTTTTTCGCCCTGTTTCTCGCCCCGCCCGCCGCGGTCGCCTCCGAGACCCTCGTGATCGAGGCGCCATGGCTGGTCGGCACGGTCACGCCTCATGCCGTGTTCAATGGTGTCCTGGTCCTGCCGGACGACGTGACGACCGTGCTCGGCGCCAGCCTGGAGGTCAGCGGCCTGGCGACCGAGGGCACGATCATCTGCATCGACGATCCGAACGTCTATCCGGCGTCGGTCGCGGTCGCGACGGATTTCTTCAATGCGTGCACCTCCGCTGTGTCGGGGTACTTTCACTGGGAGGTCGAGGACCTCACGGGCGAGGTCACCCTGTCTGCCCCGGTGGTGTGGCATCCGTTCGGGGGCGGCAGCCCGGCGCCCTGGTCATGCTGGGTGGGTCAGCCGGTCAACGTCCAGCTCTACTGGGCGTATGGCCTGATCGGCATCTGCGGCTTCGGCGACCTGCCGTCGTTCGAGATCACCGAGGCGCGGTTCGTCGTCGAGGTGGAGCGGGTCGTGGTGTCGTCGGCCGCGACCTGGTCGACGGTCAAGGCGCGCTATCGCTGAGCGCCGGCCGCCGGCGGCCTAGCGCCAGTACGTCCAGGCCACCACCACGACCGCCACCAGCAAGGTCACCATGATCGGGTCGCTCAGCGGTCCACGGTCACGGTCCGCGTCGAAGTCCCGCGCCGGCTGGCCGCGGCGACCCAGCCACTGCAGCGGGTTGCGGATCAAGGCGCCGGCCCGGCCGGCCGCCGCGAGCGCCACGTCGCCGCCCCACAGGAAGAACCGGTTGACGGCCGTGACCACCAGGCCGGCGGCCCAGCGGCCGGGCGCGCGGTAGAACCAGTCGAGGTCCAGGCTGATCTTGGCCTTCGGGTGCAGCTTCTTCAGGAAGAGGAAGAAGCCGAGCGCCGTGAAGCCGAGCAGCTGCAGCGTCTCGGCCAGGTGGTAGGCGGTGTAGGGCTTGTAGAGGGCGCCCTGGTCGGGCAACAACCCATAGAGATATGGCGTGTAGACGCCGATGAACAGGCAGAGCGCCGCGGTGATGATCATCGCGCCGTGCATGTTCCAGCCCGGGTCCCTGGCGCGCTGCCAGGTCTCGTCGCTGCAGTGGTTCTTGCCGAACCACACCGCGTAGGGGACCTTCAGGCCGACCGACAGGAACGTGCCCGCCGAGGCGAGCATCAGCAGCATGGCCGCGAGGTTGCGGTGGTCGGCGAAGGCCGCCGACACGATCATGCTCTTGCTCACGAAACCGCTCAACAGCGGGAAGCCCGAGATCGACAGGCCGCCGACCACGGTGTAGAAGAGCGCCCAGGGCATCTTCTTGTAGAGGCCGCCGAGCTCGGTGGCCTTGCTCTTGCCGGTCATGTGCAGCACGGCGCCCACGCCCATGAACAGCAGCGCCTTGTAGAGGATGTGCGCGAACGCGTGGGCGATCGCGCCGTTGACCGCCAGCGCCGTGCCGATGCCCACGCCGGCCACCATGTAGCCCACCTGGCTGATGATGTGGTAGGACAGCAGGCGCCGCACGTCGTTCTCGAGCACGGCGAAGATGACCCCGTACAGCGTCATGATCACGCCCAGGGGCACCAGGATCTCCAGGCCCGCGAAGCCGCGGCACAGGGCATAAACGGCGGTCTTGGTGGTGAACGCGCACATGAAGACCGCGCCGGCCACCGTGGCCTCGGCGTAGGCGTCGGGCAGCCAGGCGTGCAGGGGCGGCACGGCCGCGTTCAGGATGAAGCCGACGAGGATCAGCCAGGCCGCGGTCGACGGGTTGCTCACGTCGAAGGTGTTGAAGGCCAGGCTGCCGGTCTGTTGCCAGTGCAGCAGGATGCCCGCAAGCAGCACCCCGCCGCCCACCGAGTGCACGAGCAGGTAGCGCATGCCGGCCTGGCGCGACCGTTCCGTGCGGCGGAACCACACGAGGAAGGTCGAGGCGATCGCCATCAGCTCCCAGAAGATGAAAAGCACGAAGAGGTCGCCGGCGAAGATCACGCCCAGCGAGCCGGCCACGTAGATCCAGGCGGCGATGTGCTGCGCGTCCTCGCGCACGTGCAGGCCGTAGAGCGTGCCGATCAGGCACATCAGGGTCATGATGTGCGCGAACACCAGGCTGAGCGAATCCACGCGGCCGAACGTCAGCTCCAGGCCCAGGAACGGCACCTGGGCATACGTGCCCTGGCTCATGGTCAGCACCAGGCCGAAGGCGACCAGCGGCACGGCGAGCAGGAACGCCTGGCGCAGCGGGCCGCGCACGAGCGGCAGCAGCGCCGAGCCGGCGATCAGCACCAGGGCCGGATGTAGCCAGAGCTCAGTCATAGTAATCCTCTTTGACCGTCACGATCCGGCTGACCAGCCACTTGGCGACCACGATCAAGGTCACGCAGCCGGCCAGGCCGAAGAGCGACCATCCGCCCGGCAGCTTCTCGAGCCAGGTGTGGGCCTTGTACTTGTCCAGAAGCAGGGCGTCCCAGAGCACCAGCACGGCGAGGCCGCCCAGCAGGCCCCACTTCAGGAGCTGGGGCCGGCTGCGCAGGGCCTCGATGAGTCGGACCAGGATCATGGTCGCAGCCTCTCGGTCAGAAGGTCGGGCCGGCCATCGTGGCGGACCCGTTCATGACGGCCTGGGCGATGCCGTGGGCGAGGTCGTAGAAGCCGACCAGCGCGTTCGGCGCGAGCCCCAGGACGATCGACAGCACGGCGACGATCACGATCGGCACCACCATCAGGGGCGACGCCTCGCCGTGGTGCGCCAGGTCGGCGCCGCCGGGCCGGAAGAAGGCCCGGTGCAGGATCGGGAAGAAGTAGGCCATGTTCAACAGGCCGCTGGCCAGGAACACGGCCAGGAAGATGGCGTGGCCGCCGGCCGCGGCGCCCTTGCACAGGAAGAACTTGCTGAGGAAGGCGTTGATCGGCGGGACGCCCGACAGGCCCAGCACGCCCACGGTGAAGGCGGCCATGGTCCAGGGCATCACCTTGCCGATGCCGTCCAGTTCGCTGATCTCGGTCTTGTGCAGGTTCACATAGATGGCGCCCGCGCAGAAGAAGAGGGCGATCTTGGTGGTCGCGTGGTTGGCCAGGTGCAACAGCCCGCCCATGAAGCCCTCGGGCGTCAGCAGGGCCACGCCGAGCACGATGTACGAGAGATGGCCGATGGTCGAGAAGGCCAGCCGCTTCTTGAGGTTGTCCTGCCGCAGCGCGATGAGCGAGGCCACGATGATCGTGACCGCGGCCACCGTGGCGAGGATCATGTCCAGGCCGAAGGCGGCCATCGCCGCCGGGCCGAACACGAAGCCCACGACGCGGATCACGCCGAAGACGCCCGACTTGACCACCGCGACGGCGTGCAGGAGGGCGGAGACCGGCGTGGGGGCGACCATCGCGGCCGGCAGCCAGCTGTGCAGGGGCATGAGGCCGGCCTTCACGCCGACGCCGGCGATGAACAGCAGGAAGAGGACACGCGCCGAACCGTTGCTGGTCAGCACGTCGCCCAAAAAGCCGCCGGCGCGGAAGTCGACGTTGCCCGCCAGCGACCAGGTCCAGGCGATGGCCACGATCAACAGCAGACCGGCCGACAGCGCGTAGGCGAGGTACATGCGCCCGGAGCGTAGCGCCTCGCGGGACTCCTTGTGGATCACCAGCGGGTACGTGCCCAGGCTGAGGATCTCGTAGAAGATCACGAAGCTGAGCAGGTTGGCCGAGAAGGCGATGCCCAGAGTGGCCGCGATGCAGAGCGCGAAGCTGGCGAAGTAGCGCGTCTGCTTGTGCTCGTGGGCGCCGCGCACGTAGCCGATCGAGTAGAACGAGGTGACGATCCACAGGCCCGAGGCGATCAGGGCGAAGAACATGCCCGTGGCGTCGACCTTCAGGGCGAGGTCGATGCCCGGCGAGATGGTCAGCAGGTTGCACGCGACCTCGGCGCCGGCGCGTACGGCCGGCAGGAGGCTGAGCACGAGGCCGAAGGCGACCACGCTCGCGAGCAGGGTCCAGAACTCGCGCAGGTTGGGTCGCGAGCCCGAGGCCACGATCAGCGGCACGGCGGCCAGGGGCGCCAGCACGGCCAGCAGGGGGACCAGCGAGGTGTGTAGTTCGGGCATCGTCGCTTACCCTCCCAGCCCGCTGGGAATCATGGGATGGATGAACGTGTGCACGATCCAGGCGTTGGCCAGGCCGAGCACCACGAGGCCCACGGCCAGGACCAGGGTGGGCGCGAGCATCGAGGCGGGCGCCTCGGTGGCGGCCCGGGCGGCGGTCACGGCCGAACCGTCGGGCTCGGTCTGGGGCTTGAGGTAGATGCGCTCCAGCACGCGGAAGAAGTAGACCGCGTTCAAGAGGCTGCTGATCACGAGCACGGCCACGAAGATCCAGTTGTGCTGCTCGATCGAGCCGAGCACCAGGTACCACTTCGAGAAGAAACCCGCCATCGGCGGCAGGCCGATCATCGAGATGGCGGCGGCGGTGAACGCGGCCGCGGTCCAGGGCATGCGCGTGCGCAGGTCGTCCACCAGGCGCGGCACCAGGCTGTGGCCCAGGCGCAAGCGCAGGTTGCCGCTGACGAGGAACAGGCAGCACTTCATGCAAGCGTGGTTCAGCGCGTGCAGCACGGCGCCGATGAAGCCCAGCGGCGAGGCGAGGCCGATGCCCAGCGCGATGTAGCCCACCTGCGCCACGCTGCTGAAGGCCAGCATGCGCTTGAGCTCCTTCTGGGCCATGGCCATGATCGAGCCCCAGAGCATGCCGGCCGCACCCAGGTACGCCAGCACCGAGGGCAGCGGGGTCTGCTCGCGCAGGTAATGGGGGTCGACCAGGAAGAACATGATGCGCAGCAGCACGTAGGCCGCCACCTTGGTGCCGATCGGGGCGATCAGGGCGGTGGCGGCCGATGAGGCGTGTGTGTAGGCGTCGGCCAGCCAGGCGTGCATCGGGAAGAGGGCCATCTTCAGGCCCATGCCCAGCACCATCATCGACAGGCCGAGCAGCACCGGCAGCGTGCGCGCCTTCTCGGGCAAGAGGCCGGCGACGTCGACGAGGTTCAGCGAACCCACGCTCATGTAGATCAGCGCCAGTCCGAACAGATAAAAGGCGGCGCCGGTGGTGCCCAGGGTGAGGTAGCGGAACGCCGAGAGGGGCGCGCGCGGGTCGCCGCGGGCGATCAGGGCGTAGCCGGCCAGGGCGCTGATCTCCAGGAAGACGTAGAGGTTGAAGAGATCGCCGGTGACGACCATGCCGGTCAGGCCCGCCAGCAGGAGCATCGCCAGCACGTAGAAGCTGACGTCGGTGGCGGCGATCTCACTGGCCACGACCTTGCCGGCATGCACCATGGCCACGAACGCGACGCCGGTGATCACCACGAGGAAGAACGCGGACAGCGGGTCGAGCACGAACTCGATGCCGATCGGCGGGTGCCAGCCGCCAAGATGGTAGCTGACCCGGCCGTGGGCGAGCACCTGCCGCAGGCCGGTGATCGCGAAGCCGAGCGCCGCGCCGGTCGTGGCCACCGCGAGCAGCCAGGCCGCGCGACGCCAGGCCAGGCTCGCCAGCGGGATCACCAGGCTGACCAGCAGGAACGAGGCGGGGATCAGAACAGGGATGTGGTGCGTCATGACCGCATCTTCTCGAGCAGCTCGGGTTCTTCGATCGTCCGGTAACGCCGGTAGATGGCGATCAGCAGGGCGAACGAGACGCCCAGGGTGACCACCGCGACCACGATCGCCGTCAGCATCAGCGTGTGCGGCAGGGGATTGAGGTAGAGGTCGGGGTTCTCGACGCCGAGGGCCGGGTCGGTGACCGTGACCGTGGCGCCCTCCTTGAAGGCGCTGACGATCCAGAAGAGGATCACGGCCGACTGCACCATGCTCATGCCCATGACCTTCTTCATCAGGTTGCGCTTGACCATCATGCCGTAGACGCCGATGCAGAACAGCGCGACCAGGAAGAGGTAGGCATAGTATCCCTTGAAGAACAGGAGCATGTTCAACCGTCCAGGAGGTGGTCGAAGATCGCGACCAGGGTCGACATGACCGCGAGCGTGACGCCGACCTCGATGATCAGGATGCCCCAGTTGTGCAGGTAAGCCGCCTTGAGACCCGGCAGCGGCAGGTACGAGTAATCGAGGAAGTTGCCGCCGTTGGCCAGGGCCACGAACCCCGTCCCGATGTAGATCAGGCCGCCGACCGCCGCGAGCGGCAGGGTCAGGCGCGAGGGCAGCACCGTCTGCGTGTGCTTCAGGCCGAGGCTCAGGCGCAGCAGGATGAACGCGGCCGCGATCAGCACGCCGCCCTGGAAGCCGCCGCCGGGGCTGTAATGGCCGTGGAAGAAGACGTAAAGACCGATCACCATGATCAGCGGCGCCAGGGCACGGGCGGCCACGCGGATGATCGGGCTCTGCGACGGCTGGCAACGTTCGATGGCGTCGTCGAAGTCCTGGCGCGGCGTGGTCATGCCCGCGTCCTCCGCAGGATGAACAGGCAGGCGATGCCGCCGGCGAACACCACGAGCGTCTCGCCGAGCGTGTCGAAGCCGCGGTAGTCGGCCAGGATCACGGTCACCATGTTGGGCGTGGCGGCGTCTTTGCCGGCGTGGCCGATGTAATGGGCGCCGG
>CAZVWL010000004.1:0-41098 GCA_964630845.1 uncultured Fibrobacteraceae bacterium
GCCTGCAGGTGATCGACGTCAGCGAACCTTACGCGCCCTACGTCGTGCGCGACCTGCCGTTCTACGGCGGCTGCGAGGGCATCGTGCTGGACGGCGACCTCGCCTACGTTGCGGCCGGCTTCGGCACGACCGTGCTGTCGCTGGAGCAACCGACGTTCCCGACGCTGGTCGGAATCCAGCAATCGCCGGGCAACGACATCGGCATCGCGATGTGCGGGGATCGGCTCGTGGTCGCCAGCGATCATGCCGGGCTGCGGATCCTCAAGCGTCACTGCGTGGGGGTTTCCGCGGTCGACGAGGATCACGGCGGCTGCGCGGCCGACGCGGCCCTGCTGCTGGACGTTTTCCCCAACCCGTTCAACCCTCGCGCGACGGTCACGTTCGCCCTCCTACGCGACCAGACGGTGGTCCTGACCGTGTTCGACTCGCGCGGCCGGCAGGTTGCACGTATCGACGCCGGGCCACGCGCGGCCGGCGTCCACACGCTGTCCTGGGACGGGTGCGACGCGGATGGCCGCGCGGCCGCCTCGGGCGTGTACATCTTGAAGCTGGCGACGTCCGGCGGCGAGGTCTACAGCGCCAAGGCGGTGCTGGTCCGCTAGGGTCAAGGACCGGGGATGGGCCCGCCGCAGCGCGCAACGGCGCGGCGGGCCGGCTTTCGGCCCTGAGGCCGCTTCGCGGGGCCGGCGAGTTCGCCACGACGCACGATCACCCCTTAACACTTGCCATGCCCCCCCGGATCTGCGCTACCATGCGGCCTGGTTGATCGGCCACGAGACAGGCAGGGTTCCAGCGTTGGTCTTCAGCACCGAGATCAAGATCCGCGGCTACCATATCGATGGCCACGCGCACGTGAACAACGCGCGCTGGGTCGAACTGCTCGAGGAAGCCCGCTGGCGCTGGCTCGACGCGCACCTCGATCTGAAGGGCTGGGAGACGATCGGCCAGGGGGTGGCCGTCGTGAGCCTCGAGGTCAACTACCGGCGGCCGGCGGTGCGCCACGATCTGCTGGTCTTCCGCTGCTGGACCGAGCGGATCGGCGGCCGCGTCGCGGTGTGCCGCCAGGAGGCGGTGCGCAAGGAGACCGGGGAGCGGCTGCTCGACGCGCGCGTCACCTTCGTGCTCATCGACATCGCCAGCGGCGGCCCGCGGCCCCTGGCGGGCGACATGCTGGCCATGCTCGAGCAGTACCGGCACCACGAGGCGCCGCGGTGACCGGCAGCCGTTGGCGCGCCGTCGGGCCGGGCCTGCTGTTCGCCGGCGCGGCGATCGGCGGCTCGCACCTCGTGCAATCCACCCGCGCGGGAGCGGGCTGGGGCTTCGACCTGCTGTGGGCCGTCGTCCTGATCCTGGTCTTGAAGTACCCCTTCTTCGAGTTCGCGCACCGCTACACGGCCGCGACCGACGAGAGTCTGCTGCACGGTTACCGCCGGCTGGGCGCGTGGGCGCTCGGACTGTTCGCCGTGATCGCGCTGGTCAGCGCGGTGATCAACGCGGCGGCGGTCACGATCGTCGCCGCGAGCCTGCTCGGGGGGTTGCTGCAGGTCAACTGGCCGCTTGCCGAGCTGGCGCTGCTGGTCTTCGCCCTGGTGGCCTTGATCCTGATCCAGGGCAGCTACCGCACGCTGGACCGCAGCATGAAGGTCATGATCACGCTGCTGGGCGTGCTGACGCTGGCGGGTGTGGCGGTCGCGGTGCGGCACGGTCCGGCCGGCGATCTGGGCGCGCCGCGGCCCGACGTGTGGACCGCGGCCGGCATCGCCTTCCTGCTCGCCCTGATGGGCTGGATGCCGGCCCCGCTCGACATCGCCGTCTGGTCGTCGCTCTGGACGCTGGCCAAGAACCGCGCCGACCACCGGCGCGCCTCGCTGGCGCATTGCCGCTTCGACTTCCACCTCGGCTACGTCGTGACCGGCGTGCTCGCGTTGGCCTTCGTGTGTTTCGGGGCGCTGGTGATGTTCGGGACCGGCGAGGTCTTCGCCGACAGCGGGGTGGGGTTCGCGCGGCAACTGGCGACGATGTACGCGCGCACCCTGGGCGAATGGACGCGCTGGCTGATCGCCTCGGTGGCCTTCATCACCATGTTCTCGACCACGCTGACCGTGTGCGACGGCTACGCCCGCACGCTGGTCGGCTGCTGGCGGCTGCTGCGGGCCAGGGACCAGTGGGCCGACACCGACGCCGCCTCCGGACGCCTGGCCTACCTCGTCGTGCTCGGCGCGCTGATGGCGGCCGGCTGGGGCATCATCGCCGGCTGGCTGACCGGGTTGCGGGCGCTGCTCGACGTCGCCACGATCACGGCCTTCTTGACCGCGCCGGTCGTCGGCTGGCTCAACTACCGGGCCGTACGCAGGGAGCCCGTGCGCCCCGCGGACCGCCCGGGCTGCGGTCTGGTGCTGCTGGCGCGCGCCGGCCTCGTGTTCCTGACCGGCTTCGGGCTGGTGTACCTGGTCACCAGGCTGCTGCCGTCCTGAAGGAGGACGCCGTGAACAGCCCGCTACTCGGCCTCGTGCTGTACCTCGTCCTGATGGCCGCGGTCGCGGTCTGGACCTGGGGCCGCAACCGCACCCGCGAGGACTTCATCCTCGGCGGCCGCCGCCTCGGCGCCTGGGTGATCGCCTTCTCGGAGCGGACCGCCGGCGAGTCGAGCTGGCTGATCCTGGGGCTTTCGGGCGCGCTCTACGCGGTCGGCCTGGTGGAGATCTGGACGGTGATCGGCTGCTGCAGCGGCATCGTCTTCTACTGGCTGGCGATCGCGCGGCGGCTGCGCGAGGTCTCCGGCCGCCAGGGCTCGATCACGCTGCCCGAGTTCTTCGTGCAGGTCAGCGGCCCCTGGGGCGCGCAGGTGCGCGTGGTGGCCATGCTGATCATCGTCTTCTTCTTCGCCTTCTACGTCTCGGCGCAGTTCATCGGCGCGGGCAAGGTCTTGAACGTGACCTTCGGGCTCGACCCCGCCGTGGGCATGCCTCTGGCCGCCCTCGTGGTCGTGCTGTACACGCTGATGGGGGGCTTCGTGGCCGTCTGCTACACGGACGTCGTGCAGGCCGTGCTGATGGTGACCACGCTGGTGCTGCTGCCGATCGCCGGGCTGGCGCTGATCGCGCAGCACGGGCTGGATGTGGCGACGGCCCTACAGCAGACGGGCCAGACCGCGTCGCTCACCGGCGGGCTGGGAAGCTGGGCGGCGGTCGCCGCGGTGATCGGCGGGCTCTCCTGGGGCCTGGGTTACATGGGGCAGCCGCAGCTGGTGACCAAGTTCATGGCGATCCGGTCGGCCGACGACGTGCGCGTCGGGCGGCGCGTGGCCCTGGTCTGGACCGCGGCGGCGTACGGCGGCGCGGCGCTGGTCGGCCTCGTGGGCATCACCCTGGTGCACGGCGGGCTCTTGCCGGCGGTTGATGCGGCCCTTGTCGCCGGCGACCAGGAGCGCATCCTGCCGGTGCTCGCGGGGCTGCTCTTTCCGGCCTGGCTGGCCGGCATCCTGATCGCCGGCGCCGTGGCGGCGATGATGTCGACGGCCGACAGCCAGCTGCTGGTGGCCACGTCGACGCTTGTCGAGGACTTCTGGGTGCGCGCGCTGGGCAAGCCGCTGTCGCCGCGGGCCTCGGTCCTGGCCGGCAGGCTGGTGACGCTGGCGATCGGTCTGGTGGCCTTCGCCCTGGCCGTCACCAGCGACGACCTCATCTACGACGTCGTCTCGCTGGCCTGGGCCGGCCTCGGGGCGAGCTTCGGGCCGGCCCTGCTGCTGTCGTTGCACTGGCGGGGCATGAACGGGCGAGGCGTGTTGTGGGGAATGATCGCCGGCGCGTTGACGACCGTCGTCTGGAAATACACGCCGGGACTCGATGGTCTCATCTCGGTGCGCTTCGTGAGCTGGGCGGTCGCCCTGGCCGCCTGCTGGGTCGGGGCGCGGATTCGAGGTTGCCAACCACCGTCGATGGTCTGATATTTGCAAAGTCTCGACCTGTTGCCTGGCATGATTTGACGTATTTTTTGCCTGGCGGCAGCAAACTTTCTGGTATCATCATGACGCCAGGGAGGATGGCACGCGCCGACCGTGTTCCGCGGCGCGGCCTGTCGACGAGCCGCCCCGAGCGGCCGAACCGGATGGCAAGGATGGACGACCTCTTACTTCCTTCATCGTTCCTGATCGTTCTCGGTTCCCTCATCGCACTGATCGGCACCCAGATGACCGGCAAGGCGCGCCGCACCGTCAACCCGGACGCGTGGCCCGCCTATGCGGACAGCCCCCTCGGCCGCGGCAAGGCGGTCATGGCAGGGGGCTGGTTCGTCTTCCTGCTGGGCTTCCTGGGGCTCCTGGCCGGCAAGCTCGTGTAGCCTAGGCACCCCGCGCTGCGTGCAGCTCGCTGAACGCTCGTTCGAGGCCGGCGCGTAGCTTGGCCGTATCGGCCGGGTTCCACCTGCCGAGGTCGTCGCGCACGAACGTGGTCAGATCGGCCCGGTTGTCGAACCGGCCGATCGGCAGCTGCCATCGGCGACCGTCGCGCTCGACGCTCACGGTGTGGGCCCGGCCGGCGTGGTCGAGCAGCCATTGCATGTCGTCGCAACCGTAATCGCCGTACATCACCGCGTTGGGCACGCCGTGGTGCAGGATGCTGCCCGGGTCGTTCGGGTCGGTGCGCGCCAGGTTCTTGCGGCGCGACTCCTCGGGCGTCACCCAGATGTAGAGGATGGCGGCGCGGTCGAGGATCTCCGGCGCCAGGCGCGACAGGCTGTAGCGGTACCCAAAGGGGGCCGGCAGGGGCAAGGACGAGCCGTCGGCGCCGCCGCGCGCGAACTCGATCACCACCGTCTTGCCCGTCAGCGTGTCCGGGTGCGCCGCGTTCTTCTGCTCGAGCAGGTCGCGGCATTCGGCCTCGATGGCGGCCTCGACCTCGCCGCGCAGGGAGGCCGCGAGGTCGCGGAAGACCGGCGGTGCGCCGACCAGGGCGCGGGCGGCGTCGAGGCGGTCGCCGAGCCAGCGCGCGGCGCTCGCCGGAGCGGGTTTGTGCCCGGCGACGAGGTCGCGGTAGTCCTCGTTGACCAGCTCGATCAGGGTGCCCCAGTCCAGAGGATCGCGGAAGGGCAAGGCGGAGCTGCGGAAATACGGTCCGTCGTGGCCGCGCGCGACCAGCTCGTCGCTGACGCGCCGCATCAGGTGCACGTAGAGGAAATCATCGAGCTGCACGGTGTGCCCGATGCCGAAGTGACGCTCGCATTCCGCGGGGCTGAGGCTCGCGAGGTAGGTGCGCACCTCGCTCTTGCCGCTGGCCGGCAGGGCCAGCAAGAGCAGGATGTCCAGGTGTTTGGTCATGGTCGCTCCCAGGGTCGGCGTGAAGGGTTGCCGACAGTATCCGAGCCGGGACCGTGACCGTCAAGAAAGACGCCGGCCGACCTTCCCTGGTCGGCCGGCGTGTCGGACGCCGGTCATGGTGGAGGGATCATGCCGGGCCCGTGGCCCCGCCGCCCGGCAGACCACATGCCTAGTCGCAGATCGCCGACCAGCGTCCCTGGAACGTGCCGGCCATCCGATAATGGCCGTTGAGCGTGCCGAGCACCTCGTCGTTGCGGCCGTGCCAGCGACCGCGGAACAGGCCGAAGCCGGGGCGATCGCTCGGCTCCCAGCGGCCGGCGAGCAGGCCGAGCACGCGGCCGTCGCGGCGGATGTACTTGCCGAAGAAGACCTTCTCGCCGGCGTCGTTGACGCCCCAGGCGCCGCGCAGGTAGCCCATCACCGGGCCCTGCAGCGCCACCCAGCGCCCCATGAACACGCCATGGGTGTCGCCCTCTTCTTGCGGGCCCAGCCAGCGGCCCATCAGGTTGCCCTGGGGACACGGGTGGGCGTTGTCGAGGGTGAAGCCGCGAAAGCTGATCGCCTGGTCGGTGCCCTCGACGGGGTAGACCATCTCGAACTCGGCGAGGTCGCACACCGCGAAGCTCTCGGTGAACGGGCCGGTGGTGAAGTGCAGCATGTTCGGCTCGGGCTCGGGGTCGCCGTCGCGGTGTGCCGGCTCGATGATCTGGATGAGCAAGCCCTGGTGGCCGCGCGCGACGTGGCTCTCCCAGACCACGGTCTGGCGATCCGGGCGGGGTCGGACGATGTAGTTCTCCGGACCGAAGAAGCCGATCACCCTCCGCACGAGCACGATGCCGCGGTCGACCGTCAACTCGCCCGACCAGTCGACCTCGCCGTTGTCCATCAGGACGTCGGCCTCCTCGCCAAGGCGGCCCCACAGGATCTGCACGAAGGTCATCTGCGGGCGTCCGGGATCGTCCCGGTCGATCAGGGCGCGCACGTCGGGGTCGTCGGCCCAGGGGTCGTCGTACGCTTCGCCGGCGGCCTCGGCATCGCCTTCGGCGTCGAGAAGGTCGGGATCGCCGAAGCCCGGGGTTTCGTCGGTCATGGTCAGGCCGCCGAACGCCGCGTTGAAGTCGATGGCGGTGAAGTCGTCGCCGCCGGTCGAGCCGGCGGGGTCGGCAGGTCGGTCGTCGCTGCAGCCGGCGACCACGATGAGCAGCCCCGCAACGAGGGCGATCAAGAGCGAGGGGCGTTGCGTCAACATGGCGTCGATCCTCCTGTGAAGGTGTGCCCGGTGCGTTTGCCTGGGTGTTGCAGGGTTGGGGCCAATCGGTGTGTGGATCCGTAAAGCGTTGTCAATGAACAAGTAGCGATCGGGCTGGGCGGCCTGTGTGCCGGCGGGCGTGTACCGCCAGGGACAGCGGCCGTTCCTTCAGGGGCGCCAGGACAGGCGCAGGCTGCCGTAGCCGAGCACGGTGTTGTCATCCGTCTCGGTATGGCGCTCGGGCTGGTAGCTGGCGGTCAGTTCGAGGCTCAGGTGCCGGCCGAGGTGCCACGTCGCCATGAGCCAGAGCTCGAGGTAGGTGAAGTCGCTGTAGCTGAGGACGAGGTCGCCGAACGGGTCGGCATCGGTCGTGGCGGCGCCCTGGCGGTACCAGCGGCGGCCCAGCTCCAGCGACGCCATGCCGCTGATCGCGCGGCCGTAGGCCTCGACGCTGCCACGCACGCCCACCTGCGTGTAGGCCTCGGGCGAATCGCCGGCGGCCAGGTTCTGCACGGTGACCAGGGCGTGCTGCTGGCTGCTCAGAAGATCTCCCCAACGGTATCCCAGCTCGACGTCGCCGCGCCAGCTGTCGAACCAGACCGTGGTCTCTCGTTCGTACAGCCAGACCTCGCTGCCCAGGTTGGCCACCAGGGATCCACCGCCCGCCGGGACAGCCAGTCGGGCCTCGCTCCAGTGCAGCCAGGCCGAGGGACGCACGTCCGGGTCGGCGACGCGCCGACGTTCGCTGCGGTGGTAGAGCCACAGGTCGCCGCGCTCGCCGCTGTGGTCCAGGTCGCCTTCCACCGCGACCATGCGCCGGTCGATGCTCGCAGAATCGGGATACGAGCGGTCGGTGCGGCGCGCGCCGACACGCCAGGCGCTGGTCGCGCCGTCGGCGGCGCTCAGGAAGGCGCCGACGCCGAGGTCGCGCTGGTCCTGCTCGAGGATCGACGGTCGACGGTAGTCCAGGCGCCGCCCGCGCAGCCGTACGTCCGCCGTCACGCGGCGATCGCGGTACGGGTAGAGGCGCAGCTCGCCAAGCAGGTCCTGCAGGTCGCTGGACAGGGCGAAGTCGCTGCCCTCGTGGTACTGGCGGCCGGTCCACTGCAGGTCGGCCCGCAGACGCGGGGCGGCGTTATCCGGGCGCCAGCGATATCCGAGGTCGATCAACTCACGCACCAGCTGGCTGCCGGCGGCCACCTCGGCGCGCGCGTGCCACTGATGGGCCGTGCGCCGGGCCGACCGCGCCTCGTACTCCAGGCTCACGTTGAACTCGGCGACCGTTTCGGTGGTGTCGTCGGTCGCCAGGTGGTACGTGTGCAGGTAGGTCTCGTAGCCGGCGCCGACGCGCAGACGGGTGGCCAGGCTGCCGCCGTCGTCCGCAACGGCGGGCAGCACGAGGGCGGCGGCCACGAGGGCCGCCGCTAGCGCCGTTTCGCCACGCGCTCGATGTCGTTTCACCGGGTCGGTCGTTTCACCTGGTCAGTCGATTCACCTGGTCAGGTCACTCGCCTCGTTCAGCAGATCGAACGCGGCCTTCAGCTGCCGCAGCGCGGGTTCCACCTCGCCGGCGCCCAGCCGTCGTTCCGCCTGGTCGCGATGGTGCCTCGCGCGCTCGAGCACCGTCAAGGCCTGTCGCGAGCCGGATTCCCGCACCTGTTCGGCGACCTCGCCGTGGCGGTCGTCCCAGCGCCGCAGCTGCTCGCGCACGGCCTCGGGTTCGACGCGGGCGCCGCTGACCGCCACCGCCTGGGCGGCCAGCCGCCGAGCCAGACGCAGCGAGTGCAGGGCGCGTAGGGGTTGCTGCCGGTCGCGGAAGTCCTCGGCGCGGGCGAGCGCCTCGGCCGCCGACTGCAGGAGGTCGCCAGCCGAGCCGCCGGTCTGCTCGACGGTGCGGTCGATCAGGTCGCGCGTGCGCTCCAGCTCGCGATCCAGCCGCTCGCCGCCGCCGCCCTCGAACAGCAGGCGCGTGGCGCGCGCGAGCAGTTCCTCGGCCGCGCCAAGCAGGTGCAGGGCCATCTCGACGTTGCCCTGGCGGAACTGGTCGTGAGCCCGATGGGCCTGCTGGTCGGCCTCGCGCACGAAACGCAGGGCGCGTTCGTCGTCGGCCTCGCGGGCGCGGTCGAAGAGCTGGTCACGCAGCTCGCCGAAGCGCTCCAGACGCAGGCGCAACCGCTCCTGCTGGCCCTGCGTCTCGCGCGCCAGCTTGGCGGCGTGGTGGGCGGCCGCCCGCGCGCGCTGCGACACGGTCAGCGCCTGGCGGGGCTGACCGTGCCGCTGATGTTCCTGGGACCGCAGATGCAGGTTGCGAGCCTCATCGAGGATGCGCCTTGCCTGCTGGTTCTCCGACTCGCGCACCAGTTCGGCCGCCCAGTCGATCAGCTCGCCCGTGCGCGCGATGAACTCGTCGAGCTGGTCGCCCGCCTGCGCGAGGGCCGGCGCCGTGCCGAGCAGCCAGACCAGCGGCAGCAGGATGATCACGGGCAGGCAGACGTTGCGGATCAGCGGGCGCATGGCAGTCGTCCCGGGTTGGGGTGCCTCATCGTGTCGCCCAGGCCGTTGCAGGCTGCGTGCCAGTCGTCAGTATCGCGTATAAATCCATATTTGACAACAGGATCGTCTCCTATCGCGGGTGGTTCGCCGGCACCACGATCCACGCTGCCGTCCCTGTGGGTACAGCCTGTCACATCGGGTCTCCCTCACCGATCACGTCCTGCATGCCCAGCAGGTCGAGGCGCGAGTACAGCGTGCGGCGCGTGATGCCAAGCATCTGGGCGGCCAGCGTCTTGTTGCCACCGGCCCGGGCCAGCGCCAGCCGGATCAGGCGGCGCGCCTGGTTGTCCAGGTTCAGATCGGCGTCGTCGGCGGCCGCCGACGGGGTCCGCACGACGCCGTCGAGCACGAGGTGCTCGTCGCCGATGGGTTGTGCGCCGGCCAGGATGTGCGCCCGTTCGATCAGGTTGCGCAGTTCGCGCACGTTGCCGGGCCAGGAGTGGGTGCGCAGGCGCGCGAGCGAGGCCGCCGGCAACGGCTGGCGCCCGCGGCCGAACCGCGCCAGGAAGTGCGCCGCCAGCACGGGCAGGTCGTCGAGGCGGTCGCGCAGCGGCGGCACGTCCAGCGGGAAGACCTGCAGGCGGTAGTAGAGGTCTTCGCGGAAGGTGCCCGCGGCGATCGCCTGCTCCAGGGGACGGTTGGTGGCCGCCAGCACGCGCACGTCGACGGCGCGTTCGCGCGGGTCGCCGACGCGGTTCAGCCGCCGCGATTCCAGCACGCGCAGCAGCTTGGCCTGCACGCCGGGCCCGGCCTCGCCGATCTCGTCGAGCAGCAGGGTGCCGCCCTGGGCGGCCTCGAAGAGACCTTCGCGGTCGCGGTCGGCGCCCGTGAAGGCGCCCTTGCGGTGCCCGAAGAGCTCGCTCTCAAGCAGCGACTCGGCGATCGCCGCGCAGTTGACGGCCACGAACGGGCCGCGCGCCCGCTGGCTCTGCGCGTGCAGCGCCCGCGCCACGACCTCCTTGCCGCTGCCGCTCTCGCCCCGGATCAGCACCGTCGCTTCGCTGGGCGCGACCCTGGCCACCAGGTCGCGCAGGCGGCCGGTCGCCGCCGCATCGCCGAGGATCTGGGCCTCGCCCGTCAGCGTCGCGACCGCACGCCGCAGCGCCCGGTTTTCGCGCTGCACCGAGGCCGCGGCCAGGGCCTGTTCGACCGCGTGCGCCACCTCGTCGAAGTTGATGGGCTTGGTCAGGTAGTGGCAAGCGCCCCGCTGCAAAGCGGCTACGGCCGTGCCCACGTCCCCGTATGCCGTCAGCACGATCACGGCGGTCTCCGGCGACTGCTCCTTGACGCCGCCGATGACCGCCATGCCGTCGACCGGGTCCATGCGCAGGTCGGTGATCACGAGGTCGAAGGCCTCGCGCGCGACCAGGTCCAGCGCGGCCTGGCCGTCGCCGGCGCCGGTCACGTCGTGGCCGCGGTCGCGCAGCGCCGCGCTCAGGAGGGTCACGAGCCGGGGCTCGTCGTCAACCAGCAGGATCCTGGCCATGGTCCTCGCCTCGGGTGTGGCGCCGCGGCAGCTCGAGCGTGGCCTGGCAGCCGCGGCCGTCGGATCGGTTGCGCAGGGTGAGCGCGCCGCCGTGCTGCTCGGCCAGGCGCCGCGAGACGGTCAAACCGAGCCCGCCGCCGCGCGCCTTGCCGCTGTAGAACGGCGCGAACAGCTGCTCCGGATCAGCATCGCCCAGGCCGGGCCCGGTGTCCATCACGGTCAGCCGCCAGCGGTCGTGCGTCTGGCCGATCGCCAGGACGACCTCGCCGCCGGCGGGCATCGCGTCGCGGGCGTTGAGCAGGAGGTTCAGCAGGATCTGCTGCAGGCGGTGGGGGTCGGCGCGCACCGGCGCCGTGGGCAGCGGTTCGGCCACCGCGACGGTGACCGACGCGCCGGCAAACTCGGGCTCGACCAGCCGCGCCGTGCGGCGCACGAGTGGCGCCAGGTCGAGGTCGGCCAGGTCCGGCTCGCCGTCGGTGCCGAGGGCGAGGTAGCTGGACAGGATGCGGTCGAGTCGGTCGACCTCTCCGGGGATGAACGACGCCGTCTCGTCCTCGATGCCGTGCCGGCGCAGGACGCGCTCGAGGTGCTGGCCGGCACCACGGATGATGCCCAGCGGGTTGCGGATCTCGTGGGCGATGCCCGCGGTCATGCGTCCCATCGACGCGAGGTTCTCTTGCTGCAGCAGGCGCGTGCGGGCGGCCTCGAGCGCGCGCTGGTTGCGCCAGAGCAGGAGGCCGAGCAACGCCAGGCCGCCGAGGACCGCCCCCATCGTTACGGCGGCGCCCCGTCTCAGCGCCGCCAGGGCGCCGAAGAAGTCGGGATTCCCATCGACCGTCAACACGCCGACCACCACGCCATGGCGGTCGAGCACGGGCGCGTGCGCCGATTTCTGGTAGAGCGGCCCGACGCGGTACAGCCGGGTGGCGGCGGCCGTGCCCGTGCGCGCCAGCGCGGCCGCGGCGCGGTCGAGGTCCCAGTAGACGTTCAGCTGGCGACGGTCGACGCGCGTGGAGGCTGCCGCGAGCACGAACCCGTCGGCGTCGCAGAGGGTGATCTCGGCGAGGTCGTTCTCGCGCCGGATCTGTTCGAGACGGCTGGCCAGCCAGACCAGGTCGAGGTCGGGCTCGGGGTCGAACGACCAGTCGAGGATCCGGTCGCCGTCGACGAGGTAGACCGCGCTGGTGGCCACGCCGAGCAGGCGCGCGCCGAGCGCGTCGTCGAGGTGCTGCCGGGCGCCGACGTAGAGCAACCAGAGACCGCCGGCGACGACGGTCAGGATGCCGACATAGGCCCCCACCGCCCAGAGCACCAGCAACCGCCGTCCTGCCATCGGCTCACCATCCCTGTTACGGGACCACGATAGCAGGCGGGCGTCGGGCCGGCCAGCGGCGCTATTTCAGCAGCACCAGGCGCTGGCTGCGCGCACGCGAGCCGTCGTCGAGCCGGGCGATGTAGACACCCGCGGCCTGCGCGCGGCCCAGCCAGCGCATCTCGTGGCGACCGGCAGGCAGGTGGCCGTCGACCAGGGTGTGCACCAGGCGCCCCCGCAGGTCGAGGATGCGCAGGCGCACCGGTCCGGCGCGATCGAGGTGGAAAGCGAGCGTGGTGGCGGGGTTGAACGGGTTGGGCCACGGGGGCTCCAGGGCGAAGGTGCTCGTGGGTGGGGCCGGCGGCGGCGCGTCGTCGTGCTCGCCGATCGGCAGCACGGTGTGCGGGCTGGTGCGGACGCGCATGCCGGCGATCGCGCTGTAGCCGGCGAGGTCGACCCAGCTGGAGCCGTTGAGGCTGATCCAGGTGTTGCCATTCGAGCGCGGACCCTGACCGTCGATCGCCAGCGGGTACCCGTAGCTCGCGTTCTGCAGGCGGACGCTCACGTAGTAGGTGTTGCCCTCGATCAGCGCCAGGGGTTCGGGTAGCTCGACCGAGTGATAACCGACACCGCCGAAGCCGGCGCTGGTCGTGCCGGCGAGGAGGCCCGTCAGGCTGCCGCCGGTGAAGCCGGCGTGGACCGCCACGTCGACCTGGAGCGTCGTGTCCGTGGTCCAGAACTCGACGCAGTGCAGGTGCGTGGTTTCGGTCACGGGGACGCGCATCAGGCCCCAGGCGACGGGGTTGTTGTAGCCGATCGAGCCGGTCCAGCCGCCGGCGTCCCAGCCGGTGACGGCAAGTTCCGGATAGGCCGTCATGATCTCGGTGATGGCGCTGGTCCACTTGCCCCCGCCGGCCGAGCCGTAAGCGAGGTAGAAGTAGCCGCCGCTGGCGCCGTGGCCGCAGGCGTCGCCCCAGCCCGTGCCCCAGCTGTTCTTGATGATCCAGCAGCCGTTGCCGCCGCCGGCGTGCGGCCAGTCGTCGTCCCAGCCCACGAGCAGGACCGCGTGGTTCGGCGTCTCGTTGCCGGCGTGGTAGAGGCCGGTCCCGCCGTTCCAGTTGTTGAAGGTGGTCTGCCAGGCCGGGTTGGCGCCGTCGCCGGCGTACATGGTGGTCGACAGGGGACCGTGGTCGAGCAGCGCCTGCTTGAGGGCGCCGGCGGCGGGCAGGGCGCTGCCGGTCAGCCAGATCCAGTCGCGGACGGCGAACTGCGGCGCGCAACCGTGCTGGCAAGGCGCGTTGTAGGCCAGGTACGGGTCGCAGGCCTCGGCGACAGCGCCAGTGCGCGTCAGCAGGTTCATGACCATCTGCGCGTTGCCGCCCTCGCAGCCACGGGCCTCGAAATGGCAGGACTTGATGTGGTTCTCGGAGAGGTCGACCACGACGCCATGGTCGCGCAGCACGCGCGCTTCCAGTTCGCCGGCCGCGGCGAAGGCGTAGCAGGAGCCGCAGGCGCCCTGGTTGCGAACCGGCGACACCTGGCCGTGCTCGCGCCAGTCGAAGCGCGCGGGCAGGTCGCGGGCCAGCGGCGGTTCCGCGAGCACGACGTGGTCGAGATCGACCGGTGGCGGCACGAAGCCGGTGCTGCCGGCGGCATGGGCCACGGCGGGCGCGGTCTGCGGGACGGGGCCGGCCGCGGCGTGGCCGAGCAGGCAGCAGAACACGAACGAGGTCAGGACGAAGCGGCGCATCGGGGCCTCCTGGATCGGGTCCAGGAAGGTGATCGGCGCCTGTCGACGATCCTTTACGTGGCGAATTCCTCGGCCAGGTTATGGTCGATCACGTACAGGCAGACCTCGCGGGCGCTCGGCTCGTTGTAGCCGAAGCGGTCGCACAGGTTGCTGATCAAGAACCGCACGTCGGTCTGGATACGCGAGTCGTAGGTCTTGAACTCCTCGGTGCCGAAATCCTTCAGGGCGCGCCGGAAATTGGTGTTGTCGAGGAAGGGTTCGAGCACCTTCTCCTTGAGGTGGAAGACGTAGCGGTCGCGCAGGGATTGATAGAGCTCCGTCTCGGTGATCGCCTTGCCGTGCAGCATGATCTCCTGGGTCAACGTGCGTGAGGTGTAGAGCCGTTGCGTCTCGGCGCGGAAGCTGCGGCGCCGCTGGTCGCCGGCGTCGGGGCCGAGCAGGCGATCCTCGATGCCGGCCAGGAAGCCCTCGGTGATCTCCAGGCGATCGCCCGTGTAGGTGCTGCGGGTGGTCGTGCCCGGCTCGAAGTTGAGCGCGAAGAGGTAGTTCTGCAGGTCGCGGGCGATCTGCTGCTCGTTGTAGTAGAAGAGCGACTCCTTGACCTCCTGCAGGGTCTGGTAGTTGTACATGTTGCGCAGGGCGTCGAGGAAACCGGTCGGCACCAGCTCCGACAGCTCGGGGCGGGCCTTGGTGAAGAAGGTCACCAGCGAGTCCATGGTCACCAGCTGGCCGTCGCGCACGTGCGAGCCGTAGAGGTCCTGGAAGATGTCGATCGCGTCGCGGCCGCTGAAGCCGTGGCCGCCCTCGTTCTCGGCCTCGGCGATGATCTGGCGGCGGCGCTTGGCCGTCAGCCGCTTGCGATCGTCCTCGTCGAGCCAGTCCGGGATCACGCCGGTATACATCGCCATCTTGAGCAGGTGCAGGTTCTCGTCGCAGTAGAGCATGTACTTGCGGCCGTCGCCGATCCAGTCCAGGAGAGCGGGCGAGGTCTCGTTCAGACGGCTCGAGATGATCACGCGGGCGAAATTCTCCAGCACCCGCGGCAGGAAGCTCTCGTGGATGTGGCGGCCGAAGATGTTCTCGTAGATCGCGACCTCGGTGGTCGACTCCAGCACGTAGTTGATGTTGATCATCTCGATGCGGTCGGTCAGCGACTGGAAGCCGGTGATGGTCTTCTCGTCCTCCGGGTTCATCACGCCCAGAAAAAGCGACTGCACGCTCTCCTCGATCTCTTCGACCTTGTGCACGCCGTCGCTGATGATGTTGTGCAGCTCGTGCAGACGGTCGCGGTTGTGACCCTTGAGGTCCATCAGGGCGTAGATGCCGTCGTTGGTGCGCGCGTAGCGCGAATACACGTAGCGGACGCGCTTGCCGGCGGGCAGCAGCTCGTCGAGCCGGTGCTGCAGCTCGAGGTTGGTCTGCGCGGGCTGGCGGCTGCGCCGGTCGCCGGGATTGAAGACGCTGACCCCTTCGCCGAGCCGGCGGCTCATCTCGTAGGGTCGGGCGTGGATCATGCCGAAGACCGCGAGCGGGTCGTCGAGCTTGGCCAGCAGCGCGTGGTACAGGGAGCTGCAGATCGTGCAGGGCTCGTCGCGGAAGACCCAGTCGTATTGCTTGCCGGTCGACAGGTTCCACTTGAACTCGTCGCTGGCGAAGAGCGTGTCGAGGAAGGCGGCCCTCTGGTCCAGCGGGATCATCAGCAGCGGGTTGTCGTGGCTCGGGCAGGGCACCTCGATGTAGGCGTCCGCGGGGCCGGGCCGGCGATGGGCCGAGAGGTCGGCCAGCAGCCTGGCCGTGCGCTTCTCGCCGAGCAGGCGCGCGAGATGGTCGGCGGACTCGTTCTGGGCCGGGTCGCCGAGGGTGGCGCGGTCGAGCCTCCAGACGACCTCGTACCGGGTGCCGTCGGGGCTGTTGGCGTACTCCTCGAAACGCTTGAGCAGGTTGTTCAGGAAGATGGACTTGCCGCAGCCGGGCGGGCCGTTGAACAGGTAGATCTTGTTCTGCTGGGCCCCGCCGCGGAAGCCGGCGATCACGTTCATCAGACGGTTGGCGAAGATGCGGTCGGCGAAGAACGGTTGATCGGTGCCCGCGACCAGCAACGACGTGAAGTCGTAAGCGATGAAGTTGATCGACTCGGGGTCGTCGGGGTACTCGTCGTGGCCGTGGCCGACGTGGGCGCGCACCATGTCGTGGAAGACCTGGTGCACGTTGCGGATCAGGCGGTCCGGCCGCCAGCGCAGCTGGGCCAGGAATTCCTCGAAGGTCAGCGTGCGGCCCTTCTCGCGGCCGCTCTGGCTGAAGGCGAGGTCGGCCAGCGCTTTGCGGATCGGATCCATGGCTAGATCAGCTCCCGGCTGAGCTTGCGGTCCTGCATCGTGTAGCGCACCGGCAACCAGGTGAGCGTGCCGCCGCCGTGTCCGTTGGTGTGGCGCGGCTGCTCTTCCGGCTTCGGTTCGCTGGTCTCCAGCATCACCTTGCCTCCCCACAGCTGCGAGCAGCCGAGCATGGCGCCGTGAAGGTACTCGCGCACCAGCGGCTTGCCCTCGTGGTGGTGCACCAGGAACAAGCCGTCGGCGCCGGTGCGGGCGAGGTCGACCGTGATGTGCGGCGGGTGGTAGAGCTGATCGAGGATCATCTGACGGTACCGCCGCGCGTCGCGGCTCTGCACGTACCACTGCCAGACCATGCGCTGCTCGTCGAGGCGTCGGCCGGCCACGAAGAGCCGGTGGCGGTCGACGAAGTCCTGTTCGATGAAGGTGCGCACGAAGAGCTGGTCGCTGAGGTTCTCCCGCACGGCGAAGATGTATTCGCGGCCGCGGCCGGTCTGGCGGTCGAAGCGGTGTCGGCGGTCCTGGTCGAGCAGGGAGAGGAACTCGCGGCTGTAACGCCCCTGGTTCGCCGCCTCCTCGATGAAGTAGAACAGGCGCATGCCCAGGGCGTAGGGGTTCAGGCCGACGCGGGGCATGCTGGTGACCATGGCGTTGACGCGGGCGAAGTCGACCTCGTGGCCGGCGATGCGGTCGTCCTGCAGGAAGAGGGTCTCGTGCCAGTAGCTGGCCCAGCCCTCGTTCATGATCTTGGTGCGGATCTGGGGCTGGAAGTACAGCGAGGTCTGGCGCACGATCTGCACCACTTGCCGCATCCACTTGTGCTCCTCGCGCTCGAGGTGCGGGCTGTGCTCGAGCAGGAATCGCAGCACGTCGCGCTCCTGCGCGGGGCGGTGCTGGCGCGCCTTCTCGTGCAGGGCGCCGAATTCCGGGTGACGGCGCAGGACCGCCTGGAAGAAGACATCCTCGGCGGCGGCGCCGCTCTCCTCGACGCAGCGGTTGTAGCGTTCGATCTCCTGGACGTATTCGCTGACCGGCACCGGCCGGTCGCCCTGCAGGAAGACGTCGAAGTAGTAGTCGAGGCGGTCGGACCAGCCGTCCTGCGGGCGACGGTGCAGGTCCGAGACCAGGCCGTGATAGTCGACCAGGTTGTCGAGGGCGCGGGAGAACTCGATCGCGTAGTCGACCCAGCGGCCGTGCTCGGAGCGCAGCCGCGCGATCGTGCGCTTGGCGGCCAGGGCCTGGCCGGTGAAGTCGTCGTCCCAGGTGTGGCGGAAGAAGAGGTTGTTCTGGAAGAAGTCGATGTGGCCCAGCACGTGGTAGAAGATCATCACGTTGAGCCAGTCGGGGTTGTTGTCGTTGTAGTAGCTGATCGCCGGCCGCGTGTTGATGACCGTCTCGTAAGGATTGTGGGGGTACAGCTCGTAGCGGCCCCGGCCCTTGAGCACCTCGAGGTCGTGCACCCAGTAGTCGTACATCGTCGGGATCATGACCTTGGGCGCCAGCTCGATCAGGTCGCGGTTGGTCACGATGTATTCCAGCGACTCGTCGTCGAAGCGCAGACCGGCCTGCCGGGCGCGCTCCTTGCAGCCCTCCATGATGGCCTTGGCGTGCTGGTCGATCAGCTGCATGCACGCTCCTTCGCGCGGATCTAGGGCCCGATCAGCTGCCGGATGCCCTCGATCAGGCGGGGCTCCTCGGCCTCGGCCGGCAGCACGTCCAGGCGGATGCGCGACTTCTGCTTCTCCAGCAGGCCGGACTGCTGCAGGTACCGCTGGACCTCGGACTCGCGGGACTGGCCGAACCCGTTGTCGACGATCGTCACGCCCAGGCGCGCGGCGTAGCGCAGGACGGCCTCGATCGCCGGCACGCACTCCTTGCCTTCGGCGTCCCAGTCGTCGCCGTCGGTGCCGTAGAAGACGTAGATGTTGTAGTCCTGGGTGAGGTTCTCGCGCTGGACGATGTCGTCGACCAGGCGGAACGCCGACGCCACCTTGGTGCCCCCCGCCACGCGGCTGTTGTAGTACGTGTAGAAGTCCTGGACTTCCTTGGCCTCGGTGTCGTGCAGGATGAAGCGCGTCTCGATCTGGCCGGCGTACTGGTAGAGGATCCAGCTGTAGATCAGCACATGCTGGCTGACGACCTGTTCGGTGGGCCGGCCGCTCATCGAACCCGAGTAATCGCGCAGGAAGAAGACCACGGCCTGGGACTCGAAGTCACGCTCCTGCGAAAGCACGCGGTAGACCCTGTCGCGTGGGGCGATCAGAAGGTCGGTCGGGTCGAACGCCTCGCCGCCCCGGATGTTGCCGAGGCCGATGTTCGTTTCCACCAGCTGGCGCAAGGTGGCCTTCTTGTCCAGCAGCTGGCCGAAGCCGCGGTGGCGATCCGTGAGGTCGTACACGTAACGCGTGAGCGAGCGCTTCTTGCCCTTGTCCTCGAGGTTCGGCAGCGCGAACTTCTCGGTGAGGATGCGGCCGAGGTCGTAGGCGTTGCTCTCGACTTCGTGGGGGCCGCCTTCGCCCTGGCCGGGTCCCTGGCCCTCGCCCTCGCCGGGTTCGGGTCGCACGGGCTGTTCGCCGATGACCTCGCCTTCCTCGCCCTCGCCGCTGCCCCCGGCGGGGCCGGGCTCGGCGGGGTTCTCGGAGAACTCATTGTCGTGCAGGAACTTCTCTTCGACCGTGGTCGGCACCACGACGACCTTCTGGGCGCCGCCGCGGCTGGGCTTGACCAGCTTGCCGATCCGGATCTTGCGCGGGAAGCCGTCCTCCTCGCGCTGCTGGTCGCGCTGCATGAGGTCGTCAAGCGTGCCGAGGCGCACCGATGGCGGGGCCGACATCGCCGAGGCGGCCTGCAGCCAGGGCAGGTCGGCGTAGGCGTAGATGCCGAGCGGCGGCCGGCGGTGCATGTCAGCCCTCGTCCTCCTGCGTGCAGAAGTACTCGATGGGCTTCTGCGCGCAGGTCTTGCAGTAGCCCAGCTTGGTGAGCATCGTGTTGATCATGCGGTCGTAGAGGTTCTGGTTCTCCTCGTTGGTGCGGTTGGCCAGCGCGCCGATGAGGCTGCCGGCGCCGGCGATGTCGCTCTTGAGGCGCACGTCGGTGACGGCCTTGACCAGCTCGAGGTTGTCCATGAAGTCGTAGTTCGGATCGATGCCGATCTTCTGGCCGTAGATCTTGCGGATCGTCGTGCGGAAGCTCTCCCGCTGCTCGTCGGTCTTCAGCTGCAGGCGCTCCTCGATGCTCTTGATGAAGCGCTCGTCCACCTTCAGGGCCTTCAGCTGGCCGGTCTGCGGGTCCTTGTACTTCCAGAGCTTGTCCGGGCCGAGGTGCTCGGCGTCGATGCCGATGATCATGTTGACGTAGTTCATGACGTCCTTGCGGATCGCCTGCGGCTCGTCCATGTACGCGTTGAACATCTCGGTCATGATGCGCTCGCGGTAGAGGCCGCGGGCGGTCTTGAGGTCCTCCAGGTACTTGGCGCGGTCGTTGTTGTCGTGCACGTAGTCGAGGATCACGCGCTCGAGCGTCTTGAAGGCGTCGTGCGCGAACATGCAGCGGCCCTCGTTGGTCTCCGAGCTCTCGACCAGGAGCTGGATGGCGCGGCCCAGGTTGCGCTGGCCGAGCCCCTTCTGGCCGAAACGGTTGGTGATGTCGGTGTCCTGGCTGAGCGTGTCGATGACCTCGGCCAGCGCCTTGATCGACTTCTCGCCGGCGATCTCGCCCGCCGCGAGCTTCATCGTCTCGATCGGCGTCAGCTTCTCGCTGCGCGGCAGGCGCGTGAGGATCACCGCGACCGAGGCGGCGTAGTTCAGGTTGGGATCCTGATGCAGGGCCTCGCGCGTGAGCGTGGTCTTGGTCTCGCTGCCGATCGCGTACTGCGTCAGCCGTTCCTGCAGGCGGTAGTTCGTGTTGTGCGCGATGTAGCTGAGGCGGCAACGGTCGACGATCGGCGCCTCCTCCTTCTCGGCCAGGAAGCGGTTGAACTCGCTGTTGTTGCTGGTGGCGACGATCAGGGTGTCGATCGGCCACTTGTAGCCGTCGATCTCGATGGTGCGGTTCTGGATCACGCCGAGGTAGACCTGCACGAGGTCCTTCTTGTTCTTGAACATCTCGTCGGAGAAGTGGATGCCGCCGCCGGCGACGCGCGCCAGGGCGCCGCGGCGCAGGTCGAAACGGTAGGGGTTGTTGGTGTCGGTGATGTGCAGCAGGCGCTGGATCGACTCCTCGCCGAGCAGGTCGACCGCGCTGGAGGTGATCTTGTCCTTCGCCGGATACTTGCCGGTCACCGTGCCGAGGCTCTCGGTCAGGGGCACCGGGACGACCTCGATGTGCTCGAGCATCGATTCGACCTTGCCGTCGCAGTGCGTCCGCAGGTCCTCCCAGATGTAGCTGCTGCAGGCGCCGAGGGGGCGGTCGTTGTCGAAGATCGCGTCGAGCTGGGCGTCGTCGAACCCGATCTTGCGGGCCAGCCAGGACCGGCTGGCCTCGGGCGTCTCGAGCAGGTTCATGGCCAGGACGGCGGGGTCCTCGTAGGTCTGGCTCTCGATGGTCGTGATCTTGCCGTATGACCCGATTCCGGCCAGGTCGGTGAACCGGAAGGTGTACTTGCGGTTCTGCGGCCGGGCGAGGAATTCCCGGTACAGGCGGCTGACGTATTCCACGAAGAAGGTCTTGCCGTTGCCCGGCTCGCCCACCAGGACGTAGGCCATCTCCTTGGAGGAGCCCCCTTCGGCGGCGTCCTTCACGTAGGACACGAAGCTGTTGATCTCGTCGTACATGCCGACGATGTGCTTCTTGCCGCGGCGGAAGATCTTGAAGTCATACGTGGTCTTGCCGTTGACCACCACCTTCTCGATCTCGTCCTCGAGGATCATCCGGGTGATGCCCTGGAACGCGTTCTCGAAGACCCGCTCGCCGGCCTTCAGGGCCAGCAGGTGGTTTTGCAGGGTATTGGGCCTTTCTTGCGCCATGATCGCCCCCGTCGGGTTGTGGACCGTACCCAGGTGTAACACCGTGCCGGCGTGTCGAGTTTCGGGGGAGGTATCGCAAGGTGCATGCCGGAACGGCACGGGTGGTCCTGGGTGCCGCTGCGTTGAAGGTACGGGATCCCGCGCGATCCGGCACGTGAAATGGTCGACCCCGCTTGACAGGGCAGACATCCGTCTGTTTAGATGGGCGTGATGGCGAGAGGAGCGACCATGGCCCGCAACCTGCCGGGTGAGGCCCGCCGCCGGGTGCTCGAGTTCGTGCGCGAGCGCGCGCTGGCGGGTGTGCCGCCGACGATCCGCGAGGTGCAGGCCCACCTCGGCTTCAGCGCCGTGCAGTCGGCGCGCCAGCACCTCGAGGCGCTGGTGGCCGAGGGCAAGCTGGTGAAGGCGGCAGGCAGGGCGCGCGGCTACCGGCTGCCACCCGAGCAGATGCCGGCCGCACCGCCACGACCGGTGCCGATCCTCGGCCGGGTCGAGGCCGGCCGCCTGAGCGAGGCCTTCGAGGCGCCGGACGGCTGGCTGCCGGTGGTCGATCGCCCCGCCGACGAGACCCTCTTCGCGCTGACCGTCCGCGGCGAGAGCATGATCGGCGCCGGCATCCTGCCGGGCGACGTGGTGCTGGTGCGGCGCCAGGAGCGGGCCGCCGACGGCGCGATCGTCGTGGCCCTGGTGGCCGGCGAGGCCACGGTCAAGCGGCTACGGCTGCGCCGGGGCCGCGTGGAACTGCACGCGGCGAACCCGGCCTTCGCGCCGATCCTGCCCGAGCGCGGCGCCGAGCTGCAGATCCTCGGCCAGGTGGTCGAGGTGCGGCGGCGCCTCGGCTAGTTCATCGGCTAGTTCATTTCACCAACATCACCTTCCGGATCGCCACCTGCTCTGGCGTGCGCGCGCGCACGAAGTAGGCCCCGGAGGCGCAGCCGGCGCCGGTGTCGTCGGTGCCATCCCAGACGAAGGTGTGCGACCCCGCCGCCAGCGCCGCCGCCGCCTGCAGCACGCGCACGCGCCGGCCGGACACGTCGTGGACCGCGAGCGACACCGGGCCGTCGCGGTCGAGCGCCACGGTGAACGCGACGCGGGCGTTGAACGGGTTCGGCATCGGCGCGCCGAGCAGCGGGGTCGGCACGGGGGCGTCGGCCGCCGCGGTCGTCACGGCCGCGGTCGGGCCCGCCAGGAAGTTCTGCTGCACCTCGGCGGTCGTCAGGGCGTGGTCGTAGACCGCGATCAGGTGCATCTCGCCCAGCCAGCACACGCCGGCGTCGAACAGGTATTCGCCGCCGATGGCGAAGCCATGGGTCGGGTCCCAGTTGATCAGGTCGCCGTCGCGGGTCTCGGTGTAGAGCAGCGCGCCGTCGACGAACAGGCGCAGGATGCCGTCGGCCCCGCGCGCCAGCACGACGTGCTGCAGGTCGAGGTTGACGGCCTGGACCGGGGTGGCAACCGTGGGCTGGCCGTTCAGGTCGGTCTCGGTGGTGCGCAGGCGGGCGGAGTAGCGGTCGCCCGCCGTGCTGGCCAGGCCCTGGGTCAGGGTGACGTTGCGCTCGAAACGGTCGGCCGACAGGGTCGCGATGCGTGCCGGGCCGGTCTGTGAGGCGCTCGCCGGACGCACCCAGGCCTCGATGCTCACAGCGCCGGTCTGCCGGCAGGCGTCGATGAGCTTGGTGGCGGGACCGGCCGACGCGACGCGCACCGGCGAGGTCAAGCCGAGCACGCCGTCGGTGCGCACGACCGCGCCGGGGTTGGCGATCGTCAGATCGAGCGGATCGCCGAGGGGGGCCACGTCCCAGATGGTCGCAGCCGGCGAGTCGCCGAAGTCCCAGAGGGCCAACAGGCCGGTCGGCACCCGCGCCCACGGCGTGCGGGCGAACATGACCGCCGTGGTGGCGTTGCTCTGGTTGGGCGGCGTGGCGAGGTCGCGCACGCCGGCGCTGCGCAGGGTGTAGACCGTGCCGCCGGTCATGGCCGCCAGCAGGTGGACCGTCCGGCCGTCCGGTTGCAGGCCGGCTGCGGTGATGGTCGCGGCCGGCGAGAGCTGGTAGTTGGCCGGATCGCTCGCCGTGATCGGATCGACCGGTTCGGAGAATCGGGCCACGATGCGCCCGGCGTCGGCGTCGGTGCTGCGCGCCCAGAGCAGCGTGGGGGGCGTCACGTCGTCGGCGGGGTCGCCGCCGAGGGCGAGGTTCTCGTAGATCACGACGCGGTCGTGGAACCAGCCGATCGAGATGATGTCCAGGTCGCCGTCGCCGTCGAGGTCGACCAGCTGGGCGCCGTCGTGGTGCTCGTCGCCCTGGTGGACCAGCACCGGGTTCCAGACGCCGCCGCCCGCGTTCTCGAGCACGAGCAGGCGGGCGGTGCCCAGATCGCCGCTGGTGTGCTCGCCCACGACGATGTCCAGGTCGCCGTCACGGTCGAGGTCGCCCGCATCCAGGCTCATCGGGCCGGTGACCGACGCGAGCACGGTGCCGGGCCAGGATCCGGCGGGGTTGGACGGCTGGCGGTACCAGGTCACCGGTCCGGCCGACCCGATCGCCTCGACGCCGACCACCATGTCGAGGCGGCCGTCGCGATCCAGGTCGATCAGGCGGTGCCGGTCCGGCGGCAGCGTGGACGAGGCGACGGTGATCGGCGTCCAGCCCGTGCCGTCGTTGCGTAGCCAGGCGGTGCCCAGGGAGAGGTCGAGGTCGCCGTCGCGGTCGATGTCGCCGACCTGCAGCTCCTCGTTCAGCGAGAAGGGCGAGATGGTGGCCAGGGTCCACGGCGTGGTGGCCGGTGCGGCCGGCACCGTCAGCAACTGGAGGCCCTGGTCCTGCGCGTGCCAGCTGAGGGCGATCGCCTCGGGCACCACGCCGACCTGCAAGGCGCGCCCGAAGCGCCCGATCGCCACGCCCTGCAGGAAGTCGCCGGTCCCGATGGCGAGCCGCGGGTGCACCGTGAAGTTGCCCTGCCCGTCGTTCTCGGCCCAGTAGAGGTGCGCGTTGGTCGCGCTGCCCTGACCCGCGGTGCCGATCAGGTCGAGGTCGCCGTCGCGGTCGAGGTCGTGCACGAGCACGACGTTGTTCAAGGGCGCGCCGATGGTGTGCCGGACCCACTCGCCGTCGAGCGTGCCGGGGTGGCGGTACCACCAGCCGCCGGTGACGATGTCGACCAGGCCGTCGCCGTCGATGTCGCCGTGCATCACGAAGAGGGCGCGCCAGGGCCGGGCGTCGTCGATCACGTGGCGCCGCCAGCGGTCCAGCGGCAGGAGCGAGGTGTCGCGGTTGCGCGCGAAGGCGAGGCGGCACGAGCCGGTCGCCGCGCCGAGGGCGAGGTCGTCCACGCCGTCGCGGTCGAGGTCGTGCGCGGCCAGGCGCGAGGCGGCGGCGATCGGTTCGGCGGCCCAGCCGGAAAGCGGGCCGCCGCCGTTGCGCAGCAGCAGGGCGGTGGGGGCGCCGCCGCAGGAGAGGCCCGCCAGGGCGAGGTCGCGGCGGCCGTTGCGATCGGCGTCGAGCACGGCGAGGTCGCGCGGGGTGCCGAGGTCCAGGCCGGGCAGGGTGCCGGCGGTCACCAGGCCGCCGGTGCGGTTGGCCGCCAGGTGGACCAGCGTGCCGCACTGCTGGGGGTCCATGGCCAGGATGTCGGGCCAGCCGTCGCCGGCGAGGTCGGCGCTCCAGGCGCGGGTGTTGGGGCCGAGCGAACCCGGCAAGGCGAGTTGCTGCCAGCTGCCGCGCAGGTTGCGCCACCAGTGGCCGCCGCGGCCGAGGTCCAGCGCGCCGTCGCGGTCGATGTCCGCCACCCAGCCGTTGGCGTCGCCGGCCGGCACGGTGGCGACCGTGGTCGCGGCCCAGGAGGCGCCGTCGAGCGAGCTGAGCTTGACGATGCGGGTGCGGGCGAAGACGACGATGTCCATGACGCCGTCGTTCTCGAGGTCGGTGACCAGGAGGCTGTTGACCGCGTCGCCCACCGCGTGCAGGACCGTCGAGGTCCAGGGGCCGCCGCCGGGGCCGGGGTTGGTCAGGCGGATCACCGACGAGAGCGAGCCGGTCGTGGCGGCCACCAGGTCGAGGTCGCCGTCGCGGTCGAGGTCGGCCCAGACGGCCGCGGCCAGCGAGGCGCCGCCGAGCGTCGAGGGCACCCAGTCGGGGCCGCGGAAGGCGCGCACCCCGCCGCCCTCGAGCCAGGCGACGATGTCCGGGTGGCCGTCGGCGTCGAAGTCGGCCGCAGCGACGCCCGCCACCGCGAGGCCCGACGCCGCGTCGAGCAGGCAGTCATCGAGCGCGAACGCGTCGCCCCAGCCGGGGGTGCGCTGCAGCCACACGTTCAGGCCGGGCGCGCCGGTAGTGTAGGGCTTGCCGACGACGTCCAGGCGGCCGTCGCCGTCGACGTCGGCCAGGCGCGACTCGTGGTTGCAGAGGCCCACCGAGATGGTCTCGGCGGCGAAGTTGCCGGCGCCCTGGTTGTAGAAGATGCGCGACCGCGCGGTGGCGCCGGCGCCCGGCGTGTGCATCTCGGCGACGAAGAGGTCGAGCCGGCCGTCGCCGCTGACGTCGCCGAGTTCCAGCGAGTGTCCGTAGACCACCTGGGAATCGAGGACGTTCTCCTGCCAGGTCGAACCGGTCCACTGGTACCACGCCAGCGGGCCGGTGTTGTCGCCCGGGCCGATCACGATCTCCGGGCGGCCGCCGGGCACGAGCTGGCCCACGGCCGTGCGGGTGAACGCGCGGCCCGAGGCCACCACGTGCGCCGTGAAGTTCGTGCCGCCGGTGTGCTCGAACCAGTAGCCGGCGCCCACGAGGTCGAGCTTGCCGTCGCCGTTGATGTCGGCCGCGGTGAGCCCCTCGCTATTCGAGGCGCCCTGGAAGATGGACGTGCGGGCCCAGGGGCCGGCGTTGCGCGGGTCGGCCGGCACCGGCGCCAGGAAGAGCGTGCCGCCGGCGCCCTGGTTCCAGAAGGCGAGGTCGAGGTTGCCGTTGCCCGTGAAGTCGCCGAAGACCATGTCGTGGTGCTTGTTGGATCCGCTGTCCTTGATCACGCGCCGCGTCCAGCCCCCGGCCGGATACGGCGGCGGCCCCGGGTTCTGCCACCACCAGACGTGGTTGCTCTGGTAGTCGCCGCCGAAGCAGATGTCCAGGTAGCCGTCGCCGTCGATGTCCGCCAGCGCGCCGCCGGCCTCGATCGGCAACGATCCGGTCTCGACGACGGCCCGCTGCCAGCCACCCGGCCGGCGGAAGAACACGGTCACTGAATTGCCCGCGGTGCGCTCGGCCACCACGATGTCCATCAGCCCGTCGCCGTCGATGTCGCCCACCAGGCACGCGGTCTGCTCGTTGCCCGTGTTCGGCGGTGGGATGACCCCGCCGGCCGTCGACTCCAGTTGCCAGACGGGCGTCGCCGCGGCGACCGTCGCGTCGCCGAGGACGAGCCAGGCCAGCACGGGCAGGATGCACGCTTGCAAGTGGCGCCGCGGCCGGTAACGACGCGCGGCGCGGTTCGAGTGTTCGACCGTGGAAGGCCGGGGTCCCTGCTGCATCATGGTGTCGTACCGCTCCCGATGGTCCGGCCCGCCGCGGCCCGCTGGGCAGGCCGCGGCTCGGCCACACGTAGACTTGCTGCGTTGCGTCGATCGTCTCCCGGCGGGCGGGGCTAGCGAACGAGGGGGCGGACGCAATCGGCGGGCCAGAGATGATTCTTGGTCGCCTTTTATGTTACGACATCATGTTAGTGGAATCAACTCCTAATTCTTGGGGAACCTTGCCGGCGCGCGCCGCGAACGACAGGCGATCCAGCAGCGTGTAGACCACCGGCACGACGAAGAGCGTGAAGACCGTGGAGACGACCACGCCGCCGATCTGCACGGCCGCCATCGGCACGCGGATCTCCGACCCCGGCCCGGTGCCGAGCGCCTGCGGCACCATGCCGACGGCGATCGCCAGGTTGGCCATGATGATCGGGCGCAGCTTCATCGGGCACGCCGTGAGCAGGGCGTCCCGGATGGTGGCGCCGCGCGCGCGTTCCTGCGCGGTCTGGTCGAGCATGAGGATCGCGTTGTTCACCACGATGCCCACCATCATCACCAGCGCCATCAGCGAGAAGATGTTGATGCTCTGCCCGCTGAAGAAGAGGGCCAGCGCCATGCCGATCAGCGACAGCGGCAGGGTGATCATCACCGTCAGCGGGTGCACGAAGCTCTCGAGGATCGCCGCCATGACGATGTAGAGCAGCACGATGGCCAGGATCAAGGCCTCGAAGATCGCCCGGAACGACTCGTCCTGGTGTTCGGCGTAGCCGCTGTACTGCACGCGCACGCCGGCGGGCAACGGCTCGTTCGCCAGGCGCGCGTCGATCAGCGCCCGCTTCTCGCTCAGCGTGCCGCTGCCGATGTTCGCCGAGATCTGCACCAGGCGCTGCTTGTCGGTGCGCAGGATGGTGGCGTCGCCGGCGCGCTCGCTCAGCGTCATGACGTCGGACAGGGGGATGGTGCGACCCGCCGGCGTGGCCAGCGGCAGGTCCAGCAGCACGCGCGGATCCTGGCGCGCCTGGTCGGTCAGCTTGACCACGACGTCGCTCTCCTTGCCCGCCTCGCGGAACACCCCGGCCGCCTCGCCCTCGTAGGCGGTGCGCAGGATGCGCCCCACCTCGGCCGCGGTCAGGCCGTGCGCGGCGAGATGCTCCCGCCGGGGCTCGACGTGGATCACGGGCTTGCCCGGCCGCAAGGTGGTGCGCACGTCGACCAGCCCCGGCACCGCGCGCACGATGCCGAGCACGAGGTCGCCCGCCTGGGCGAGCGCCTCGGCATGGTCGCCCACGACGTCCAGGACCAGGTCGGCCTCCACCGCGCCCACGCCGCCCACCTGGTACACCGAGACCTCCGCGTCCGGCACCAGGGCCAGGCGAGGTCGGATGCGCTCGATGAAGGCGTCGAGGCCCATGGCGCGGTCGTTCTTGTCGACCAGGGTGAGCAGGATGTCGGCGTCCTCGATGCCGCGGCTCTCGCCGCCGATCTTCACCAGCACGCCGGTGACCTCGGGCTCGTGCGCGAGGTCGGCCGCGAGCAGGTCGGCGACCGTCGCGGCGCGGTCGAGGCTCATGCCGGCAGGGAACTCGAGGCTGACCTGCACTTTGGCCGCGTCGAGCTGGGGCATGAACTCGCCGCCCACCCAGCGCAGCAGCGTGAGCGAGCCGATCAGCACCAGCAAGGCGACCAGCAACGGCTGCCAGCGGTGCGCCAGGCAATGGGCCAGACCCCGCCGATACGCTGCTTCGAGGCGCTGGTAACCGCGGTTCCAGGCCATGGCCGCGCGCGCGACCGCGCCCTGGCCGCCGCCCTTGCCGATGCCCTTGCCGGGCTGCACCAGGCGCGCTGCGAGCATCGGCACCAGCGTGAAGCTGACGACCAGCGAGAAGATGGTCGCGAAGACCACGGTCAGGCCGAACTGCAGGAACACGCGACCGACGATGCCGCTCATGAACGCGATCGGCGTGAAGACCACGACGTTGGTCAACGTGGACGCCAGCACGGCGATGGCCACCTCGGCCGTGCCGCGCGTCGCGGCCGTCCGCGCCTCGACGCCCTGGTGCACCAGCCGGGCGACGTTCTCCAGGATCACGATCGAGTTGGTCACCAGGGTGCCGATGCAGATGCCCAGGGCCATCAGCGTCATCACGTTGATCGTGAACCCGGACGCCTCGATCAGCATGAACGCGGCCACCACCGACACCGGCATCGCGACGGCGGCGATCACCGTCAGGCGCCAGTCGTGCAGGAACAGGAAGAGCAAGAGTCCGGTCAGCAGGATGCCCAGGCCGATGTTGCCCAGCGTATCCTGCACCGAGCTGCGCACGAAGGTGCCCAGCTCCTGCACCACGGCCAGACGGAGGTCGGGGTCGAGCGTCGCCTGCAGCTCGTCGATCGCGGCCAGCACGCCGTCCACCACGGTGACCGTGTTGCCGTCGCTGCGCCGCAGCACGCTCAGGCTGATGACCGGCTCGCCGCCGTAGCTCGAGCGCTGGCGCAGCTGCTCGGCGTCGTCGCGGATGTCGGCGACCTCGGACAGCGGGATGGTGCCGCCGCCGCGCAGGTTGAGCCGGATGCGGCCGAGCTCCGCCGGGTCGGCCACCTCGCCGCGCAGGCGCAGGTTCACCTCGCTGGCGCCCGTGGTGATGTAGCCGACCGGCACGTTGACGTTGCCGGCCGCCAGCGCCCGCAGCACGTCCAGCAGCGTCAGGCCGTAGGGGCGCAGGCGCTCGGGCGCCACCGCGACGCGGATCTCGCGCTCCTGGCCGCCGATGATCTCGACGGCCGCCACGCCGTCCACGCGGCTCAGGCGGTCCTTCACCTGCTCGTCGGCGACCCGGTACAGATCCCGCAGGGACCGGGGCCCGGACAGGGCGAGGTCGACCACCGGCATGCCGCCGAGGTCGAACTTGGTGATCACCGGATCCTCGGCGCCGTCCGGCAACTGGGCGCGGATCGCGTCGACCTTGTCCTTGACGTCGATGGCCGCCTGGTTCTGATCGGTCTCCAGCGTGAACTGCACGATGACCTGGGAGAGGTTCTCGCGGGAGTAGGAGAGCAGGTCCTCGATGTTGGCGAGGGTGGCGATCTGGTCCTCGAGCTTGCGCGTCACCTGGTTCTCGACCTCGCCGGGCGCCGCGCCCGGATACACGGTCGAGACCACGACCACCGGGAAATCGATGCTCGGCATCAGCTCGACCGCGAGGTGGCTGTACGAGTAAGCGCCCATCACGACCAGGACGGCCACGATCATCGTGGTCAAGACCGGTCGTTCGACCATCGTGCGCAGCAGGTTCATCTCAGCCCTCCTTGCCGGTCACGAGCACGCGCACGGGCGCGCCCTCGCGCAGCGCGGTCTGCCCGAAGCGCACGGCCACCTCGCCGGGCTCGAGGCCCGCGGTCACCTCGATGCGGTCGGTGGTCTCGAGGCCGACGGTGATCGGCCGCAAGGTGGCGGTCGGCGCCTCGGCCGGGCCGGACACCAGCCAGACCGCCGCGCCGCCATCGTGCCGCTGCAGGCACTCGCGCGGCAACGACAGCGCCTGCGGCCGGTGGCCGGTGCGCACGTCGATCGACACGAGCAGGCCCGGGATCAAGCGCCCGTCCGGGTTGGCGAAGACGGCCTCGCCGGTCAGCAGGTGCGTGGCGCCGTCGGCCATCAGGTCGAGGCGGCCGACCGTGCCGGTGTGGCGCGTGCCGTCGGGCAGGGTGAGCACCGCGAGCTGCCCGGCCGCCAGCTCCAGCGCCTGGCGGCTGCCCACCTCGAACACGATGCGGACCGTGTCGGTGCGCGCGATCCACAACAGCGGCTTGCCGGCGGCCACGGTGGCGCCCAGCTCGGTGGGGATCGCCGTCACCACGCCGGCGGCGCCGGCGCGCAGGGCGGTGGAGCCCTCGGCGTCGGCCAGGCTCGCCGCGGCGACCTTCAGGCGCGTCTCGGCGTGGTCGAGCTCCTGGCGCGAGACGGCGCCCTCGGCCTGCAGGTTGCGCAGCCGCTCGGCGTCGCGCAGGGCGTTGCGATGAGCCGCGCGCGCCTGGGCGACCGAGTGGAACATCGGCGAGGGGGCGTCCTCGGCGAGCCGCAGCACGACGTCGCCCGCCGCCACGAGCTCGCCCTCGCGCACGGGGATCTCCTCGACGCGCAGCGCGTTGTTCGAGACGACCGCGTACTGCACGGCGCCCTTGACGACGCCGGCGACGGTCGTCCAGGTCGCGAGGTCGCGCGCGGCGGCGGGGGCCACCTCGACGGGCGCGCCGAGGCGATCGCGCAGGGCCGGCACGCTGGTGGCCGGCGTGGCCTGACCGAGCTGCTGGAAGCGCAGCACGAAGGCGGCGACCACGATCACCGCGACGACGAGCGCGATCGCGGCGCGGCGGCCGCGGCGAAGCTGGGACAGGTTGCTCATCGGGAATCCTCCGGACCGGTGGTGATCGTCGTTCCGCCCACGGCCAGCTCGAGGGCCGCCCGGGCGAGGTTCAAGGCGTGTAGCGCGTCGACGAGCTGCACGCGGGCCGTGGTCAGGGCCAGCTCGGCGTCGAGGCGCTCGAGCGGCGTGGCCAGGCCGTTCTCCAGCCGCACGGCGGCCAGGCGGTGCGCCTCGGCCGCGAGCGCGACGCCCTCGCGCCGGCCGGCCAGGGCGGCCTGCGCGCTGGCCAGCTGCAGGTGGGCGCGGCGCACGGCGAGCGCCCGGTCGCGGGCGACCCGTTGTTCTTCCAGCTCGGCGGCGCGATGCTGCGCCGTGGCCTGCTGGACGGAGGCGCGCGTGCGCCAGCCGTCGAAGATCGGCATCGACACCGCCACGCCCAGGCTCGCGCTGGTGGCCGCCTCGTTGCCGGCCGGCGTCAGGTCGCGGTCCCACTCGGCCTGCACCGCGTAACGACCCTGCAAGAGGACGTTCGGCCCCCGCCCGGCCCGGGCCAGCGCCACCGCCTGCCGGCCGGCGGCGGCCCGGTGCGCCAGGGCCTGCAGCTCGGGGCTGCGCCGACGCATCAGGGCCACGAGGGCCTCGACGTCGGCGATGTCGTCCACGACGCCCAGCGTGTCGGTCAGCACGATGGCCTGCCCTTCGGCCAGGCCACACGCGCGGGCGAGCGTCAGCTCGGCCTGGCGCAGCGCGTGCCGCGCCTGGATCAGCGGCGCCTCGCGGTTGGTCAGCTCCACCTCGGCCCGCAGCAGATCGAAGCGGCTGACCGTGCCCTCGGCATGACCGGCGCGCGCCACCCGCAGGGCTTCGGCCGCCATCGCCTGCGCCTCCTGCGCGATGGCCACGCGCGCGGCGATCACCAGCGCGTCGAGGTACGCCGCGGTGGCCTGGTAACGCACCGCGTCGACCACGGCCGCCTGCCGCCAGCGCCCGGCCGCCAGCAATTCGCGGCTGGCGCCGACCGCCGCGGACAGGCGGCCCGCGCTCCACAGGTTCAGCGTGAGCGTGACCGCGCCCTGGGCGCTGTGGTCGCGCCCCATCTCGACCGTGGTGGCCCCGCCGAAGCCGGCCGCCAGCTCCGGCGGCAGGAAGAACGCCGGCTTCTTGAGGTTCGCCGACCACTCCGCGCCGACGCCTAGCTGCGGCAAGCGACCCGCGGCCGCCGCGAGCACGTCGGCCTCGGCCGCGGCCACCAGCGCGGCCGCCTGGTGCAGCAGCTCGTCGTTGGCCAGGGCGAGCGCCACGGCGCCCTCGCGATCCAGGGGCAGCGGCGTCGTCGCGGCCGCCGCGTGCAAGCTCGTGATCGACAGCGCCAGCAAGAGCGCCGGGCCGCCGGCGACGAGCCGCTTTTCAACGGTCCGTGTCATGGTGTGCTTCCTTCGACGTTCGGGTGGCGGATGCGCGGGCGCGCAGGGGTTCGATGACCAGCTGGAAGACGAGGTCGGGCACCTGCCGGACGGCGGTCGGGTCGTGGCTTTCGGTCAGTCGATCGAGCAATCCCTCCTGGACGCCCTGCAGCGCGGCGGCCAGCAGGTCCGCATCGATCGCCGGCAAATCGCCGCAGGCGCAGGCCTGGGCGATCAGTTCACGGTCGCGCCGACGCACCCAGCGTGACCGTTCGCGCGCCGCCGGCAGACGGCGCAGCACCGTGCTGGTCGCGTACACCCGCACCAGCGGCCAGCGGTCGGCCACGAAACGGCAGAACGAGTCGAGCAGGAGTCGGTAGGCGACCAGCGGCGGCAGGCCCTGCGCGCGGACCTGCGCCTCGGACCGTTCGAGCTGCTCGATGCCGCGGTCGATCAACTCCCGGGCGAGGTCGAGCTTGCCCGGGAAATGCTTGTACAGGTAGCCGACCGAGCAGCCCGCCTGCTCGGCGATGCCCTGCATCGTCGTGCCGTGGTAACCCCGCTCGCCCAGCAGCGCCGAGGCGGCGGCCAGGATCGCCTCGCGCGGATCCGGGCGCGTCGGCGGCGTCGGGATCGCTGGGTTGGGTTGCGGGCTCATCGGGGTCTCCGGCTTCTGTGAATGATCGTTCATGAACGGCGATTCATGAATAATCATTCACGGTCCGGCGCGCAAGGGAGAATCACGAAGTGGTCGGAATTGCCGAACAGGCGCGATCTGCGGGGGTCCTGGTGCGCCGGCCCACGGGCGCTCACCTGGAGGGCGTGCCGGTGCGCCCGCGCACCGGGCCGGTCAGCGGCGCAGGGGGTCGATCAGCAGCGAGAAGAGGAGATCCGGCAGCTCGGCGAAGGGGTGGTCGCCCGGCCGGTGGGCGAGCGCCAGGAACAGCTCGCGCGACGCGCCGAGGACGGCGCTGGCGACCAGCTCGAAGTCGGCGTCGCGCACCTCGCCGGCGGCGTGGGCCCGCTGCAGGACCGACAGCAGGAGGCGGTGGTGGCCGGCCCGCTTGTCGCGGGAATGCTCGAGCACCGCGTCGAGGTTGTCGTGGTAGATGCGCATGAAGTCGCGGTTGGCGTCGAAGTGACGGGCGATCACCGCGAGCGCGGCGCGCAGCTCGTCCAGCGGCGCGAGGCCCTGTTGCTGGACCTCGGCCGACAGCTCGTCGATGCGGTCGAGGTGGCTGGTCAAGATGGCCTGGAAGATCTCTTCCTTGCCGGCGAAGTGCTTGTAGAGGTACCCCACCGAGACGCCGGCGCGCGCCGCGATCGCCTGCATGGAGGCGGCGTGGTAGCCGTGCGCGGCGAACAGCGCCGTGGCGGCGTCGAGGATCACGCGCCGCTGCTGCGCGCGCTCGTGGCGGCGGTCGTTGCGGGGGGTCGAGGGCTGCGGGTCGGGCATGTTCTTGTTGACGCACCTGGGCCGGGGTCGGTCGGCGCCGCAGGGCTGCGGCTATTGATAGCATCCTGGGCGCCCGATGGGAAGCGCGGTCGTGAAGCGGCGATGTGGACGCGGTGCGCCGGCGCAGCGCGGCGAGAAGATCTCCCTGGCATTGCAGACAAATGTCTGTTATGGTCCATGGGCGCCCCGCCCAGCGCAGGAGGTGCCCCATGCCGCCCGTCACCACCGCCACCTTGGCCGAGGTCCTGACCCATCCCGCCCTGGTGCGCCTGGGCGGCGGCCCCGGCCTGCTGCCCGCGTCCGCAGCGGCCCCGGCCTGGTCCTGGGCCGAACTCAGCGGTCGCCTCTGCGAGCTGGGCCCCGGCCGCGAGCCGGCGGTCCTGACCGCGGCGATGGCCCTGGTGCGCGACGCGCAGCGCGCGGGCGAGCCGGCGGCGTGGGTGGCGCTCGGCGAGGACCTCTTCCATGCCCCCGACGCGGCCGCCGGCGGGGTCGACCTCGCCGCCTTGCCGGTCGTGCGCACGGGTGACCTCGCCGCGGCCGGCCGCGCCGCCGACCTCCTGCTGCGGTCGGGCGCCTTCGGGCTGGTGGTGGTGGACCTGCTCGCAGCCGGCGAGCGCGCCGTGCTGCCGGCGCCCCTGCAGAGCCGCCTCGTGCAGCTCGCGCTGCGGCACGACGCGGCCGTGCTCTGCCTGCGGCGGGCGAGCCCCGAGGCGCCCTCGCTGGGCTCGCTGGTCTCGCTGCGGGCCGTCGCGACCCGCTGTCGGGTGGGCGAGGGCCGCTACCTGTGCCGGGTGGACGTGCGCAAGGACAAGCGGCGCGGGCCGGGGTGGTCGTGGCAGGGGGTGTGGTGCGGGCCGGATGGGCTGCCATCTCCGGGATCACACCGCGTCAAGACAGCGCCTGTTCCAGCGCCGCCAGCCGCTGCTCCAGCTCGGCCACCCGCTCCTCCAGCATCCTGAGCCGCTCATCGCCGGCCAAGGCCCGTCGCGGCGGTGTCTCGCCCGTGTCGGCCGGTTCCAGCGCTGCCGGTTTTCCGGCCAGCAGGTGGGCGAATCGCTCCTCGCGCATCCCGGGATGCGGCGACAGCCTGGCGATGAAGGCCGTGCCGTCATCTCCCCAGCTCAGGAGGCCATCGAGCACGCTCTTGACGTCAGCGGGCGAGCCCAGCTCGACCATCCGCTTCGCGCGCGCGCGGATTTCCGCCGCCGTCTGGGGGCCCCGGAGCATCAGCTCGCAGAGGACCGCCGTCTCTGGCGGACTGAAGGCGAACTGCTTCAGCAGGTCGTGCCGGTACTTCAGCGCGCGGCTGCCCGCCTGGTTGACCTCCGTGACCAGCCGGTACCGGTTGCGTAGACCGTCCAGCGCATCGGCCACGCTCGCCTCGGTCAACGCCATGACCGGCGACCGGTTCGACTTCTGGTTGCAGGCGGCCAGCAGGCTGTTGAGGGTCAGCGGGTAGTACTCCGGCGTCGTGATCTCCTTCTCGATCAGACACCCGAGCACCCGGACCTCGGCGGTGGTCAGATTGAAGTCCATCGGGCTCCCTTTCCCTGGTTCGTGACGCGCCAGCATAACCAGGACTGTGTGGCCGGACAAGCGCCGGGGGCCCGAAGGCCGACGTGCGCGGCGGCATGGTCTACGCAGCGGTGCTCCGGTGCGGCCTGAAGGGGCAAGGGATGGGCCCTCTACATTCTTCGCAGAATAACCCATGAGGTGACCGCAGGGCGGGTCCGGTCTCGATCTTCGACCGGCACGGCCGGTGACGATCGTGCCAGAAGCAAGCGTTCGCGGTCACCGAGCGCCCCTCCGCACCCCCTCGAGCATCTCCTGCTCGCCCGCCACCGGGATGCGCGCCAGCACGCCATCGCGTGTTTCCTCGGGCAGTCCGTCAAACTGCACGAGCAGGTCGGTAATGGTCTGTTCCAGCGGCCGGAACGTGAGGCCGGCCTGCTGGGCGCGCGCGATGCTGAAGGTGTGAAAGCCGCGGTACTCACCTTCGTAAGGCGTCCAGATGGGAAAGTACACGTCCGGATGCGTCTGCTGGAACGACATGCCCAGCCAGGTGAACGTGGCCTGGCTGCCGGTCACCGTCCTCGCCGTCTCCACCACTTCCCGCATCGTCAGGCGACGGTCCGGGCCGCAGGCGGTGAAGACCCCGGTGATGTTCCGCTCGGCCAGGTGGATGATCCATTCGGCGAGGTCGCGCGCGTCGATCACCTGGATCGGGTCGTCCGGGTGGCCGGGCACCGCCACCTGGCCGCCCTGACGCACACGCAGCGGCCAGTAAGTGAAGCGGTGCGACCGGTCGCCGGGCCCCACGATGTACCCGGGCCGCACCACGGTGACGCGGCCGGGCATGGCCGCCTCGGCCGCCGCTTCACAGAGCGCCTTCAGCGGACCGTAGTTCGCGTAGTCATCGCCCATGGTCTCGACCGTAGGGTCATCCATGGTGGCCACCGGCGCGGCCTCGTCCTGGTGCTCCAGGTCGGTGCGCTGGTAAGCCGAGATGCTCGACACGTAGATGTACTGGCCGACGTTGGGAGCCAGCAGTTCGGCCGACGCTTTGACGTGGCGCGGATAGAACCCGCTGTTGTCGATCACCACGTCGAACTGGCGGCCGGCCAGGGCCGACAACCCGTCGTCCTTGTCGGGATCGCGGTCGCCCACCAGGTGTTCGATGTCCGGGAACAGGTCGGGGCGGGTCTTGCCACGGTTGAACAGCGTCACCTCATGGCCACGCGTGCGGGCTGCTTCCACCTGCCAGGGGCCGATGAAGCCGGTGCCGCCGAGGATGAGGATGCGCAGGGGCGGGGTGTCCAGTGTCCTCTTCAGCTCGCCCAGCCAGGCCGTGAGCGTGTCCCGGAAGGCAGGCGCCAGCGTCATGCCACCGACCGCCTGATATCGATCGGCCTGGTCTTGCATGCAGCCCCGGGGCGACAGGATCATGTTGTGGTCGGCGTCGGGGATCACGACCACCCTCGACAGCCCGTCATCCCGATCAGTCTGCAAGCGACGGTAGGCCGCGGCGCCCTGTAGCGGATCGATCTGCCGATCGTTGGCGGCGAAGAGCGCCAGGACGGGCATGTCGAATCTTGTGATCAGGGCGGAGGGATCCAGGAAGGACTCGGAAGTCAACGTGTCGGCGGGGGTGAAATGCTCCTCGGCGACGATCCCGGCCCACCCCAGCTCATCGCGGATGGCCGCGATGGCATCCAGGTGTGTAGCCGCCTCGCGGTACTCCGCGTAGGACTGCGCTTGTCGGCGCGCGATGAACGCCTGCTCGGCGGCGATGGCCTCGGCCTCGGTCGCGCCGTCGCACAGAAGGTACTGGCGCACCAGGTAGGCCGACTGCCGGAGGCTGCTCTGCATGGGGCACGACCAGGCGATCATGAACGCGGGGTCGAGACCCTGGGAAAGCGCGATGGCCATGACGTAGCTCGCCTGGCTCGATCCGTAGAGGCCGATGGCGCGGGCGTCGATGTCCGGGTGGCGCTCCACGACCTGCATGGCCTCGGCCAGGATCTCGGCCCGTTGGTGCAGCATGCGGCCTGCGTCCAGGCGCCCGGTGGACTGACCGGAGCCGGGCTTGTCATCGATGAACACCGCGAACCCCGCCTCGAGGAACCCCCGCAAGATGGTCGAGCGCTCGATGTGTGCGGCCCGGTCGGTCGGGCCGGAGCCCCACACGTAGATTACGGCCGGGTGGGGTGGTGGCCCTGGCGGGGTCAGGAGGTCGCCGACCAGGTGGAACTCGCCGCATGTGAAGGCGATCTCGACGCCGAGGGCGGGCCCGGCAATGCCGAGGACTAGAATCAGCAGTCGGGTGACATGGCGCATGAGCACTCCTCCCGAGGTCGGCCGTTGATGCGGCGACGTCGAGGTACGACGTAGTGCCGAGGACATTTGTTGCGCATCCGCCCCCCTCACCATGGTGGCTCCCATCGCACTCTTTGACACGATTCGCCAATGGTTGTACAAATCGTCAATCACTTTGCCGATCTGTACAGGAGGCGCGCCGTGATTCCTCGCCCGGCGGCGGAACAACGTCGGCGTCCGCCCCAACTTCACGGCGACCTCGAGTTCCCTGAAGGGTGTCTGGCGTTGGTCGGCGGCGGGAGGTATGGTAGAATGATTGCGGTTGGCTGCTCGGGGGGCGGAAATATGCGGTCGAAATGCCTGAACCCAACCGCGCTGATGGAGACGTTGTGATGAACGCCAACATCGATATTCCCCGTGCCGCTCTGGCGGAATTCTGCCGAAGGTGGCAGATCACCGAGTTCGCGTTGTTCGGATCGGTGCTGCGAGATGACTTCGGACCGGACAGCGACATCGATGTATTGGTGCAGTTCTCGTCGGCTGCGCGGCACACTCTGTTCGACCTGGTGACCATGCAAGACGAATTGCGAGCACTGTTTGGTCGCGCCGTTGATCTGTTGAGCAAGCGCGGCATCGAGTCGAGTCGGAATTCGCTGCGACGGCGGGCGATCCTGGAGTCAGCGGAGATCATCTATGCAGCGTGACGCCGCTTATATCAAGGACATCGTCGAGGCTGCGACGCTTGCGGTTTCTTATATCGAAGGGGTCGATGAGCAGCGTTTTCTCGATGATACCCAGTTGCAAGACGCAGTGATCCGTCGCCTGGAAATCGTCGGGGAAGCCGCGCGACGGGTATCGGCATACGATCCTGGACGATCTGCCGCCGCTGCTGGAGACTCTCGAACGCCTCCTGGACAGCCTTGGCGATGCGCAGGACGAGTGATGCCGATTGCCCCTGAGTGGGGGTGGCTTCATTTATCGGCGTACACGCTGACCGGCACCTCGACCGTCAGGCCGGAGAACTCCACGGTGAGCGTGGTTGAACCGGCCTGCAACGCCTGCACGGTGCTATTGTCCTCGTCGATCCTGATCACTTCATCATCGTAGCTGGAGTATTTGAAGCTCGACGCCGCGGGTGTGACGTCGCGAGTGATGCCGTCGGGGAAGAGCGCCATGACTCTGAGGCGATGGGAGTACTCCAGACTCAAACCAACCAGTATCCCGCCCATAGTTTGCTGAAACGGTGAGGTACCATTCCTCACGCGGCCCGCCACGCTTAGGTTCCGGCACCAGGTCGAGATGGTGTTCAACGCGTCTCCCGGTAGCGAGTTCGATACTGACAAGTCCGCACAATGGGTACGATGGGGATTCGTCTGATGCAGAAACGAGAGATACTATCCAACGCTCGTCGGGTGATACATGCATGGTGCCGGTAGCGCCAATGATTCGCTCGGTTCCCGGCACTCTCGTCAGAAGTTCGGCATCATTCCCTCGGGGACCGCAGCCGGCGATCGCCAACGCGCCAATCACCAGGGCCCAGCCGCTACCCGCGGCTTGGCGCCATCCAGGGGAATGACGATGTGGGTTCATCCGTCCTTCCTCTGATTCGCGTGCGCCCGCGTGCGCCGGCGCACCAAAACCCCTGCAGAAGGCGTCCATTCGTGAAATAACGCCGATCATTGGCTCGGTATCGCCAGCCGGGACAGCCCTGACCGTAATGGGGGCGGGAAAGCTGGGCAAGTTCTGCTCCAGAACCTGGTATCTGGCACCCAACCAATTCCGCTAGCTATACAGACAAATGTCTGCTATCTTCCCGGCGTCACCCCACCCACCGCGAAGAAGGTGCCCCGTGCCGCCCCTCACCACCACCAACCCCCCGCCGCCCCGCCTGGCCTGCGTCGACCTGCCCGCCTGGCCGCTACAACTCCTGCTGCGCCGCGAGCCAACCTGGCGCGCCCTGCCGGCCGCCGTGGTGGCTGCGGATGACCCGCGCGCGCCGCTCCTGTGGGTGAACGAGGCCGCCCGCCGGCGCGGCGTCCTACCCGGTCTGCGCTACGCAGCCGCGCTGTCGCTGGCCCACGACCTGCGGGCGGGCACGGTCACGGACGGTGAACTGGCGACCGAAAGCCAGCGCCTGCACCGCCACCTGCTGCGCTACAGCCCGCGCGTGGAGGCGGCCACGCACGAGCCGGGCGTGTTCTGGCTCGACGCGCGCGGCCTCGAACGCCTGCACGGCTCGCTCGCGGCCTGGACCGCGCGCTTGCAGCGGTCGCTCGCGCGCGGGGGGCTGGTGGCGGCGGTGGCCGTGGGCTGGTCGCGCTTCGGCAGCTACGGCCTGGCGCGCAGCCGTGGTCCAGGCGTGGCCGTGGCCGCCAGCCCGCAGGCCGAGCTCGCGGCGCTGCGCGCGGCGTCCCTGGACCGCCTGCAGCTCGACCCGCGCCTGCGCGACCAGCTCGGCCGCCTCGGCGTGCGCACCCTCGGCGCGCTCTGCGACCTGCCCGAAGCGGGGGTGGGCGCGCGTTTCGGCGCGGCGGCCCAGGCGTTGCACCGCCTCGCGCGCGGCGTGGCGCACGATCCCCTGCAGCCGTCGGTTCCCTTCGAGCCGGCCACCGCCTGCGAGGTCCTCGAGACGCCGGAGAGCGACGCCTGGCGGCTGCTCTTCGTGATCAAGCGCGCGCTGCATCCGCTGCTGGCCGACCTCGCCGACCGCCTGCGCGCCGTGGTGGTCCTCGAGCTCGAGCTGTGGCTTGGGGACCGCGCCCGCACCCACCTGCACGAGGAGCTGCGACCGGCCGCGCCGAGCCTCGACGCGGTGCTGCTGCTCGAACTGGTGCGCCTGCGCCTGGAGCGGCTCGCCCTGGCGGCGGGCGTCGAGCGGGTGGTCCTGCGCCTGCAGGAGGCGCCGGCCGGGGCCGAGGCGCTCGACCTCTTCGGCCGACAGCGCCGCCGCGACCCGCAGGCCGCCGCCCGCGCCCTGGCCCGGGTGCGCGCCGAGCTGGGCGACGGCGCGGTCGTTCATGCCGAGCTGACCGGCAGCCATCTGCCCGAGGCGCAGGCGCGCTGGGTAGAGCAGGCCGGCACGGGCACCCAGCCGACAGTGACGACCGATCCGGCGCCGCTGGTGCGCCGGCTGCTGGCGCATCCGCCGCCGATCGCCGCGCCCCGGCCCGAACACGTTTGCGGCGGCCCTTACCGCCTATCGAGCGGCTGGTGGCAGGGCGAGGTGCGGCGCCTGTACACGTTCGTGCGCGCCGGCGGGGGTGAGCTGCGCTGGGTCTTCTACGACCTGCGCCGCCGCTGCTGGCGCCTGCAGGGGAGGGTCGAATGAGCGCGGCCGCGTTGTGGTGCAAGAGCCACTTCTCGTGGCTCGAAGGGGCCAGCTCACCCACCGAACTGGTCGCGGCGGCCGCGGCGCTCGGCCTCGACGCGGTGGCGCTCACCGACCGCGACGGCGTCTACGGCGTTCCGGAAGCCTACCAGGCCGCCAGGCAAGGCGCGCCGCGCCTGATCACCGGCAGCGAGGTGACCCTCGACGACGGCTCCACCCTGGTGCTGCTCGCGGCCGACCACACCGGCTACCGCAACCTCT
>CAZVWL010000005.1:0-39124 GCA_964630845.1 uncultured Fibrobacteraceae bacterium
CCAACGTGCGCATCCGCAACCAGCTCGCCCCCGGCACCGAGGGCGGGGTGACCACGTACCTGCCGAGCGGCGAGGTCGTGCCCATCTACGATGCCGCCATGCGGTACGCCGAGACGGCCACGCCGCTCGTGGTGCTGGCCGGCAAGGAGTACGGCTCGGGGTCGAGCCGCGACTGGGCGGCCAAGGGGCCGTACCTGCAGGGCATCCGGGCCGTGATCGCCGAGAGCTACGAGCGCATCCACCGCTCGAACCTGATCGGCATGGGCATCCTGCCGCTGCAGTTCGAGGACGGCGCCTCGGCCGCGAGCCTCGGCTTGACCGGCCACGAGGTCTTCGACATCGCGGGACTGGCGGACGGGGTGGCCAACGGGTTCGGGGGCGGCCGGCGGCTGACGGTCACCGCGCGGTCGGCCGACGGCGGGGCCACGCACGGCTTCAAGGTGCTCGTGAGGCTCGACACGCCGATGGAGGTCCAGTACTACCGGCATGGGGGAATTCTGCAGTACGTGCTGCGGCAGTTGCTGGCGGACTGATGGCGGATGGCTCCGGGCGGCGGCGGGCGGCTTGAACGCACCCGCCGCCACTTGCTTTTTTGTGGATTATCCTTAGATGTGAAAAGATTTCGCTTTACTTTCCGTTCTATTGGTCGTTCAATTAGGTAATCGCGGTTGCATGAGCTTTTGTTCTGCATCCTGCGGTGAGGTGGGGTCACCGGCGGGAATGGCGACTTGTTCGCCACGGTGGCCCCTTTTTCATGCCATCTGACTGGCCACCAGCACCACGCCCGCCAGGATCAGCGCCGTGCCCACCAGCTGGATGCCGGTGATCTTCTCCCCGATCAGGAAGAACGACAGCGTCAGCACGATCAGGAAGCCCAGGCTGGTCATGACCGGGTAGGCGACGCTGAGGCGGATCCGGCTCAACGCGAACGCGTAGGCGAGGACGTTGATGGCGAACAGGAGGATGCCGGTCATCACCTTCCCGTTCAGCAGGATGGCCCGTAGCAGGTGCAGCGGCTGGCTGGGGGTCAGCACGAGGTCGCGCATGCCCAGGCGGATCAGGACGTTGGCGCCGGCGTTGGCGACCAGCGCGAAGGCGAGGGCAAGCACGGCAGTCCGCACGTCGGCGAGGCCTCCGAGGTTGTGGCGACCGGCGGCTCACCAGACGCCACCGATCGGTTGCTGATGGATGGTGCGCCCCCTCCGATCGAGGTACGCACGGTCATGGTCGGCGCCCGGACGGTCATCCGGGCTTCGCCGAGGCTAAAAAAACGCCCCCTGCGGCTACGCGGCACCTTTAGCCGGCCGCGCCGACAGGTTCAACGACCGGTCTCCGGGGCCGGCGGGGTGGCCGTGGTCCCGCCCGGTGTGCGTCGCACGACGCTGGTCGCCAGGGCGATCATGCTCGCCACGTCGCCGATGTTGGCCGGCAGGACCAGCGTGGTGGACGTGCGGGCCAGCTTGCCGAACTCGCCGACGTACTGCTCCGCCACGCGCAGGGCCATGGCCTGATCGCCGCCGGGCTCGTTCAGCGCGGTCGCCACCTTGCGCAGGCCTTCGGCGGTCGCTTCGGCCACCGCGAGGATCGCCTCGGCCTCGCCCTCGGCCTCGTTGATCTGCAGCTGCTTGTTGGCTTCCGATTCCTTGATCACGCGCTGCTTCTCGCCCTCGGCGCGGTTGATCTGCGCGTCGCGCTCGCCCTCGCTGGTCAGGATCGTGGCGCGCTTCTCGCGCTCGGCGCGCATCTGCTTCTCCATCGCGCTGAGCACATCCTGCGGGGGGTTGATGTTCTTGATCTCGTAGCGCAGCACCTTGACCCCCCAGGGATCGGAGGCCTTGTCGAGCTCCTCGACGACCGACTGGTTGATGGACGCGCGCTCCTCGAAGGTCTTGTCGAGGTCGATCTTGCCGATCTCGCTACGCAGCGTGGTCTGGGCGAGCTGCGCGATGGCGAAGACGTAATCGATGATGCCGTACGACGCGCGTTGCGGGTCGAGCACCTTGAGGTAGAGGATCCCGTCGACGCCGACCTGCACGTTGTCGCGCGTGATGCAGATCTGCTCCGGGATATCGAGGGCGATCTCCTTGAGGCTGTGCTTGTAGGCCACCTTCTCGACGAACGGCACCAGGATATGGAAGCCGGCCTGCAACGTCTTGCGGTACTTGCCGAGGTATTCCACGACGAAGGCGGACTGCTGCGGCACCACGATCGCGGTGCGCGCGATCACGATGATGACCAGCACGACGACGACACCAACGGCGATCAGCGTTTCCATGTTCGGATCCCTTTCGGTATGCTTGTCAATCCGCAGCCCGCACCCGCAAGGTGAGCCCCTCCACGCCCGACACGACGCAACGCGCGCCGGCGGCGATCGCCACCGCGCCGTCGTTGTGCGCGTCCCAGGCCGAACCTCGCAGCTCCACCCGACCGCGCCCGCCCGGCGTGATGGCGTCCCGCGCGGTGCCGCGCTCGCCGACCAGCTCGGGCCCCATCTCGCGATCGGCGGTCTGCAACCGCCGCTTGAGGCGGCCACGATAGAGCACCAGACCGGACACGGCCAGCGCCGCGAACAGCAGGAACTGGACCCAGGCGGGCAACGGCACGCCGAACACGCCGGCCAACCCCAGCACCAGCGCGGCCAGCCCGAAGAACACCAGGTAGAAATCGGCGGTGACGACGACCTCGGCCGCCAGCAGCAAGGCGCCGAGGATGATCCAGATCCACCAGGCCATGGCAGGACCTCTCGATGTCGGGAGAACGAGCGGGGTGCGCGTGGATGCTAGGTCAGGTGACCAGAACCTGTCAACACGAAGAAGGGCCCCGGAGCATGCCGGGGCCCTTCGTGCGGCAGGCGCGACAACGAGCTAGCGGAAGAGCTCCTTGACGCCGGTCAGCGTGCGGCTCTCGACCGCGGTGACGCCCTCACCGAACAGCGTCGCCACGTACGGAGGGTACTCGCCCGGCGCGTACGCCTCGTCGCAGCCCGTGAACGCGGCCGGCGTGTAGTTCGAACGCCAGAGCTCGCCGTTGATGACCATGCCCGGCCCGTCGCCGCCGACGCTCGACGGGGTCGAGGGGAGCAACTGGATCTCGGCAGCCACACCGCCGGCCGTGGGGATGAGCTGCCAGTTGCCCAGATAGACGTAACCGCTGGCGTTCGGCTGCGGGAAACCGAAGGCCGCGATGTGGTTGAATGACGTGCCGATGTTGATCCAGCCGGAGCCCGGAACCATGTTCCACGAGTCGATGAAGCCGGCGGGCAGGCCCGTGACGCTCAACTCGTACGCGGAGACCTGCTGGGGCGCGCTCATGATCACCAGGTGCATGTAGAAGGTGACGAACTGGCTGTAGTCCCAGTTGGTGCGCTCCTGCGTGAACACGCGCTCGGCGGCGTCGGACGAGAAGAACAGGCCGATCTGGTAGTTGCAGGGTTCGTACGTGTACGGGGTCTGGGCGATCGCGGCGCCGGTCATCAGGACCAGGAACGCCAGTGCTACCAAGGTCTTCATGGGCTTCTCCTTAAGAAGTGCAGGCCGTTTCCTTCGCAGGCCGTGGGTCAGTTCCCACCGCGCCGTCGCCTGCCTCGACGGAACGGTTTCCGGCGTCACGAGCCACGCGGCACCACGCCGCGTGACAGTTGCTCGCACCGGCGAAGTATATCGGCCGCAGGGTCACAAGGTCAAACCCGTTCCCGACCCCGCTGCCAGGCCGGACCGATGCGCGCGCAGCAGGACCGCGGCGGGGCAACCGATCCTTCTCGGCGTACATACACCCGCCCCCGCTGCGGATCAATATAAATATTGGGTTACCGTGGTTCGAGCTCGGTGACGAACACGCTCGGGGCCGCCGCGGTGCAGACCAGATCGAGGCGCTGCTTGGCCCTAGTGAGCGCGACGTAGAACAGGCGGCGCTCGTCCTCGAGGCCGGCCCGCGCGCCGGCATCGACCAGGGACTGGGCGTGGGGGAACTGGCCCTGGTCGCAGCCGTGGATGATCACGTGGGGCCATTCGCGCCCCTTGGCGGCGTGGACCGTGGCCAGCTCGACGCCTGCCGGCGACCCCGACGCGGCCAGCGTGGCTGCGTCCTCGGCGAGCACGGCCGAAAACCGTCGGATCTCGAGGCCGAAGGCCCGGCGCTCGGCCGCGGCCAGGGCGTCGACAGCCTGTGGCGTGACCCCGTTCAACCGCTCCCGCATGCTCAACGCCCGGTCCAGCCCGGCCTCGCGCCGCAGGCGGCCCACCACGCGCCCGGCGTCGCGTTCGGCGCCCAGCGTGTCCAGCAACGCGCCCTGGCGTCCTGCCGCCGGCGCGCCGTCGGCCAGCCGGAGAAGGACGTCGGCGAACGGGGCGCCGGCGCGCAGGTCGGCCGCGGCGGCGTCGCCCGTGTCGGCCGGCAACGATGGGATCCAGGGGGCGAGGCCGGCGGCGAGGTCGTCCCGGGTGGCCTGGCGCGGCTCGGTAACGAGGCGCAGGAGGGCCGCCAGCACGGTGACGGCGCGGGGGGGGCGGGCGAGGCGCTCCGACCCGCGGTAGGCGATGCCGCGCGCCGCGCAGGCCAGGGCGACCTCCTGCAGGAGCAGGGACGTGCGCGCCAGGACCACGGCCTCGTGCGGGTCGGCGCCGGTCAGCAGCGACGCGGCACGGTCGGCGCCGGCGCGGCGGTTGGCTTCGCGCCAGACGTGTAGCGCGCCGGTGTTCGACGCGCCCACCAGAAGCGGTTTGCGAAACCGGCAGCGGTTGTGCTCGATCAGGCGCCGCGAGGCGTCGGTGATCACGGCGCCGCAGCGGTAGTTGCGGACCAAAGGGTAGCGTTCGAGCGCCGGGTAGACCTGGTCCAGCTCGATCACACGGGTGACGGTGGCCCGGCGCCAGGCGTAGATGCACTGGTCCTCGTCGCCGACGCAGAAGAGCGCGTCCTGGGGAGCGGCCACCAGGCCGACGAGCAGCGCCTGCGCCGGCTCGATGTCCTGGTACTCGTCGACCAGCACGTGCGAGAAGCGGGCTTGCCAGCGACGGCGGACCGCGGCGTCGTCCTGCAGGAGGCGGACCGCGCGCATGATCAGGTCGTCGAAGTCGTTCAGGCCGCGGGCGGTCAGCAGGTCCTCGTGCAGGGCGTAGAGGCTGGCGGCGGTGCGGGCCGCCGCGTCGGCGGGCGCGGCACTGGCCACAGCCTCGGCGGGATCGACGAGGCGGGCGAGCTTGAACGTGCTGACGGCTTCCTGCGCGGCGACAGGATCGAGCCGGACGCCGTCGGGCCAGGCGGCCAGCGCCTGGCGGGCCAGCTCGCGCCACTGGGCGGGCGTCGGGCCGCCGATGGCGCCGCGCAGGCGCTCCTCGCCGCGCAGGATCTCCAGGCCCAGGCCGTGGAAGCTGCGCACGACGACGCCGTCGATGCCCTCGCGGGCCAGGCGGGCGGTGATCTCGGTCTTGGCGTCGCGGTTGAACGAGGTGCAGAGGATGCTGGCCGGGTCGACCCCGCGGTGGCGCAGCTCCTTCACGCGCTCGATCAGCACGCTGGTCTTGCCGCTGCCCGCCGGGGCGATCACCTGCACCACGCCGTCGCCGGCGCGCACGGCGGCGGCCTGCTCGTTGTCCAGGCGCAACGGCCGAGGCAGCGTGGCCGGGGCGGCGCCCGGCGCCTGGCGGGTGTCGTCGCGCCGCGACACCCGGGCGTGCAGGCGTCGCCAGCGGCCGACGTCCGCGCTGGGCTCGGCGCGCGGCGGGTCGTACGGCGGCCAGGAGGTCCGGCAGTCCATCAGCCCGGCCAGCCGCTGCAAGCGCTCGAGCGTCCAGGGATACCGCCAGTCTCGATCCACGTGGCGGCCGGGGTCGAGGTCGGCCAGCTCGTGCGCGGCGTGGATCAACACGTGCACCCGCCGGCGCCAGGCCGGCTCGATGAGGTAGCCGTAGAGGAGGTGCAGTTCGGCGGCGTCGGCGCAGGGCGCGTCGAGGATGGCGGTCGCGCTGCCGGGCACGAGCGTGGCGAACCAGGCGGCGGCAGGGTTGTCCAGGCTGCCGCGGGTGGTGCCGGTCCGGCGCGTGGCCACGATCTGCTTGCGGAAGCGACGCCAGCTGAGGATCCGGAAGCCGGCGCGCCGCAAGGTGGAGCGCGCGGGGGGGCGCGTGGTCCAGATCAACAGCGGTCCGGGCACGGCGGTCCGATCGCGGCAGGTGCGTGGCTTCGAGCGCGCCGGCGTGGCGGGTCGCGCGCTGCGCGGGGAATGCAGCCGGCGTGCCCGCGCGGCCCACGTTCGTAGCCGGGCGTTGCCAGCGGCGGGGTCGATCGTCTATCGTGGCCGCGCTTGCAAGCCAGCACGCGTGTTGTACCCGGCGAAAGGCGGCCCGACGTGACCCAGTACTCGATCAGCCCCAGCGGCGAGAAGTTCCCGTTGCCCGGCCCGCGCGAAGCGGCGGCCGAGATGACGCGACTGCGCGGTCTGGTCAAGAAGGCGCGCGCGAAGGATCAGGAGATCGTGGTCGTGATGGGCGTCGGCTTCGTGGGGGCGGTGATGGCGGCGATCGTCGCCGACACCGTGCACCGCAAGGGCAAGCGCAAGGGCGAGCCGAGCAAGTTCGTGATCGGCTGCCAGCGGCCCAGCACGCGCAGCTACTGGAAGATCCCCCTGTTGCAGCGCGGCGAGTCGCCGGTCAAGGCGGAGGATCCCGAGGTGGCGCCGATGATCGCGCGCACGGTGCGCGAGAAGAAGACGCTGACCGCGACGTTCAACAGCGACTGCCTCGAGCTGGCCGACTGCGTGGTGGTCGACGTGCAGTGCGACTACATCAAGCGCGACCTCGGCAACATGCGCACCGGCGAGACCGACATGGCCGCCCTCGAGGCCACCATGCGCACGATCGGCCAGAAGATCTCGCCGAAGTGCCTCGTGCTCATCGAGACGACCGTGGCCCCCGGGACGACCGAGTTCGTGGCCTGGCCGATCCTCAAGAAGGCGTTCGCCGAGCGCGGCCTGAAGCAGACGCCGCTGTTGAGCCACAGCTTCGAGCGCGTGATGCCGGGCCGCGACTACGTGGCGTCGATCCGCGATTTCTGGCGCGTCTGCGCCGGCTGCAACCCGGCGGCGCGCAAGCGTGTGGAGAAGTTCCTGCGCGAGGTGCTGAACACCGAGCAGTTCCCGCTGACGGTGATGGACCGGCCGATCGAGTCGGAGACCTGCAAGATCGTCGAGAACTCGTACCGGGCGACCATCCTGGCGTTCCTGCACGAGTGGAGCCTGTTCTCCGAGCGCAACGGCGTCGACCTCATCAAGGTCATCGACGCCATCAAGATGCGCCCCACGCACAGCAACATGATCTTCCCCGGCCCGGGCATCGGCGGCTACTGCCTGCCGAAGGACGGCGGCCTCGGCTACTGGGCGTACAAGCACATCCTCGGCTTCGAGGACGGCGACACGGTCTTCAAGCTGAGCCCCACCGCGATCGACATCAACGACACGCGCGGCCTGCACGCGGCCACGCTCGTGCGCGACGCGTTGCGCAACCTCGGCCGTTACATCGCCGGCGCCAAGGTGCTGATCTGCGGCGTGAGCTACCGGCAGGACGTCGGCGACACGCGGTACAGCGGCAGCGAGCTGGTGGTCCGGCGGCTGACCGAGATGGGCGCCGAGATGCGCATGCACGACCCCTACGTGGACCGCTGGTACGAGCTGGAGCTGCAGGACAGCTACCCGGCGACCGGCCAGTCGTGGGCGCGGTTCTTCCGCAATCAGGAAGGGCTCAAGGAGGCGCGCGTGGAGAAGGACCTCGCCGCGGCGCTGCGCAAGGCCGAGGCCATGATCCTCGCCGTGCCGCACACGGCGTACCGCGACCTGGACCCCGACTGGGTGGTCGCGGCTGCGGGCGGACCGCTCGCGGTCGTCGATTGCTTCGGCATCCTCGACGACGCGAAGATCGAGCGCTACTTCGAGCTGGGTTGCGAGGTGAAGGCGCTCGGGCGCGGGCACATCCAGCGCATCAAGAAGGAGGTGCGATCGCGGCTTCGGCCAGCTCCTTGAGGCGGCTCGACGGCAGGACGGACAGCTCCCGCACCAACCGCGCCTCGAACCGCGTGTACTCGGCGCGCGCCTCCTGACGGCGGCCGAGGCCGAGCAGACCGCGCAGCAGGTGGCGCGCGAACGCTTCGTGCAGGGGATCCTCGGCGAGGCCCTGGCGCGCCAGCAGGCACTGCTCGTCGCGGTCGCGGCACGCGTCGGCGAGGTCGAGCAACCGTTCCAGCGCGCGCAGATAGCGGTGGCGCACCAGGCCCCCGGCTTCGTCGGCCTCCGCCTCGTAGGGCGTGTCGGCGAGCAGGCGGCCACGCCAGAGCGCGACGGCGTCCTGCAGCGCGCGGCGCTCGGTGTCTTGCCTTGCCGACCTCGCCGCCGCGCGCGCCGTCGCCAGCGCTTGCTCGAACCGGTCCAGATCGCAGGTGCCGCCCTCGCCGAGGTCCAGCCGCAGCGCCTCGCCCTCGGCCAGCACGTGGCGGGGCGACGGCGCCCCCGGCGGCTCCAGCCGGCTGCGCAGCTGGAAGACGGCCTGGCGCAGGTTGAGCGCCGCCTGCGCCGGCTCCGCCTCCGGCCACATGGCCTCCATGACCACCTCGCGGGCCACGGGACGACCCCGCTGCAGCAGCAGCAGGTTCAAGAGTCGGCGCGCGCGCCGCGACCGCCAGGCGCCCACGGCGAGGTCGTCATGCGGGCCGCGCGTGATCGCCAGCGGGCCGAGCAGACGCACGTGCAGCGGGGCCGACGCCGCCGGTGGCATCGCCTCCGGCGCGGCTTGAGCCGGCAGGCGCGGCGCGGCGGTCACGCCGGGCGCCGGGCAGGCTTCCTGGCGCCAGCGGCGCAGCGACGCGCGCTCGTGCTCCGCGCCCAGACCCCGCAGCAGGCGGTCGGCCTCGGCCCAGGCGGCCTGGCCGGCGCCCGCGCGGTGGCGTTCGTCGAGCCGGCCGCGCCAGGCGAGCGCCCGCGCGCGGCAGAAGCGGTCGCCGCGCCGGGTGGCGAGCGCGTGCGCGAGGTCGGCTTCGGCGTGGGCGGCGGCGAGGTCGTCACGAGCCCAGGCGGCCGCGGCCAGGCCGAGGCGGGCCCAGGTCTCGAGCGCTTGCTCACCCAGCTCGGTGGCGATCGTGGCCGCCTCGGCGAAGCGCTGCGCCGCGGCCGTCGCTTCCTGCGCTCGCAGATCGCACTCGCCCAGCGTCAGGCGCGCGTAGCCCTCGATGAGGCGGTAGCCGATGCTCTCGGCGCGCTGCAAGGCCCAGCGCGAGGAGGCGCGAGCCTCGGCGAGGCGGCCGCAGCCGGCGAGCACGAAGCCGAGCACGCCTTCGGCGTGGCAGGCGAGGTCGAGGCGGCCGCGGTCGCGGTAGAGGTCGCGCGCCAGGGTGGCGTCGCGCAGGGCGAGGTCGAACGAGCCGCGGATGTAGTGGATGTTCGCGGCGGTCAGGTACAGGCAGCGGCCCTCGAGGTCAAGATCGCGACGGCGACGCGCCAGCGCGAGCGCTTCGCCGAGGTACGTGGCGCCGGCCTCCATGCGACCGAGGCTCGCGGCCGCGACGCCGAGCGAGGTGAGGATCAGGCCGCGGTCCGCGCCGACCGGCGTCGGCTGCGTCGCGAGCGCCCGGCGGCCGACCGCGAGGCAACGCGCGAACTCGCCGCGTTGCAGGTGCAGGTGGGTGAGCCGCGCCTGCAGCGCGCCGGCCAGTCGCGGCGGGACAGGCGCGCGCAGCGCCCGGCGCAGGTCCACCTCCGCGCTGTCCCAGCGCCCCCGCAGCAGAGCATGCGCGGCGCGTACCAGCCGCAGCCGCGGGTCGACCTCGCCGTGTTCGTCGCCGAGTCCGGCCAGCACCAGGGACAGGGTCTCCGGGCGACGGGAGTCGACCAGTCGCGCGGCGTGCGCCGTGATCAGGTCGGCGGCGCCGGCGGTGTCGCCGGCATGCACGAGGTCGAGCGCGGCGGCCTCCGGTTCGCCCACGGCCGCCAGCACGGCGGCGGCACGGCGCCGCAAGCGGCGCCGCCGCGACGGCGGGGTCTCCTGCTCGAGCTGCCGCAGCAGGCATCCGCGCATCAGGTTGTGGTAACGCCAGCCGTTGCCGCCGAGCGCGGTGGTGAACAGCCCGCTGGCGGCCAGCCGACCCAGCCGGCTCGCGCTGTCGCGGCGGCCGAGCAGGCGATCGCAGAGGCCGGGCTCCAGCAGGGGCAGCACGGCCGTCTGCAGCATGAAGGATCGCGTGGCGTCGTCGAGGTCGGCCATCACCTCGCGCACGAAGGCGTCGAACCACGGCAGGTCGCCTCGCTCCAGGCGCGCGAGGATCGCCAGACGTTCGGCATCGGCGGCCGGGCCGAGCGCCTGGCAGGCGATCTCCAGACCCGCCGGCCAGCCCTCGGTCACCGCGTGCAGGCGCCCGGCGACGGACGGCGCCAGCGGCCGGCCGAGGCGTTCACGCACGACGGCCGTCGTCTCGCGGAGCGTGAAGGCCAGGTCGGCGGCGGTCAGGTGCGTGGCCTCGCCGCGGGTTTCGAGCCGGGCGGCGGCGAGGTCGAGGCGTTCGCGCGACGCCAGGGCGAGCATGCACCCGCGTGGCAGATAACGCAGCAGGTGCGCGAGCAGGTCGCGCGCGGCCGTGGCGTTGCCGATCGCCTGCACGTCGTCCAGCACCAGGAGCTGGCGATCGTCCAGGCGGCCGACGATCGCCGCGAGCTGCTCCAGCGGCGGCGACGGGGACGGCTCGAGGCCGCAAGCGGCGGCCAGGTGGGCCACGAGCACGGTCGGGTCGCGATCCAGCTCGTCGAGCGTGTACCACACCGCGCGCTTGCCCAGCGCCCGCGCTCGGCCCGCGAGGAAATCGGTCTTGCCCCAGCCGGGTCCGGCCGTCGTGGTGAGCAGCCGGCCGCGGCCCTCGAGCCGCCAGAGCCGATCCAGGCGCGCCCGCGGCCGATAGTGCGCCGAGGCCGACGGCACGGTGAACTTGGCGCGGAAGATGGCAGCCGCCATGACGACCTCGCGGCCGGGGTCTCCTCGGGTGAACAATCGTTGTCAGATTCTAGCGGACGGCAGGCGCCGCGTCGAGGGCGGTCAGAGGCTCCCGATCGGTCGGCGAGAGCGGGCTTACTTCTGCATGAGGTCGAGCACCTTCAGACGCGCCTCGGCGCGCTGGCGCGCGAGTTCGGCGCGGTCCTTGTCGATGGCCGGGTCGGTGGACTGCAGGCGTTGCTTGGCGCGCGCGAGCGCGGCGCGGGCCCGATCGCCGTCGATCTGGCCCGCGTCCTCGCAGCTGTCGGTCATCACGTTGACGACGTTGTGGCTCACCTCGACGAACCCGCCGCTGCACGCCATGTACCTGGTCGTGCCCGTGTCATCGAGGCGGATGGTGACCACGCCGGGCTCGAGCCCGGTGACCAGCGGCGCGTGGTTCGCCCAGATGCCGAGGTAGCCCAGGCTGCCGGGCAGGATCACCGAGACGGCGTCCGCTTCCCACGCCACCTTCTCGGGCGTCACGATGTTGACCTTGAAGGGCTTCATCGGGCCACCTTCCTAGACCGCGGCCTTGAGCTTCTCGTAGTTCTCGAGCACTTCCTCGATGGCGCCGCAGTACAGGAAGCACTGCTCGGGAATATGGTCGTACTCGCCGGCGATCAGGCCCTTGAAGCTGCGGATGGTGTCCTCGAGCTTCACGTAGCGGCCGGCCTTGCCGGTGAACTGCTCGGCCACGAAGAACGGCTGCGAGAAGAAGCGCTGGATGCGGCGCGCGCGCTGCACGATGAGCTTGTCCTCGTCGCTGAGTTCGTCCATGCCGAGGATCGCGATGATGTCCTGCAGGTCCTTGTAACGCTGCAGGTACTGCTGCACGCGGCGCGCGATGGCGTAGTGCTCGTCGCCCACCACGCGCGGGTCCAGGATGCGGCTCGTCGAGTCGAGCGGGTCGACCGCGGGGTAGATGCCCAGCTCGGCGATCTGACGCGAGAGCACCGTGGTGGCGTCGAGGTGGGAGAAGGCGGTCGCCGGCGCGGGGTCGGTGAGGTCGTCGGCGGGCACGTAGATGGCCTGCACCGAGGTGATCGATCCGTCGCGCGTCGAGGTGATGCGCTCCTGCAACTGGCCCATCTCGGTGGCCAGCGTCGGCTGGTAGCCCACGGCCGACGGCATGCGGCCCAGCAGCGCCGACACCTCGCTACCGGCCTGCGTGAAGCGGAAGATGTTGTCGATGAACAGCAGCACGTCCTGCTTCATCGCGTCGCGGAAGTGCTCGGCCATCGTCAGGCCCGACAGCGCCACACGCAGGCGCGCGCCCGGCGGCTCGTTCATCTGGCCGAAGACCAGCGCGGTGTTCTTGATCACGCCCGATTCGGTCATCTCGAGGTAGAGGTCGTTGCCCTCGCGCGTGCGCTCGCCCACGCCGCAGAAGACCGAGTAGCCGCCGTGCTGGGTGGCGATGGCGTGGATCAGCTCCTGCACGATCACCGTCTTGCCCACGCCGGCGCCGCCGAAGAGGCCGATCTTGCCGCCCTTGGCGTACGGCGCGAGCAGGTCGACCACCTTGATGCCGGTCTCGAAGATCTCGTTGGCCTCGCCCTGCGCGGTCAGCGGCGGGGGCGCGGCGTGGATCGGGCTGGTCTTCGCGGGCTCGCCCACCGGCCCCTTGCCGTCGATCGGCCGCCCGAGCAGGTTGAACAGGCGCCCGAGGCACTGCTGGCCGACGGGCACGGCGATCGGCTGTCCCGTGTCACGGCCGCGCATGCCGCGCACCAGGCCGTCGGTGGAGTCCATGGCGATGGTGCGCACCACGTTGTTGCCGATGTGCTGCGCGACCTCGGTCACCAGGTCGATGCCCTTGTCCGTGTCCACGATGTGGATCGCGTTGAGGATATCGGGCAGGTGATCGCCCGCGAACTCGAGGTCGACGGTGGGCCCGATGACCTGCTTGACCGTGCCGTAGTTCTCGGCCATGGGATCGTTCACTCCTCGTGTTACAGCGCGTTGGCGCCGCCGACGATGTCCAGCAGTTCGGCCGTGATGGCGGCCTGACGCTCGCGGTTGCGCTGCAGCGTCAGGGCGTCGACCAGCTCGCCGGCGTTGTTCGTGGCGGCGGTCATGCTGGTCATGCGCGCCGCGTGCTCGCTCGTGAAGGCCTCCATGAGCGTCATGAAGACCTGGTTGCGCAGGTACAGGGGCAAGAGCAGCGCGAAGAGCTGCTCGCGACCCGGCTCCCAGATGTAATCGATATCCTCGACCGCGCCGGTCGACCCGTCGTCCTCGCGCCCCAGCTTGCCCGCCATGGCGCGCTTCTCGGCGGCCGGCTGCGGGGCGATCGGCAGCACGACGCGCTCGCGCGGCCGCTGCACCATGGTCGAGTGGTACTCGGCGAAGACGACGCGCACCTCGTCGAAGCTGCGATCCATGAACGCTTGCACCAGGTCGTCGCCCAGCTTCTGCGCGCGCGCGGCCGTCGCCTCGCCGTTGAAGTCGTCGCGGCGGCCGAACAGCTTGTAGCCCCGCTTGCCGAAGAAGTCGCCGGCCTTCTTGCCGATCGTCAGCAGCTCGGTCTCAATGCCGTCGGCGCGCGCCGCGTCGACCGCCTGCTGCGCCACCTTGATCAGGTTCAGGTTGTAGCTGCCGCAGAGTCCTTTGTCCGATGTCACGACCACCAGCAGGCGGCGCTTCACCTCGCGCACCTCGAAGAGCGGGTGCGCGTCCTTGGCCGCGCCCGCCAGGTGCTGCACCAACCGCACCAGCTGGCGCGCGTACGGACGCGCCGCGAGCATCTTGCCCTGCGAGCGGTTCAGCTTCGCCGCGGCCACCATCTTCATGGCCTTGGTGATCTGCTGGGTGCTCTTGACCGAGCGGATGCGGTTGTTCAGGGCCTTGACGCCGGCACCGGGCACGGCCTACCTCCAGTCGGACTAAGCGGGTCGCTGCGCCTTGAATTCCTTGATCGCGGCGTCGAGGTGCTCGACGGTGTCCTTGGCCAGCTCGCCGCGCTGCTCGATCGCGTGCAGGACGCCGGCGTGGCGTTCGTCGAGGAACGCCAGGAAGTCCTTCTCCCAGCGGCGGACCTCGCCGACCGGCACGTCGTCGAGCGCGCCCTGGCTGCCCGCGTAGATGATCGCGACCTGCTTCTCGATCGCCATGGGCTGGTACTGGTCCTGCTTGAGGATCTCCACCATGCGCTCGCCGCGCGTCAGCTGCCGTTGCGTGGCCTTGTCGAGGTCGCTGCCGAACTGCGCGAAGGCCGCCAGCTCGCGGTACTGCGCGAGGTCGAGACGCAACGAGCCGGCCACCTTCTTCATGGCCTTGGTCTGGGCGTTGCCACCCACGCGCGACACCGAGATGCCCACGTTCACGGCCGGCCGCACGCCGCTGTAGAAGAGGTCGCCCTCGAGGAAGATCTGGCCGTCGGTGATCGAGATCACGTTGGTCGGGATGTAAGCCGAGACGTCGCTGGCCTGGGTCTCGATGATCGGCAGCGCCGTGAGCGAACCACCGCCCTTCTCGTCCGACAGCTTCACCGCGCGCTCGAGCAGGCGGCTGTGCAGGTAGAAGACGTCGCCGGGGTACGCCTCGCGACCGGGCGGGCGCCGCAGCAGCAGCGAGAGCTGGCGGTAGGCGTTGGCCTGCTTGGAGAGGTCGTCGTAGACGACGAGCGTGTCCTTGCCCTGCCACATGAGGTGCTCGGCCATCGTGCAACCGGTGTACGGCGCGATGTAGAGCATCGGGGCGGGCTCGCTGGCGCAGGCGCTGATGATGGTGGTGTAGTCCATCGCGCCGTGCTTCTTGAGCGTGTTGTACACGCCGGCCACCGTGGACTGCTTCTGGCCGATGGCCACGTAGAAGCAGTGCACGCCCTTGCCCTTCTGGTTGATGATCGTGTCGATGGCGATCGCGGTCTTGCCGGTCTGGCGGTCGCCGATGATCAGCTCGCGCTGGCCGCGGCCGATCGGCGTCATGGAGTCGATCGCCTTCACGCCGGTCAAGAGCGGCACCTTCACCGGCTGCCGGTCGATCACGCCCGGGGCCTTCAGCTCGATGGGGCGGGTCTCGCGGCTCGGCACCGGACCCTGCCCGTCGACAGGCTGCCCGACGGCGTTCAGCACGCGGCCGACCACGGCCTCGCCGACCGGCACCGACGCGATCGCGCCCGTGCGGGTGACCTGGTCGCCCTCCTTGATGTGGGAGTCGTCGCCGAAGATGGCGGCGCCCACGGAGTCCTCTTCCAGGTTCAGCACGATGCCCATGATGTCACCGGGGAACTTCACCAGCTCGCCGGCCATGACCTCCTGCAGGCCATAGATGCGGGCGATGCCGTCACCCACCTGCAGGATCGTGCCGACGCTCTCCAGGGCGAGGTCGCGACCGTACTTGTCCAGCTCCTGAGACAGGACGGAGCTGATTTCCTCGGGCCTCAGTTTCACGGGCGGACTCCTTAAGACGTGCTGAGGGGCGCCGTATCGAGCACATCACGCAACCGCTGCAGGCCGGTACGCACGGTGCCGTCGAGAATCTGGTCGCCCATGGTCACGCAGACGCCGCCGATCACCGACGGGTCCACCTTCTTCTCCAGGATGATCTGCCGGCCGGTCATCGCCGCCAGCTTGCGCACGAGCCGATCCTCGAGGTCGGCCGTCAGCGGCACCGCGGTCACGACGCGCGCCCGCTGCAATCCCTTGTGATCCTCGACCAGCGCGCGGAACGCCGCCTGGATGTCGCGCAGGTACAGGATGCGGTCCTTGTCGAGCAGCAGCTCGAGGAACTGCATCATCACCGGCTCCACCTTGCCGCCGAACGCCGTCTGGACCAGTTCCTTCTTGCGCGCCAGCGTCACCTGCGGGTTCTGCAGGAACAACCGGAACCCGGCATGCTCGGCGACGACCGCGCTCAGACCCTGCAGCGACTCGTCGAGCGCGTCGACGACGCCGCGCTCGCGGGCCACCGCGAACAGGGCCTGGGCATAGCGCAGGGCCACCTTGCGATCACGCATGCGGCTGCTCCCCGATCTCGTCGATGTACCGCTTGATCAGCTCGTGGTGCTTGGGCTGGTCCAGCCGCTCGCCGATGAGCTTCTCGGCGGCGCCGATCGCCAGCGCGACCACGGTGTCCCGCAGCCGCTCCTGGGCTTTCTCGGCCTCGATCGCGAGATCCTGGACGCCCTTGGCCTTGGACTGCGCGACCTCGGTCTGCGCCTTGGCCACGATGCCGCCGGCCAGTTCCTCGCCGCGTTTGACCGCCTCCTGCACCCGCTCGCGCTCGATCACCTTGATCTCGCTGAGCTTGGTCTCGAAGTCGCCCTTGAGCGTCGAGGCCTGCTGCAGTTCCTGCTCGGCGCTGCGGTAATCGCGTTCGATCTTCTCGCGTCGCTGATCGATCAGGTCGAGGATCGGCCCCCACGCGAACTTGCGCAGGATCCAGACCAGGACCAAAAAGCCGATCACCGTCGTGAGCAGCTGGGGTACGTTCGGAGCCAGGTTCATGGGCTCGTTCCTTCGCGTTGCACCGGCCTTGCCCGCCGGGGACGGCGCTCACGCCGCCACCCGGCCGGCCTTGCCGGCGTCCGCCGGCCAGCGTCCGGTCCGGTGCTAGCTCTTGAGCACGAAGACGGTGACGAACGCGTAGATGGTCAGAGCCTCGATGAAGGCGCTACCGATGATCATCGCCGTCTGGATCTTGCCGATGGCCTCGGGCTGGCGGCCCATGGCGTTCATGGCGGCTTCGATGGCCCGGCTCAGACCGAGGGCCGAACCGAAAGCGGTGATGCTGAGGGCCAGGGCCAGGATGCCGTTGGTTTCCATGTCTCCTCCTTCAGGACCTTGATGAGGCGGGCTTGCCCGCCGGCTCGTGATCGTCCGGACGCCGTCCGGGTTCTAGTGCGCCTCCTCGGCGTGGTCGTGAGGAAGCATCAGCGAGATGTAGATCGTCGATAGCAGGGTGAAGACCGTGGCCTGCACCGTGCTGCCGATCAGCCCGATCGCGTAGAACGGGATGTGGAGCGGGAATCCCGGCAGCCAGGGCGCCAGCGCGCCGGCACCGAACCCGGTGAGCACGTGATGCATGAGCTGGACGCCGAGGGTCACCATGACCGCGATCAGCGTCTTCTCACCGAAGATGTTGCCGAAAAGACGCAACGACAGCGACACCGGCTTGATCAGCTCGCCCATCACCTCGAGCGGGAAGATCAGGATCGCGAAGACCCACTCGACCGGGCTCTTGGGCTGGCCCGCGAAATGGTAGAGGTAGCCGCCGAGGCCGTTCTCCTTGATGCCGATGTATTGCACGTAGATGAACGTGCAGAGGCCGAGGCCGAGCGTCGTGTTGACGAAGCTCGCGGTCGAGGAGTGGCTCAACGGAATCAGCCCGAAGAGGTTGTTGCAGAAGATGAAGAGGAAGAGCGTGCCGAGGTAGGGCGCATAACGGCGGGCCTGGTTGCCGAGGATTTCGTGAAAGACCCCGTAGAGGCCGCCCACGATCAGCTCGGCGAACATCTGCTTTCGCGTGGGGTCGCGATCGCGCAGGCTGCGGCTGACCGAAATGAAGAACAGCGCGAGGATCAGCGCGACGATCAGCGAGAACGCGGGATCGATCCAGTCCTTGTACTTGTAGACGGCATCCTTGCCCCAGATGTTGGCGATCACCAGCTTGCCGAGGTTCTCGAGGTGGTAGTCGTTGCCCTTCCCGTGGTCGTCGTCGTGGTGCTCGCCGTGATCGTGGGCGCCGGCCGTCTGGTGCGTCTCGTATTCCTGGTGCAGCTGCGCGGACGCCTCATCGGCGCCGATCAGCGGCAGGGCCGCCAGCCCGCCGACGGCCAACAGCAACGGCAGCCAGGTCCGTACGGGCGCATTCGGCGTCCTGCGCGGGTCACGCTTGCTCATCGCCACCTCGCTGGGGTGCTTCCCGGTCGGCCTCTGACCGCGTGGTCAGGCCCGCCAGGACGAGAGCCGCCAGCATGACCGTAAGGCCAATAGCCAAGCCGACGACCGGAAACGGCGCCACAACTAACATCCAAACCGCCAGAACGTAAACACCCAACTTCAAGATCGCCCAGAGAAAAACTGCGCGATGGTCCCGCGGACGGTCGCGCGGCAGGACGGCGGCCCCCAGCAATCCCTCCATCGCGCGCAGGTTCAGCGCCGCCCACGCCGCGCCCGCGACGATCCCCGCCCCGTCGCGAAGGCCGATCGCGAGCGCCACGACGGCGCCGACGATCAACCCCCCGATCACGGTGTAGAGCCGCGCGCGCACCAGCAGGCGTCGGCCGCTCACGGGTTCGCGCTACCTTGCTTGAGCACCTTGTACACCTGCCGGACGGCCGCCGCCAGCCCGAAGAGCACCCCGCCGACCTCCCACCACGGGTCGCCCCCCCAGCGCTGCTGCGCAAGCCGACCCAACCACCAACCGGCAGCGGGCCCGACGCCGAGCATGATGGGGATGGAGGTGTAGAGGCCGATCTCCCGCATCGAGCGGCGGCGTTCTTGGTCGGAGCCAGGGCGCAGCATGCGGGTGGACCTCGCCGAAAGCCAGGGCGCGGCCGCACCGTCCTGCCGTTGCAGGGGGTGCGGCCGCGATCGACACGACCACGACGTTCCGGGACGGCCCGTCTCGACGCCCGCCTGACGCAGGCGGCGCCGACTACTTCTTGACCGTGTCCGGCTGCGGCACGGGCTTGGCCGCCGGTGGCACCGGCGGGCCGGCATGCGCCGGCGCCTCGTTGGTCTTCTTGGCGCCCATCGAGCAGTTGCCCTCGAAGAACACACCTTCGTCGATGACCAGGCGCTTGGTCTTGATGTCGCCCTCGAGGTGCGAGCCGCTCTGCAGTTCGATCTTGTTCTCGGCCTCGATATCACCGAAGAACTGGCCGCCGATGATGGCGTTCTTGACCTTCACCGAAGCGTGCACGACGCCCGTCTTGCCCACGACCAGGCTCTCCGGCACGCCGATGTTGCCCTTGAACTCGCCCTCGATGCGCAGCGTCCCGCGGACCTCGATGCTGCCCTCGAACTTGCAGCCCTGCGCGATGATCGACGTCTGGCCGGCGTTGACGGTGGTGTTTTCTGGCTCCTTGCCGAACATGTCGTCCTCCTCGGTCCCGCGGGGGGATCCGGTGAAACGTGCCACGGACGATCCCTCGTCCCTCGTGATTACTGGGGCGTTCGCCCCGGGGCCGCCGCGTCAGGGGGTCGGCGGTTCCCCGAAGAGGAACAGCCTGGGATCGACGGCCGTGCCATTGTGCCAGATCTCGAAGTGCAAGTGCGGGGCCGAAGCCTGACCGGTCGCCCCCAGGTAGGCGATCACCTGCCCGCGGCGGACCCGCTCCGCACGCGCCACGGCCACGCTCGCGCAATGTCCGTATACGCTTAAGTAACCCAAGCCGTGCTGGATTTCAACAAAGTTCCCCAGGAAAGGGTCCTCGCCGACCCTGGCCACCACCCCGTCGCCGGCGGCCAGGATCGGAGCACCAGGCGGTCCGGCGATGTCCACCCCCGGGTGGGGGCGCACACCCTGGGCGATGGCGCCCTCGGCGAATTCGGCGGTCACGAAACCCGCCGTCGGCCACAGATCCGGCGATGGCGACATGACCACGGCGGCCAGTCGCTGCAGGTCGTCCACATCCTGCGGATCAGGCGCCTCGAAGCCGTCCACCGCGCCGACCTCGACGCCGAGCATCGTCAGCAGCTGGGCCTGAAAACCGCGCAGCTCCGCCAGTTCGTCCTGCAGCTGCTGCACGCGCCCGAGGTCGGCCCGCGCCGCCAGCAGCTCGGACTGCAGCCCGGGCACGGTCGCCGCCCGCCGCCAGTGCGCGCCGTAGGTCACCAGCACCACGGCGACGGCGGCGGCCAGCAACAACGCCAGCAAGCCGAGGATCCAGACCATGACATGGCTGATGGTGAACTCGCGGACCCCCTGACCACGGTCATTGATCAGGATGATCCGAGTGAAACGGCTCATGGCTTCGGCTCCGTGATCTGGCCGGCCGCCGCCGCGACGCTCGCGGACAGGCCCAGGCCGGGTTGCGGGAAGCTGAGCAGGAAGCGGGCGCCGCCCTCGGTCGCCGCGTCGAGCTCGATGCGCCCGCCGTGTTCGTGCATGATGCGGGCGACGATGCTCAGGCCGAGCCCCGTGCCCTTGCCATAGTCCTTCGTCGTGTAGAACGGCAGGAAGATCAGGTCGCGCTGCTCGGCCGGGATGCCGGGCCCGGTGTCGGCCACCGAGGCCAGGACTTCGCCCGGCGCGCCGTCCCCGACGCGGATCGTGACCATGCCGCCGCCGGGCATCGCGTCGACCGCGTTGACCAGCAGGTTGAAGAAGACCTGCTCGAGTTCGTTGCGATTGCCGAGCACGTCCAGACGCCCGCTCGTCTGCAGATCGACCTCGACGCCCGCCAGCCGCAAGTTCTTCTCCATCAGGTAGACGGTCTCATGCACGACCTCGCCCAGCGGAACGACCGTTCGGTCCTGGTTCTGAGGTCGTGCGAAGTTCAGCAGCCCCTTGATGATCTGCCGGCACTGCTCGGTCTGGCGGATGATGCGCTCGACATCCTCGACCTGATCCTCCGGCAGCTCCGCCTCGGCGAGCATCTGGGCCGAAAGCAGGATGGAGCCGAGGGGCGTGTTGAGCTGGTGGGCGATGCCGGCGGCGAGCTGGCCGATGCCGGCCAGCTTCTCGGCCTGGCTGATCCGGCTCTCCAGCTGGCGCTCGCTGGTCACGTCGCGCGCGATGGCCACGAACAGCCGCTCATCGGGATCGTCGCTGCCGCGTCCGGGAGGCAGCGGCGAGAGGGTCAACCGGATCAGGCCGTCCGGCCGCTGCGCGCGCCGCCAGGGGAACTCGAAGGTCAGGCTGCGGCCCACCCGGGCGGCGTCGGCGATGGCCCGATCGAGCTCGAGGCCGTAACACAGGTGCACCTCGGTGAGCGGACGGCCGAGCACGCTGCGACGCGGGGCGCCGAAGAGCTGCTCGGCCGTCTTGTTCCACTCCTGGATGCGGCCGGCGCTGTCCAGCAGGAAGATGGCTTCTCCGGCGTGGTTGATGATCGCGCGGTGCTTCTGTTCGCTGCGACGCAGGCGGCGCTGGTCTTTCTCGCGGGCCCGCAGCGAGAACCAGACGGCCCAGACCGCCAGCAGCGTCAGGATGTGCAGGGCGCCGGTGGTCAGCACCTGCCCGTTCAGCCGCAGGTGCCCCGTGGGGCCCCGATGGGGGTCCGAGGCGACCAGCTCGACCAGGTTCAGCACCAAGAGACCGGTCGACAGCACGATCAGCGCCACCAAGAGGAGGCGGAGGCGATTGATCCGCAGGCTGCGCAGCCGGGTCGTCACGGTCCGGTCCTTGTCGCCCGCACGGGCGGCTCCAGGTCAATCGAGTTCGGTCGCAACGCCCATCATCCCCAGCAGACGCGTCAGGTCGCCGTCGTCGTAGAAGGCCACGCTCACGCGGCCGCGCCCGCGCGCGTCGCGCTCGATGGTCACCGGGGAACCGAAGTGGGCCTCGGCGCGGTCGCGCAGGGCGCGGACCGCCAGCGACGCGCCGTCGCCCGCGGAGTCGGCGGCGCCTGCCGAAGCCCCGCCGCGTTGCTTGCGCGCCCGCTGCCGAGCGGCCTGGGCACCCTGGGCGCGTCGTTCGACCTCGCGCACCGACAACCCCCGGCTGCGGCACAGTCGCGCCAGGCGCAGGCGCTCGGGACCGGTCGGAACCGCCAGCAGGGCCTTGGCGTGGCCGCGGGACAACGTACCGTCGTCGACCAACGCGCGGATCTCATCTTCCAAGGTTAACATTCGCAACGAGTTACTTATGGTGCTGCGGCTCTTGCCAAGCATGTCGGCCAGCTCTTCCTGGGTCGCTCCATAGGCTTCGAGCAGACCCTGAAAGGCCTGGGCCTCCTCGATCGGGCCGAGGTTCTCCCGCTGGATGTTCTCGAGCAAGGCGACCCGCAGGGCTTCGGTCTCCTCGAAGGTGCAGGTCAGGACCGGCACCGTGGTCATGCCGGCGAGGCCCGCAGCGCGCACCCGCCGTTCGCCGGCGACCACCATGAAACGCGGCGGGGTCTGGCCCGGTTCGACAACGAAGGCCTCGGCCTCTTCCGCGCCGAGCTGGCGCACGAGCACCGGCTGTAGCATGCCGACGTCCTTCAGCGATGCCGCCAACTCCTGCAACTTATCTTGCTGGAAGTTCTTGCGTGGCTGGTCTGGATTACACACGAGCGCGCTCAGCGGCACTTCGCGCACCTCGCGGCCCTTCGCGGAAACCAGCGGGATCTCGGCGTTCTGGATCAGGGCGGACAGGCCTTTGCCGAGCACGCGGTTCTTGGCCATCGGCTCACCCCTCCTGGCGCAACAAGGCGCCGCTGCCGGCCGCCAGGACCTCCTGAGCGAGCGCCAGGTAGCTCTGGGACCCGAGGCACTCCACGTCGTAGAGCAGGATCGGCAGCCCGAACGAAGGCGCCTCGCTGAGGCGCACGTTGCGCGGGATCCGGGTCTGGTAGACCACGCTCCCGAAGAACTCGACCGCTTCCTCGGCGACCTGGTTCGACAGGCGCAACCTCTTGTCATACATCGTCAAGAGCACGCCCTCGATCTGCAGGCCCGGGTTCAGTCCGCGCTGAACCAGCTGGATCGTGCTCAGCAACTGGCTCAATCCCTCGAGCGCGTAGTATTCGCACTGGATCGGGATCAGGACCGAATCGGCGGCGGTCAAGGCGTTCAACGTGAGCAATCCCAAGCTGGGCGGTGTGTCGATCAGGATGTAGTCGTAACGGTCACGATGTTCGGCGAGCGCCGCCTTCAGGAAATGTTCGCGCCGATTCTCGTTGACCAGCTCGATCTCGGCGCCCGCCAGGCGCCGATCCGCCGCCAGCACATCCAGGAAATGGATCTGTGTCGTTTGCATGCAGGTAGCGAGAGCGGCCTGGCCGAGCAGGAACTCGTAGGAAGTGCCCTCGCGCGCCTCGAGGCCCACGCCGCTGGTGGCGTTTCCCTGAGGATCCAGGTCGATCATCAGGCAGCGCTTCTCGGCAACAGCCAGGCTGGCCGCCAGGTTGACGGCGGTCGTGGTCTTGCCAACGCCACCCTTCTGATTGGAGATCGAGATGATCCGGCCCATATGCACGCATCCATGGTTCCAGGTCCTGTAGGTGCGATGGCGGCGGCATGCCCCTCGCGACCGCGGCGTGACGGCTTCGTGGCACCTGCGCATGCAAGGCGCCACGATCGTCGGCCGGAATCTAGCTCGTTCAGGCGTCGGGTGTCCAGCACGGACGCCGGCAACTGAAGGCATGACGTTGGTAGTTTGTTCCTTGCCGGAAGCACTGCCGGGCAGGAGCCCTCCGGAAGAGCTTTCCGGGCCCTGGCGACCGCCGGTTCGGCGCCGTCGGCCGCGGACGTCTGGTCGGCGGAGGCGATGTTCCACGTGGAACACTTCCCCGGTTCGCCGCGGTCGATGTTCCACGTGGAACATCGCGATCGCCAGGTGGCCGTCGGGCCCCTCGCTCGCCTAGCGGTCGACTCGGAAGCTATACGTCACCAGCTCAAGGCGCGGGGCGGATTCTCCCAGGATCGCGCGGGAGGACAACGCAAACGCTCCCGTATCCGTGGCCGCCCCCCCGCCAGAGGCCACTTCCGCTCGACCCGGATCGACAGGCAGAAACCGAGCGATCCAGACCCGTTCCGGACGACGCCCGGGACCGAACGAGGCCTCGAGCCCTGTCAGGACCTCGTGATCGTTCAGTTTCAGCGCCTTCATCGATATCAGGGCGTCTCGTGACGGGGCGCCGATCACGCACCTCCCTCCATCACCCCAGCGTTCCTCGATGACCGTCACGCCGGCAAGGCCCAGCAATCTCGACGCCCGACGCAGAAACCACGCCCGCTTGGCCCGCGGTTCCACCAGATAGACTGGTCCATCATGCCCTGCGGCGCGGCGCGCGAGAGTCCAGACGAGGCCCGGAAGTCCTGATCCTGAGCCAAGATCGACATAGGCCGATGAGCGGAAGCCGGAGGCTCCAGCGAGCGCGTCGACGACGAGTCGCCAGCCCCGGACACACGACTCGATCTGATTCTGCAGCCTGTCGGCGGTGTCAACCCTGGTTACCAGGTTCATCTGGCTGTTCCAGCGCAGGATCTCCTCGATCAGCAAATCGAGCGGCTGCGGCGCCGGCCTCTGGCCGTCTTCGTTCATGCCGTTTCCTCGCCGCAGTTCCCGGTTTCCACGTTCCAGCGGCGCAGCATCACGGTCAGGATGGCCAGGTCGCCGGCGCGTACCCCATCAATCCTGCTGGCCTGTCCGATGGTGGCCGGCCGCATCCTCACAAGCTTTTCGCGGGCCTCATAGCTCAAAGCGCCAAGCTCGCCAAAGGGGAAGTCGTCCGGGATCCGGTGTTGATCGAGCGCTTGCTGGTCTTCGAGCAGCCTCTTGTTCTTTTCGATGTAACCTTCATACTTTATGTTATTTATGCACTCGTATCGCACGCTCTCGGCGATGATCGGATCGCCATGCGCGTCGAGTCCGGCCTTGATCGCCAGCTCGAAGGCCGCCAGCAGCTCCGGGCCATCCGGCAAGGCTCCGGCCAGCGCCGCGAGGTCGGCATCCGGGCGTCGCAACATCTCCGCGACGGTCACGCCCCGGGCGCCGGTCGCGGGGTCACGCGTCCGCCAGGTCGCCAGAAGCCGGGTCGCCCGCTGCAGCGCGACCGACCGCGACCGCAACCGTTCACGATCGTCGGCCGAGAGCAGCCCGAGCGTGCCGGCTCCTTCGGCCAGGCGACTCTCGGCGTTGTCGCAACGCAGGTGCAGCCGATGCTCTGCGCGCGACGTGAACATCCGGTAGGGTTCGGTGATGTCCTTGGTCGCGAGGTCGTCGACGAGCACCCCCAGGTAACTGTCGGCGCGCGAGGGCACCCAGTCGGGCTGGCCACCGAGGCTACGCACGGCGTTGACCCCGGCGACCAATCCCTGGGCGGCAGCCTCTTCGTATCCCGACGTGCCGAGGATCTGACCGGCCAGGTAGAGGCCGGACACCCGCTTGGCCGCCAGGCACGAGGTCACCTGCCAGGATGGCACACTATCGTACTCGACCGCATAACCATGGCGGACGAGCTGCGCCCCTTCGAGCCCCTGTATACTGTGCACCACGGCTTCCTGGACGTCCGCCGGCAAGCTCGTCGAAAGCCCGTTCACGTAGATCTCTTCGCTATCCAGGCCTTCTGGCTCCAGGAACACAAGGTGTCGATCACGTTCGCCGAAGCGGACGACCTTGTCCTCGATGGACGGACAGTACCGCGTGCCCCGCCCCTCGATGCTCCCTGTATACAGAGGTGATCGCGCCAGATTGTCGCGAATCAGCGCGTGTGTGCGCGGGTTGGTGTAAGTCAACCAGCAGTGCTGATCCGGTGGCGCGAAGCGGCGCGTGCGGAACGAGAAGGGCCGCGCGTCGGCGTCTCCCGGCTGCGTCGCGAGGGACGCGAGGTCGAGGCTGCCGGCCAGCAAGCGCGGTGGCGTGCCGGTCTTCAGGCGCCGCAGCTCGAAGCCGAGCCGCCGCAGTTCGTCGCTGATGCCTTCGCTGCTGCCGGCCCCTTCGCGACCGCCGCGAACCTGGCGCGAACCGACATGCATCAGGCCGCGCAGGAACGTCCCCGTGCAGAGGATCACGCGCGGCGCGCGCAACACGACGCCGTCGGCGAGCCCGACCCCGTCCACGCCGCGATCGCGTTCCGCGAGCAACCGCACCACCTCGCCGGCGACGATTCGCAGCCCATCCTGCGCCTGCACCGCGTCGGCCATCCACTGCTGGTAGCGATGCTTGTCCGCCTGCGCTCGCGGCGCCTGGACCGCCGGCCCCTTGCGCCGGTTCAGGATGCGGTGCTGAATGCCCGTGGCGTCGATCGCCAACCCCATCTGCCCGCCGAGCACGTCGATCTCGCGCACGAGATGGCCCTTGCCCAGCCCGCCGATCGCCGGGTTGCAGGGCATGCGGCCGATCTCGGTCGTGGCGTGGCTGACGAGCGCCGTCCGGCAGCCGAGGCGCGCGGCCGCCAGCGCGGCCTCGATACCCGCGTGACCACCGCCCACCACGATCACGTCGAACGCCGACTGTTGGTTCGCCATCACCCTCTGCCTTACTTGCCGACACAGAACCGCGCGAAGACCTCGTCCAGCAGCCGCTCGGTGAACACCCGGCCGCTGATCGACCCGAGATCCTGAAGAGCCGCCGCCAGCATGCTCGCGATGATCTCCTCGCCAAGATCGGATTGCGAGATCAAGGACGCGAGCACCGCGTCGCAGGACCGCAAACGATCCACGTGGCGATCGGAGAGGACAACGCCGCGCTTGACCGCCGCGTCGAGCCCGGCCGTCCGCACCCGCGCGACGAGCAATTCACGAAGCTCGTCGAGGCCCCGGCCGGTGACCGCGCTCGTCGCCAGCCCGGCCGCGTCGCCACCTTGGTCACATTTGGTCCAGACCGTCAACACGATCGGCGAGCCGCCGTCGCCGCCGGCCTTATCGATCGCCGCGGTGGTTCCCTCGTTCGACCAGCCGTCCTTGCCAGACAGGCCGTCCTTCAGGTCGAGCACGATGTCGGCGCTCGCGGCTTGCTGCCGCGCGCGCTCGATTCCCATGGCTTCCACGCCGCCCGCGACGTCGCGCAACCCGGCGGTGTCGTGCAGCATGAAGAGAATGCCGTCGATCATCAGCGGCGCGCTGACGACGTCGCGCGTGGTGCCGGGTTCGTGATCGACCAGGGCGCGGGGCTGCCCGAGCAGCGCGTTGAAGAGTGAGCTCTTGCCGACGTTCGGCGGTCCCCTGAAGACGACCTGCACGCCTTCTCGCAGCCGGCGGCCGGTGTCCCGCAGCGCCAGAAGCCGGCCAATCAAGAGCCGCGCGTCGTTCAGGGCCAGGAGCCGCGCGCCGCGATCCGGCGGGTTGGCATCGAGGTCGTCGCCGAATTCCAGCGAACCCTCCAGCGCCGCCAGCACCGGGCGGAGGATGCGCTCGATGCGCGCCACGTCGCGATTCAGGCCACCGCGCAGCTGGGCCAACGCCGCTTGCGCAGCCGCCGGATGCTCGGCGGCGATCAGGTCGGCGACGGCTTCGGCCTGCGTCAGCGAGAGCTTCCCGTTCACGAAGGCGCGCCTGGTGAACTCTCCCGGCAACGCCGCGCGCGCACCCGCCGAGCGGCAAGCGTCGACGATCTGGCGCGCCGGCACCGCGCCCCCGTGGCAGTGGAACTCCACCGTGTCCTCACCCGTGTAGCTCGCCGGAGCGAGCATCGGCAGGACGAGCACCTGATCGATCGCTGCGCCGGCCGCCAATCCGACGTCGGTCGCCGGCCAGCAGACGATCCCGAGCCGGGCCAGGTGGCTGACGATCGGGTCGCCGAGCTCGGCGCCAGGCAGCATGCGGCGCGCGATGGCCACGGCGCGCGGGCCGCTCAGTCGCACCACGGCGAGGCCGCCGCAGCCTTCCGGGGTCGCCACCGCGACGATCGTGCCGCTATCGAGGATGGTCATGGCCGACCTCCCTCCCCCATACCAGGAGCGGGGACCGCCCGCGCGGCGGCCCCCGCTTGCCCGTCGTTCCGAAGCGGTGTCAGTCGGCGGCGGTCCGGTCGGGCGAACGCTCATCCGCCGACATGCCGACGTCGATGACCGCCGCGACCTCGATCGAGGGCGCGGTTCCTTCCTCGGCGCCGTCGGCGCGGTCGCGGTACTCGGCCGGCACCTGGTCGGGGTGGCAAACCACCACGTACTTGCCGTCCGGCCCGTTCTCGGTGTACGTCGTCAGATCCTCGGTCTCCTGGATGTACAGGTGCACGACGCGGCGTTCACGACCGCCCGCAGGTTCGAGCGCCACCGGCTCGCCGGTGTTGCGCGCCTCCGCGGCGGCGTTGCGCGCGCGCTGCACGAGCTGATCCTCTCGACGGACGCGGTAGTTGTTGATGTCGAGGTTCATGCGAACCCGCTCGCCTACCGTCCTGCTCGCGATCTTTTCGACGAGTTGCTCGACGGCGTCGACCGTGTTGCCATAACGCCCGATCAACACGCCGGCGCTGCGGTCGTCGACCACGAGCTTGACCAGCTGGTATTCGCCTTCCTGGACCTGCACACGGCAAGCGAACCCGCTCTTGACCATCAGATCCGTGGCCACGCGCTGCAGGAAATCGGGCAAGGCCGCGACCTCCGCCGCCGTGAAGGGCTGCACGCGCGCCATCGCGCTCACGTCGGCCACGATCGCGCCCGCTTGCCGTCGCGGCGCCTTCGGCGCGGCTGGCATGGCGGGCGGCGCCGGCTGGTCGGCGGCCATCTCGGCCTCCGGTTCGATCGCCGCCTCGGTGCTTGCCGGCGCGGCCACGGGCCGATCGACGGCGGCCGGAGGCGTGGTCTCCAGCACCTCGTCGTTCTCCGCCACATCCGGCGCCTCGTCGCTGGTCGCGGCCAGTTCGCCGCCGGTCAACGGCTGCATCGACTCGTCGCCATCGAACTTCTTGCGGCGCCGCCGCGGCCGGCGACGGCGCCCGCCGCGGCCCTCCTCGTCGATCTCCGGGCGAACCTCGGCGGCTGGACCTGCAGCCCGCATCACCACGGCCGCCTCGTCCGCTTCGCGCGGCACGTCGGCCGCAGCCGCAGCAGCGGGACGGCCGCCCGACGCACCACGACCCTCGCCGCGTCCGGCGCCGCGCGTCGTCGATCGGCTGTTCGATCGCCCGCCGGAACGTCCTTCGGCGCGCCCCTCCACGCGGCCCTCCAAGCGGCCCTCCCCGCGCCCCTCGCTGCGGGCGGCCGCGGGTTTGCCTTCATCGCGTCGCCGTTGCTCGCCACGGCCGCGATCGCCACGGCCGGTGCGCCCGTCATCAAGGCGCTCGCCGGACCGGCGGCCACCACGATCGTCGCGGCGCCCACGGTCGCCCCGTTCGTTCCGATCACCGCGGTCGGTGCGGTCGGCGCGGTCGCTGCGACCACGGCTCTTCTTCGTGACCTTGACCACGGCTTGCCGACGGCCGACGCCGAGGATGCCGCTGCGGGCCTCCTGGATCACCGTCACGTCAACTTCTTCGCGTCTTAGACCCATCCGCAAGAGCGCCTCGCGGATCGCTTCGTCCACGGTCTTACCCGTGCTCTCCATCTGATCGCTCATGATGTCTTGGACCCTCCCTCGGGCGTCGCCGTCTTGTGGATTCTCCAGGTCTGGTAGATGGTCACGACGTTGTTGACCAGCCAGTACAGCACCAGACCGGACGGCATCTGGTAGAAGAAGAAGAGGAAGATGACCGGCATCACCGTGTTCATCATGGCCATCTGGGCCGGGGCGGTGCCGGTCGGTGTCATGCGCATCTGGACCACCATGGTGGCGGTCATCAGCAGCGGCAGCAGGTTGAAGTCGGGGCCCAGGAACGGCAACGAGAACGGCATCGTGAACAACGCGTCCGGCTTGGACAGGTCGTCGATCCAGGCGACGAACGGCGTGTTGCGCAGGGCGATCGTGTGCGCGAGCGCCTGGTACAACGCGATGAAGACCGGCATCTGCAAGAGGAGGGGCAAGCAACCCGCCATCGGGTTGATCTTCTCCTTCTTGTAGAGCTTCATCATCTCCTGGCTCTGCTTTTCCCGGTTGTCCTTGTACTTCTCCTGGAGCTCCTTGATCTTGGGCTGCAGCTGTTGCATCCGCTTCATCGATTGCGTGCTGGTGCGCGTCAGGGGATAGAACGCCACCTTGGTCAGCACCGAGAAGAGGATGATGATCACCCCGTAGTTCGGGATGACGCGGCGCATCTGGGCCATGATCCACAGGGTCGCCTCGGTCACCGGCCGGAACAGCGCCCAGCCGAGTTCCATGGTCTTGTCCAGACCGACGCCGAACGCCTTGAGGCGATCGGCCTCCTGGGGGCCGAGGTAGAGGATCAGGCGGCTGGACGCCAGGGCGTCCGAACCCGCGCGTTGCGGCAGCATGGCACGCTCGATGGTCCATGTCTGCAGGTTGCGCTCCCGGTCGCCCGACAGCACGACCCTCGCGTGGGGCGGCGTGTCGGGATCCTGCGCCGGCAGGCCGACGATGGTGAAGTACTTGTTCTGGACCCCGGCGAAGCGCAGGTCGCCCTCGAAGACGCCGCTCACCTTGTCGACGTTCTTGATGGCCGACCCACGCTTCTTGAAGTCCAGACCGTCCCCCACCCCGGCGAAGGACCGGAACGACGCCTCCTCGAGGCGGTCCCGTTCCTCGGTGCTGGCGATGCCCTGGGCCCAGCCGAATCGTGCGCGCCGCGGCAATCCGAGGTGCGCACGCGCCGCCGAGGCCTGCGGTCCGGCGGCGGCCAGTTCCAGGTCCAGCGCGATCTCGTAGGTGTCCGCGTCGAACGTGTAGATCTTGCGGACCTCGAGATCGCCCGCGGTGCGCAGCCGGAAGACCACCGTCTGCGTGCCGCGGGAAACGTCGAGCCGGGCCGGCGCGTCGGTCTCGAAGACCAGCCTGCCCAGCTCCATCTCGGTGGCGTCGAACACCACCGCGCCCGACCCGTAGGGCACGGACTCGTCGCCCTGCGGGATCAACTGCACCGGACGCCCGTCGGCGCCGGGAAACTCAAGCCCCGACCAGCTGGTGATCCGCGCTCCACGGCCGGCCAGCTCGACCTCGTACAGAGGGGTCGCGACCGTCACGCGGCGTTCGGCAGCCGATCGGTTCGCCGGCTCCAGCGCCTGGTCGCCGACGAACGACAGTTCCGCGTTCGCCGACCAATCCGAGCCGGCGGATGGCCGTTCGTCCACGACCGCGACGGGATCGACGCCATCGGTTCGCGAGGGGGCCTCGATCTCCTGCGCTGCCGGAACGCGCGTCGCCGGCGTTCCCGCGTGCTTCTGCGCTTCATGGCTCATCAGCAGCTGATAACCGGTGATGACGATGAAGATCAGCAGAAAAGCCAGCAGTGTGCGTCGGTCCATGAACGCTCAATCTCCGTGATGCTCGGGAACGGGGTCGAAACCACCAGGGTGCCAGGGATGGCAGCGGAGGATCCGGCGTGCGGCCAGCAAGGAGCCTCGGCACAGGCCGTACCGCTCCAGGCTTTCGGCGGCGTAACGGGAACAGGAGGGGTGAAAGCGGCAGGTCGCCGGCAGAAGGGGCGAAAGCCACCGGCGATAAGCAAGGATCAGCAGATAAGGCACTCGCCACATGTCGCCGCGGCTGCCTCGATCGCGATGTCGGCACCTGGGCCGCGCGACCGTGGTCGACAGCCTCCACCTCTCACGCGCCGATCAGGACCCGTTGCCCGTCGCCCCGCGAGCCCGCCCGTCAGGGCGACGTCGTCCGGGGACCGGGTGGTGGCCGATCCAGCAGTTCGTCGAGCTCCGCGCTGACGTCGGGACAGCGCACGGTCAAGATGCGTGTCCGAGCGACGGCGACGACCCAAAGTCCCTCGCCGGCGGGCGCATCCGGGAGTTGCCGCTGGCGGATCTCCGCGGCGGCCTCCGGGCGGATCTCGATCCGGTGCCGAATCGCCTCGCGCAACAGGCGCTTGGCGCGGTTTCGGGCGACGGCCCCACCGACCTTGCGGCTAGCCACCACGGCCAGGGCGCGGTCGTCGCCGGGAAAAAGATAAAGCACGAAGAGGCGTCCCAGCTGCTTGACGCCATCCTCGTATACTCGGGTGAATTGACGCTGACCCCGCAAGGCCCGCCAGCCGAAACGATCGACTCGTCTTGCGGCCGGGACCCGGCTGCCCGACGTCAAGCGGACAGGCGCTTGCGGCCCTTGGCGCGCCGGCGGCTCAGCACCAGGCGCCCCGCACGGGTCGACATCCGCTTGCGGAAGCCGTGCTTGTGGGCCCGCTTCAGGTTGCTGGGTTGAAAGGTCCGCTTCACGATCAGGCTCCTTCATGACAACTCACTCTGGGACGGCCGCAGAAGGTTAATGGCAGCCGCCCGTACTGTCAAGATTTTCCGGCGGTTATCCGCAATCCGGAGACCGGTGACCGCACGTCCCGATTCTGGGGACCGCCCCGGCCGGGCCGGCGCCTACGGCGAGCGACATTCGTAGATTTCGTGTCAACAATCGGTTACGAACTCGGCAACAATTCGTCGGGAGATTGTGCTTGCCCGCCCAGAATCATCATGATAGGTTCCCCGGGCTTCGGATATCCGCCTGGGCGCCGCGGTCAAGTTATCAACAAGGCGCGCTTAGGTGTTGATAACTTGTCGCGGATTTTTCGGTCGTTAATCTATCTTGTTGTTATTATGTGTGTTAGGTCCTGGTTTGTGGGTTCGTGTCTGGTTTAACTTGTCCGCCGCCCATGGTGCGGGAGGTTCCCTTGGAAGCCTTGTCAATGGAGCCGTTGGACAACTACTGGCATGACATCATGGGCATTGTCCGGCGCCTGGTTCAGCAGCAGACTTACGATACGTGGTACCTACCGCTCGAGCCGGTCACGGGCAGCGACTGCCTGAAGGTCTCCGTGCCGAATCATTTCTTCCTGGATTGGTTCAGCGAACATCACCTGCCGACGCTCAACGAAGCCGCCTCGCAGATGTTCGGTCGCAACGTCTCGATCTCCCTCGAAGTCCGGCAGAGCTCGGTCGCCGAGGAGGATCTCTTCCGGCCGCCGATCGAGGCGCCGGCGGTGTCGACCCGCCGCCCGGTCGCCGAGACCGAACCGCTCGACCCGACCGAGATGGCGGCCCGGGCCAACCTCAATCCCGACTATACCTTCACGAGCTTCGTGGTCAGCGGCGGCACCGACCTCGCCTATGCCGCGGCCACCGCCGTCGCCAACCAGCCCGGCACGCATTACAACCCGTTGTTCGTGCACGGCGGGGTCGGCCTCGGCAAGACGCACCTGATGCACGCCATCGGCAACGCCATCGCGCAACGCCAGCCGTCGGCTCGGATCTGCTACCTGACGGCCGAGCGGTTCATGAACGAACTGATCATGAGCATCCAGCAGGGCCGCACCCCGGATTTCAAGCTGAAGTACCGCAGCATGGACGTCCTGCTCGTCGACGACGTCTCGTTCCTGGCCGGCAAGGAATCGACCCAGGACGAGTTCTTCCACACGTTCAACGCGCTGCACGACCACAAGAAGCAGATCGTGCTCACCTCCGACCGATCTCCCAAGGAGATCACCACCCTCGAGGAACGGCTGCGCTCGCGTTTCGAGTGGGGCCTGATCGCGGACATCCAGCCGCCGAACCTCGAAACCCGCATCGCGATCCTGCAGCGCAAGATCGAGATGAACCGGATCGTCATCCCGGACGAGGTCGTCCAGTACATCGCCGTCCACGTCACCGACAACATCCGCAAGCTCGAGGGAGCGCTGATCAGGTTGCTCGCGTTCGCCAGCCTGATGCGCCAGGAGATCACGCCGGACCTCGCCGCCGAAGTCCTCTCCTCCTACTTCGCCGGCCACGCCGCCGGGCCGATCAAGGTCGCGGACATCATGGAAGTGGTCTCCGGCCATTTCGAATTCACCGTCGAACAGCTGAAGTCCAAGCGGCGCACCCAGGATCTGGCCCGGGCGCGTCAGGTGTCGATGTACCTCGCGCGCGACTTGACCGGCGCTTCCCTCAACCAGATCGGCCGCGCTCACGGCGGCCGTGATCATTCGACCGTCGCCCACGCTTGCAACCTGGTGGGTGACCTCGTGCGCAAGGATCCGCAGTTCCGCGGTCTCCTGAAGGATCTCAGCGATCAGATCCGGCAACGTCACCGGAGTTGAGCCTGCAGTGAGCCGCCGCACGGCCCCCGTCGGGATGCACCCTCCCGGCGGGGGCCGGTTTCTTGCTTGACCGGTCGCGCGGCAGGCCGTCACGCGCGCGCAGCCAACGTTTTTCTTGTGGATGGACCGTGGGATAACACGCGTATATCCTGGGTGACAACGGCGAGGAGGATCGGCGCTCGTTGTCGAGCGTGGACAACGGCGTGGTCATCCCAGAGTTTGTCCCCAGGTTATCAGGTGGCCGATCGGCGGTTTCTGGCCCGCCGCGTGCGGCGAAACGTGGTTTTCCCCGTTGTCCCCGACCCTTTCTAGATCTGGTTCCATGTCTATATCCAAGACCGTGAAGAAGGAGTCGATGGGGATCGTGTGGGAACTTGATAGCACCTCGTCCTTGGCCTATCATTCGGCCCTCGCACGACGACGTACCCTTGCCCGGAGGATCACACCGTGAAGTTCGAGATCCAGCAGGATATCCTGCACAAGGCCCTGGACCTGGTCGCCGGCGTCGTGCCATCCAAGACGACCATGCCGATCCTCAAGGCTATCCTCGTCGTTGCCGAGGACGGTGAGCTTCGCTTCTCGGTGACGAACCTGGACATCTCGATGGTCACCTCGACCCGAGAGGTCACCATCAACGAGCCGGGCAAGGCCGCGATCCTGTCCGAAAAGCTCGCGAGCTTCGTACGCAGCCTCGCGCCGGGCCGCGTCACGTTCGTCGTCGATCAGAACACGCTCAGCATCCGCAGCGGCAAGGCCTCGCTCGAGGTGCCGTGTCTGAATCCGGACGAATACCCCAAGCTGCCCGAGCTCGACGAGACCGATCCCATGTCGATCCCCGGCGAACTCTTGACCGCGATGGTCGCCGAGACGGCTTACGCCGTGTCGCGAGACGAGACCCGTCCCGCCTTGATGGGCATCCTCTGGGAGATCGATGCCATGGGCTTGACCATGGTCGCCACCGATGCCCACCGGCTCGCCCGCAGCAAACGTTCGCTGTCGTGGGACAAGCAACCGGACGTGCGGCGCATGATCGTCGATACGAGCGGTCTGCGGCAGCTTCCGCGCATCGTTGCCCAGGCCGAGCAGGATGCGGCGATCGAGGTCTTCTTCGGCGATACGCAGATCAGTTTCCGTGCGGGCGACACGGTCCTGCACTCGCGCCTGCTCGAAGGACCTTTCCCCGACTACAACGCGGTCATCCCGCAGGGCAACGACAAGCTGGTGGTCATCGATCGCGAGGCCATGCTGCAGGCGATCCGCCGCGTGTCGATCACGGCGGACCGCATCACCAACCAGATCCGCCTCGGCATCGAGAAGGGACGCCTCGAACTCGGCGCCCGCAGCTCGGATGGGAGCCGCGCCGAAGACGAGATCGCCGTGGGCTACGAGGGAGAAGCGCTGGAGGTCGGATTCAACTTCGGCTATCTGCAGGACATCCTCAAGAACATGCGCAGCGACTCCGTCCAGCTCAGCCTGCGCAACCCGCAGAGCGCCGCCCTGATCGCGCCGATGGGCGAAGCCGGCGACCAGTCCGACCACCTGCTCTGCCTGTTGATGCCCCTGCGGTTGGCCGGCGATTGAGCGCAGCCAAGGAGCGGCGGTCCCCTTGAGGATCATCGGCGCAAGGGTGAGCGGCTTCCGTAATCTCGCGGACCTGGACCTGGAGTTCTCGCGCGGCGTCAACGTCTTGCAAGGCCGCAACGGCCAGGGCAAGACCAACCTGATGGAAGCGCTCTATTTCCCGGCTTATGGCCGCTCGCATCGCGGCGCCCGCGCCGAGGAGCTGATCGCGCATCGCGGGGCCAGCCTGCACGTGTCGTTGTTGGTGGAAGCCGCCGCCGACCACAACCTCCATTTCGAGTTCGGGCTCGACCGGGACGGCGGACGCCGTTTCCGGATCGATGGCGAACTCGTCGAGCGGCGCGGCGACCTCGTCGGGCGTCTGGCCGCGCTGTTCTTCTGGCCGGAGAGCAGCGACCTCGTCCGCGGCGGTCCCGACCAGCGACGCCGCTTCGCCGACCAGGGTCTCTGCGGCCTCGATCACGATTACCTCGTCAGCCTGGTTTCTTATCAGCGCGCCCTGCGCCAGAAATCCAGCTTGCTGCGTTCGCTGCGGCAAGGCGACCGCGACCGCGCGACGGCGCGGCGCGAGATGCAAGCCTGGAACGCCGACCTCGCGCGGCACGCCGCCGTCATCGGCGAGGGTAGGGCCGCCTGGGCCGAGCGCCTGCAACCCCACGCCGGCCACCTGTACGGGGCGTTGTCGGGCGTCGAGCAACCGCTTGGCTTCCGTTATCGCCCACGCCTGCAGGCGTTCCGGAAGGCCGCCAACGAAGGCGCGCGCGGGCACGAATTACTTCAGGATATTTTCGCCGAATTCGACTATATTGGGCCGGAAGAAGTGCGTCGCGGCCGGCCCCTGACCGGGGTCCAGTTCGACGATTTCGAGGCATGTCTAGGCAGCCAGGATCTGCGCACCTTCGGGTCGCAGGGCGAGACCCGCACCGCCGCCATCGCCCTGATCCTCGCACAGAGCGAGGTGATCAGCGAGGTGCGGCGGGTACGGCCCGTGCTCTTCCTCGACGACATCTTCAGCGAGCTCGACCGCGAGCGCGCGCGGCGCCTGCAGGAGCGGTGCGCCAGGGATCATCAGCTGTTCATCGCCACGGCCCGCGCCGACGACGTGGCCGGCTGGAACCCAGAAGGGATGCGCCAGTGGCGCGTCGAGGACGGGAGATTGGCGTCGCTTCCATGAGTCAGCAGGATCGCCAGCAGGGACCGATCCGCCTCGGGCGGATCCTGGACGGGGTGCTGTCGGATTGCGGCCTGTCCGAGCGCGCGAGCGAACGCTCGCTCCTGCTCGACTGGCCGGCGATCGTCGGCGAGCGCCTCGCCAACCACGTGCGCGCGGTGGACCTGCGCGACGGCGTGCTGCTGCTCGAGACCGACCACGGCGCCTGGAAGCAGGAAGTGACCCTGCTGGTGCCGCGGATCATCGCGGAATGCAACGCGCGCGCCGGCGGGCAGGCCGTCACGGAGATCCGCTGGGCCCGGTCGTGGACAGCCCGGCCACCCCGCGACAACGACCATTGACCGAACGGATGGACGGACGATGAACGCCGCCGAAGGCCAGCAGAATTATACCGCGCAAGGCATCCAGGTGCTCAAGGGGCTGGAGGCCGTGCGCAAGCGGCCCGCGATGTACATCGGGGATACCGGCGTCCGCGGGTTGCACCATCTCGTCTACGAGGTCGTCGACAACTCGATCGACGAGGCCATGGTCGGCTTCTGCGACCGCATCGACGTCGCGATCAAGCCCGGCGATGTCATCGAGGTAACCGACAACGGCCGCGGCATCCCGGTCGACATCCACAAGTCCGAGGGCAAGCCGGCGCTCGAGGTCGTCATGACCAGCCTGCACGCCGGCGGCAAGTTCGACAAGGGCAGCTACAAGGTCTCCGGCGGCTTGCACGGCGTGGGCGTCAGCTGCGTGAACGCGCTGTCGACCTGGCTCGAGGCCACGGTCTACCGCGACGGCAAGGTGCACCGGCAGCGGTACGAGCGCGGGGTGCCGGCGACCCCGGTCGAGGTCGTCGGCACGAGCGACGCCGGGCGCAGCGGCACCACCGTCGCGTTCCAGCCCGATCCGGAGATCTTCCCCGAGCGCGAGTACAGCTTCGACACGCTGAAGGCCAGGCTGCGGGAGCTGGCGTTCCTGAACCGCGGCATCCGCGTCAGCCTTAGCGACGAGCGGCCCGGGCGGGAACGCGAGGTCTCGTTCCACTACGAGGGCGGCATCACCGAGTTCGTCACCTGGCTGAACGAGGGGCGCACGGTGCTCTGCGAGCCGCCGGTCTACATCGAGGGCGAGAAGGACGGCGTGCAGATCGAGATCGCCCTGAACTACAACGACAGCTATGCCGAGAACCTCTACACCTTCGCCAACAACATCAACACCGCCGAAGGCGGCAGCCACCTCTCCGGATTCCGCGCCGGCCTGACCCTCGCCCTGAACGCCTACGCCCAGGCGCAGAACCTCCTGAAGAAGGACATGAAGGCGCTGACGGGCGACGACATGCGTGAAGGGCTGACCGCGGTCGTCTCGGTGAAGATCCCCGAACCGCAGTTCGAGGGGCAGACCAAGACCAAGCTCGGCAACACCGAGGTCAAGGGGCAGGTGCAGCAGCTGGTCTACGCGGCGCTCGGCACCTTCCTGGAGGAGCATCCGCGCGAGGCGCGCGCGATCGTCGGCAAGTGCATCAACGCGGCGCAGAGCCGCGAGGCCGCGCGACGCGCGCGCGAGCTGGTGCGCCGCAAGAGCAGCCTCGATTCGGGTTCGCTGCCGGGCAAGCTGGCCGATTGCGCCAGCCGCGACCCCGCCGAGTGCGAGCTCTACCTGGTGGAGGGCGACTCGGCCGGCGGCTCGGCCAAGCAAGGTCGCGACCGCCGGTTCCAGGCCATCCTGCCGCTGAAGGGCAAGATCCTGAACGTCGAGAAAGCGCGCCTCGACAAGATGCTGGGCAACGACGAGATCAAGACGATCATCACCGCGCTCGGCACGGGTGTCGGCAGCGAGGTCTTCGACCTCGGGCGTCTGCGTTACCACAAGATCATCATCATGACCGACGCGGACGTCGACGGCTCGCATATCCGCACGCTGATCCTGACGCTGTTCTTCCGGCACTTCCGCGACATCATCGAGAAGGGCCACATGTTCATCGCCGAACCGCCGCTCTACCGGGTCAAGAAGGGCAAGACGGAGATCTACGCGCACAGCGACCTGGAGAAGGACCGCATCATCGAGCAGCTCGGCGGCGAGCGCGGCGTCTACACGCAGCGTTACAAGGGCCTCGGCGAGATGAACCCCGACCAGCTCTGGGAAACCACGATGAATCCGGAGACGCGCACCTTGACGCGCGTGACGCTCGAGGATGCTGTCAGCGCCGACCACATCTTCCAGATCCTGATGGGCGACGAGGTGGAGCCGCGCCGGCGCTTCATCGAGGAGAACGCCGCGCGCGTCAAGCTCGAGGATCTCGACATCTGAACCAGGCACAGCGGACCGCGCCGACCGGCCCAAAGGGGACCAGCGACGGCGCGGTCGGCGGGCCGTGACCGCGACCGAAGAGGCAGGGAACGTGAACGACGAGCGCGACCAGGACCGTCACGACCACGAGCAGGCGCCCGATCCGGGCGTGCGCAACGGCGAGACGATCGTCGACGTGGGCATCGAGGACAAGATGAAGTCCTCGTACCTCGAGTACTCGATGTCGGTCATCATCTCCCGCGCGCTGCCCGACGTGCGCGACGGGCTGAAGCCGGTGCACCGCCGGGTGCTGACGGCGATGAACGACCTCGGCCTCGAGCCCGGCAAGCCGTACCGCAAGTCGGCCAAGATCACCGGCGATACCACCGGCAACTACCATCCGCACGGAACGGCGGCGGTGTACGACACGCTGGTG
>CAZVWL010000006.1:0-36730 GCA_964630845.1 uncultured Fibrobacteraceae bacterium
ACGCTGGTGCGCATGGCGCAGAACTTCTCGCTGCGTTACATGCTGGTCGACGGCCAGGGCAACTTCGGCAGCGTCGATGGCGACGCGGCGGCGGCCGAACGCTACACCGAGGCGCGCCTGACCCGCTTCGCGACCGAGATGATGCAGGACCTGGAGAAGGAAACGGTCGACTTCGTCGCGAACTACGACGGGTCGCGCACGATGCCCGCGGTCATGCCCGCGCGCGTGCCCAACCTGCTGGTCAACGGCGCCGACGGCATCGCCGTGGGCATGGCCACGAAGATCCCGCCGCACAACCTCGGCGAGGTCTGCGCGGGGCTGCTGGCGCTGCTGGAGCGTCCGGAGATGGAGCCGGAGGAGATGCTCCAGCACGTGCAGGGGCCGGATTTCCCGACCGGCGCGGTGATCCATGGGCGCAAGGGCATCTACGATTACGTGACGACCGGCCGTGGCCGCGTCGTGGTGCGGGCGAAGGCGGAGATCGAGGTCGAAGACACCGGCCGCGCCAAGATCATCATCAACGAGATTCCTTACCAGGTGAACAAGGCGGCGCTGATCGAGCGCATCGCGACCCTGGTGCGCGGCGGCGTCATCGAGGGCATCAGCGACCTGCGCGACGAGAGCGACCGCGACGGCATGCGCATCGTGGTCGTCCTGAAGAAGGACGCCTTCCCGCAGGTCGTGCTCAACAAGCTCTACAGCCACACGTTCCTGCAGACCACGTTCGGCGTGATCAACCTGGCGCTGGTCGGCAACCAGCCGCGGGTCCTGTCGCTCAAGGACACCATGCAGTGCTTCCTCGACTTCCGCGAGGAGGTCGTCGTGCGCCGCACACGGTTCGAGCTGCGCAAGGCCCAGGAGCGCGCGCACATCCTCGAGGGCTACCGCATCGCCCTCGACCACATCGACGAGATCGTCGCCCTGATCAGGGCCGCGGCGTCGCCCGAGGAAGCGCGCACGAACCTGATGGCGCGGTTCGCGCTGAGCGAGGTGCAGGCCCAGGCGATCCTCGACCTGCGCCTGGCGCGGCTGACCGGCCTCGAGCGCCAGAAGATCGAGGACGAGTACCGCGAGCTGATCGAGCGCATCGCTTACCTGGAATCGGTGCTGGCCAGCCGCGACCTCGTGCTGCGCATCGTCGGCGAGGAGATCGGCGAGGTCGCCGCGCAGTTCTCCGATCCGCGCCGGACCGAGATCGTCGATGACGAGGGCGAGATCGACCTCGAGGACCTCATCGCCGACGAGCCGATGGTGGTCACCATCTCCAACCAGGGCTACATCAAGCGCATCCCGCTGGACACTTACCGCCAGCAGGGCCGCGGCGGGCGTGGCATCACCGCGATGCAGACCAAGGACGACGACTTCGTCGACTCGCTCTTCGTCGCCTCGGCCCACCAGCACCTGCTGGTGCTCACGCAGAAGGGGCAGCTCTTCTGGCTGAAGGTGCACCGCATCCCGAAGGCGGCGCGCGCGGCGCGGGGCCGGCCGCTGGTGAACCTCATCCAGATCCAGCCGGGCGACCGCGTGCACGCGGTGCTGCCCATCAGGGATTTCAGCGCCGACAACTTCCTGCTGATGTGCACGAATCTGGGCGTGGTCAAGCGCACGCCGCTCAGCGAATTCTCGCGACCGCGGCAGGCCGGCATCCGCGCCATCAGCCTGCTCGAAGGCGAGCGGCTGGTCACCGTCAGGGAGACCGATGGCGACCGGCACGTGGTCCTGGCCTCGAGCAACGGCATGGCGATCCGCTTCCACGAGCAGGACGTGCGCGCGATGGGTCGCACGGCGCGCGGCGTGCGCGGCATTTCCCTGGCCAAGGGCCAGGAGGTGGTCGGCATGGTGGTCGTCGACAGCGACGACATGCAGATCATGGCCCTGACCGAGCGCGGTTACGGCAAACGCTCGCCGAGCGAGGACTACCGGGTGCAGAATCGCGGCGGCAAGGGCCTGATCACGATCAAATGCACGGCGCGCAACGGCCGGCTGGTGGCGGTGCGGGGCGTCCTGCCGGACGACGAGCTGATGGTCATCACGCGTTATGGCACCTTGATCCGCATCGCGGTCGAGAGCGTCAGCCTGCTGGGTCGCAACACGCAGGGCGTGCGGATCATCAACCTGGCGGGCGACGATGCCGTGGCCGGCATGGTCAGCATTCCGGCGGGGCAGGAAGACGGCGTCGAAGCGGCGGCGGTCGACCTCTCCGGAGCCGGCGGCGAAGCCCCCTTGCATCCGGGGCCGGCCCACGGTAGGGTGAACGAGGATCCGGACGGGCCCCTGGATGCCGATGAGCCGGACCCGGAAGACGAATAAAAAGTGTTGCTTCGCAACGATTTATACAGATTGGCTGCCGCCGCTGGATGGGTGGCGCTGCTGGCGGCAGCACCGATCGTGGCCGCGCCCACGGCAAGCAACGGCCCGGTGGCGACTTACCAGCTCGAGGCTGGCGTCGTCGCCCGTCTGCTGGCTGACGGAACGGTCGTTCTTGACCTGCCGGATACCGCCGGCCGGGAGCCACTGCTGCAGGCCCGTTGGCCGCGCTCCGGCCCGCAACGGATCGATCTGCCGCCGGCGTTCACCGCCAGCGCCCGTGAAGGCGATCCGGGCGGCCGCCGGGGGTTCAGCCGGCAGCCCGACGATGACGGCGATGGCCTCGAGGACGAGGATCCCCTCGATGGCCGCGACAACGACGGGGATGGCCTGATCGACGAGGACCATGCGGCGGTCAGCCACCTCATGGGCATCTGGGACCAGACCATCGGTGAACGTGGTCGCCGCCTGGAGACCTACCACTGGACCTACCCTCATCTCGCCGGTCTGCTGATCGCCGTCTACAGCAAGCACGGCGGTGGTGTCGCCGACCCTCTCGACCTTGCCCTCGGCGGTCCCGGATCATGGTCACCGGTCGATGAACTGTGCTCGTGGACGGGCCCGGGTGCGGGGCTGCTCTGTTACGTCGCCCCGGTGGCCGCCGGCCAGGGCGGCGAACCGGGGCCCTGGCTGGGAGCCGTGCTGCTCGACCTGCAGCCGCGTCAACGCGCCGGTGCCCGCGTACGGCTGGAAGGCGGCACGCTCGAAGTGCCTCTGATGGACGCTTACCAGGCCGTCGGGTTCGTGGCGGGCCCCACGCGTCTGCGTGTCCTGGAGAGCCTGGCGGCCGCCGTGCGGCTGCAGGAGGGGGTCGTCGACCCGGTGACCGCAAGGCGGGTGCGCTGGCTGCCGCCGGCGTTGCCCTCCGAGTTGCCGGCCGATCTGTTGCCGGCGCCGAGGATCCGTCCGCAAACCGACGGCCGCTTCCTGCTGGAGCTGGCCGTGGGTCCCGACCAGTTCCGGCGCTGGGACCCCGATCTGTTCCGTCTCGATGGTCGGGCTCTTGGCCCGGCGACGGAGATCTCGTGGACCGATCGTCAGGGGCGCGTCGTCACGATCCCCTGGCCCACCGGCCGGGGACGGCGCGACGATACGTGTGAACCGTATGCGGCGCTCGGCGCCAGCGGCGCCGGGATGCTGGCGATCCTGTATGAGGGCCCGGCGCCGGATGCGGGTAGCCGGCTGTCGGCCGTCCTGCGGGACGGACGCCGGGCGGAGATGCCCGTGGTGCTCGAACCCGCGCCGCAGGCCGAACCAGCCGAGTCCGGCGTGTCGCTGCAGGCCGCGGACTCGGGCCGCCGGCTCCAGCTATCGCCGGACCTCCTGGTCGGCTCGCCGAACCCGTTCCATGCCCAGACGCGCATCAGCTTCCAGGTGCCGGCCACGGTCGGCGAGGCGTTCTTGCTCGAGGAAAGCCAGGAGGGGTTGCTCGACCCCCAGCAGCGCATGCCCTACGCCGATGGCGCTGCCAGCGTGCAGGTCACGGTCTACAGCCTGGAAGGTCGCGATCTGGCCACGCTGTTCGTCGGCACGGTCGGCACCGGAACCTACGAAGCGCAGTGGGACGGCCGGGATCGTGAAGGCCGGACGCTGGCTTCCGGTACGTATTTCTGTAAGCTCCAGATCGAACAATGGAGTGTGACGAGGCGTCTTATTTTTATCCGATGAGAGGGAATGCTGCGGAAGCTCTCGCGACCGGTCCCGATTTTTCCAGATTATTGTGAATTTGGTTCTAGACAAACCTCCCGGGGTGGCCTTATCATATTTTTGTAAGCATATGGAATTTTTCAATTCCGTAACATCTGTGCGCTGCCCCAAGGAGAATTTGTCACTTGGGAGGGACCATGGAAGAGAAACTGGCTGTATTGCCTCAGACGTGGACCGGTTTCCTGATCGAGTTCCCCACGTTGCCCCGGCAGGTCGTGGACGGTCAGGACACGAGCCCGCGTGTGCTGTTTCTCTGCCCTGCCGCCGAGAAGAACCCCACGGAACTCTGCCTGGCGTTGTTCGGCCGGCAGATCGTCATGGAGCGCGTGCCGGCCGGAGAGGAGATCAGCAACCCGCAGGGTCTGCGCTCGGTCTTCCTCTACGCGCCGACCTTCCCCGAGAATCCGGCCCGCCTGCTCAACGGCTGGGGCGATCTGGACGAGGCGGTCGTGATGCTGGCGAGCAAGACGAACGTGGTCCGTTCGGCGCGCCTGCTGGTCGACCTGCTCGCCCAGCCGCAGCCGCACGCCGCGCGTTCGGTGCTGGAGGCGACGCCGGCGTTGCTCGAACCCGGCCAGCAGCCGATCGATGGCGACGAGGTCATCTGGGAAGACCCCCTGCCCGAGATCGTGATGGTCGACGCGGAGGGCAACCTGGTCCGGGCGGCCACGAAGCTGAACGACTACCGCGCCGAGTACGCGTGCCGCTACGTGCTGGCGCATTACCACGAGAACGTCAACCGCGACCGCATGGCCGAGATGGTGCACCTCTCGCCGGGCTACTTCTCGAACCTCTTCCGCTCCGAGGTGGGCACCAGCTTCAGCGATTACCTGATCATGGTGCGCATCGAGAACGCCAAGGCCATGCTGCGGCGCTTCGAGCTCTCGGTGGAGGCGATCAGCAAGAAGTGCGGATTCAACAGCCTCGCGCACTTCTCGCGGACGTTCAAGGATCGCTGCGGCCTGTCGCCGCTGAAGTACCGCAAGAGCCCGCACATCTCGTCTTGACCGCTTGACGACCACGCAGCGAGGGCCCTTCCTTCGGGAAGGGCCTTCGTCCGTGCATCCACATTCGCCCGACCTGCCGGCGGCAGGAACGAACGTGACCGAGGGGCGTGCCGCGTGTCCTTGCTGACCTTGTCCGGGGCGGTCTTCGATTTCGGGCGCGAGCCGATCCTCGCCGGCGTGAACCTGGCGTTGCATCGCGACGTGCGCTACGCGCTGGTCGGTCCGAACGGCGCCGGCAAGACCACGCTCCTGGAGATCTTGGCCGGCGAGCTGGCGTTGCAGGACGGCCAGCGCGCGGTCACCGGCGGGGTCACCCTCCGCTATCTGCGCCAGACCACGCGCCTCGGGCTGCCGCAGCAGGGGGAGCTCAGCCTGCGCGACGCCGTGCGCCACGCCGCGTTCGGCGACGAACTCGCGCTGCAGGACCAGCTGGCGCTCGTCGCGCGCGAGCTGGCCGCGGCGACCGACCCCGCCGTCCAGGCGGCGCTCGTCGCGCGGCAGGGCAAGCTGCAGTCGGAGTTCGAGCGCCTCGACGGCTATGCCATGGAAGCGCGGCTCGAATCGGCCTTGCAGGGGGTGGGGCTGCCGTCGACCGTGCGGGCCGCCGCGCTGACCAGCCTGTCCGGCGGCGAGCGGCGTCGTGCCGCGCTGGCCGCCACGCTGCTCGCGCGGTGCGACCTGCTGCTGCTCGACGAGCCGACCAACCACCTCGACCTGCAGAGCTGCGAGTGGCTCGAGGCGTTCCTGCAGGCGCGCCGTGGCGCCGCGGTGATCGTCTCGCACGACCGCTGGTTCCTGGACCGCGTGGCCCAGCGCACGTTGCACCTGGACCGCGGCCGCCTCAGCGACGACGTCGGCAACTACACCACGTTCCTGCAGGTCAGCGGCGAGCGGCGCCGCCAGGAACTGGCCGCCTGGCAACGCCAGCAGGACCACATCCGGCAGACCGAGGCCTACATCCGCAAGAACATGGCGGGCCAGAAGACGAAGCAGGCCCAATCGCGCCAGAAGCAGCTGGCGCGCCTGCCGCGCCAGGAGAAGCCGCCCGCGCTGGAGGCCGAGTTCCGTTTCCGACTGCAGCCGCTACGCGCGAGCGGCAGCATGGTGCTGCAGGCCGAGGGGCTGCGGCGCACGTACGGCGACCGCACACTCTTCCGGGGCCTGGACCTGCACGTGGTGCGCGGCGAACGCCTGGGCGTGCTCGGCCCCAACGGTTGCGGCAAGACCTCGCTGCTGCGCCTGCTCGCCGGCCACGAGGCGCCCGACGAGGGCCGGGTGGTCCGCGGCCAGAACGTGGACCTGGGGTTCTACGACCAGCACCTGCAGACGGTGAGCGATCACCTGACCGTGCTCGGCGAGATGCAGGCGGTCGACCCCGGCGCGCCGCTGGTGGACCTGCGCACGTTCCTCGGGGCTTTCGGCTTCGGGGAGGACATGATCGACCGCCCGGTGGCCAATCTCTCGGGCGGCGAGCGCGGCCGCCTCGCCCTGCTGCGCCTGATCAAGTCGGGTTACAACACGCTCCTGCTGGACGAGCCGACGAACCACCTGGACATCCGCAGCCGCGAGTCGCTGGAGGCCGCCCTGGAAGCGTTCGACGGCACGCTGATCATGGTCTCGCACGATCGGCGTTTCCTGGACCGGCTCGCCACGCGCTTGGTCGTGTTCAGCGACGAGGCCGAGCCGTGGCCGGCGCCGCGGATCTTCCTCGGCAACTACGGGGATTACGTACGCCGTCGCAGCCAGGAGCGTCTGGACGCCGCGGCGGCGGCGGGGTCGTCCAGTTCGTCGCGGCCGATCGCCACCTCGGCGGGTGCAGCGACGACCGCCGGCGCCGATGGCCAGCCGTCGCGTCTGAGCAAGAACGAACAGAAGCGCCGCCAGGCCTGGATCGCCGAGGTCGAGGCCGAGATCGCCGCGCTCGAAACCGAGCAGGCCGCGGCCCTGGCCGAGATCTCGAACCCGGGCTGCGACAACCAGCGACGCCGGGAGCTCGGCGAGCGTTGCACGGCGATCGATACGGCGCTGGCCGCTGCGCTGGCGCGCTGGGAGGCGTGGTCGGCCGAACTGGAGGAGGGATGATGGGCGGACCCGGTTTCGACCGTCTCGAATTCGACCGGCGCGAGCGCGCGGTGCTCGTGGGCGTGCACTTGCCGCATGATCCGGACAACCCGCTATCCGGCCCGGCGGACACGGAAGAACTGGCGCGCCTGGTCGACACGGCCGGCGGCAAGACGGTGGCCGTGCTCGAGCAGCGTCTGCCGCGCCCCAGCGCGGCCACGTTCCTCGGCAAGGGCAAGCTGGAAGAGCTCAAGGAACAGGTCGCCTTGCACGAGGCCGAGCTGGTCGTCTTCGACAACGACCTCGCGCCCAACCAGGGGCGCAACCTGCAGAAGGCCCTGGGCGAGGAGGTGCGCGTGATCGACCGCACCGAGCTGATCCTCGACATCTTCGCCCGCCACGCGCGCACCCGCGAGGCGCGCCTGCAGGTCGAGCTGGCGCAGCTGCAGTACATGCTGCCGCGGCTGACCCGCCTGTGGCGGCACCTCGAGCGGCAGGCCGGCGGCATCGGCACGCGTGGTCCGGGCGAGAGCCAGCTCGAGACCGACCGCCGCCTCATCGGCCGCCGTCTGGCCGTCCTGAGGCGCGAGCTGCGCGAGATCGAGACCGAGCGCCAGACGCAGACACGCGGCCGCGAGGGCGTATTCCGCGTGGCGCTCGTGGGCTACACCAACGCCGGCAAGAGCACGCTGATGAAGGCGCTGACCGGGGCCGACGTGCTCGTGCGCGACCAGCTGTTCGCCACCCTCGACGCCACGACGCGGCGCGTGGACCTCGACGAACGCCGCCAGTTCCTCCTGACCGACACCGTGGGATTCATCCGCCGCCTGCCGCACCACCTGGTGCAGAGCTTCCGCGCCACCCTGCAGGAGGTCGCCGACGCCGACCTGCTCCTGCACGTGGTCGACGCCGGCTGTGTCGACCCCGAGCTGCAGATCGCGTCGGTCGAACGCGTGCTCGAGGGCCTGGTGCCCGCGGACCGACCCATCCTGCTGGTCTTCAACAAGATGGACATCGTCCCGGACGCCGAGCTGGCCCGCAACCGGTTCGCGCGCCATCACGCGGGCGCCCTCTTCGTGTCGGCCCTCGAGCCGGCCGGCGCCAGGGCGGTGCGGGACGAGATCCTCGCCCGGATCTGCGCGGGCGAGAGGATCGTGCGCCTCGAGCTGCCGGCCGGTCGGCTGCACGTGCTCGGGCCGTGGTATCGAACAGGTGACGTCCTGGATCAGGTGTGCGAGGATGGCCTCTGCCGCGCCGAGGTGCGCATGCGCCCGGAGGATGTGCGGCGGCTGCTCGCACGCGAACCTGCGTTCAGGGAGGTTCCTGGTTCGTGAACCGGTTCGGGTCGCTCCTGGGTGATCGCGGCTTTCGCGCGATCCTGGGCGCCGACGCCATCAGCGGCCTGGGCAACCACGTCGCGGTGATGGCCCTCTACCTGCTGATCTTCCGCCAGACCGGCAACCCGGTCGACCTCGGCATCCTCGCCGCCACGCAGATCGTGCCGGCGATCCTGCTGGGACCGGTCACGGGCCTGGTGTGCGAGCGCTTCGACCGCCGCACGATCATGATCATGAGCGACCTCGCCTCGGCCCTGGTCGTCGCCGCCATCCCCCTGGCGACCGGCCCGGGCCAGGTATATGCGCTGGCGGCCCTGCTCAGCTGCGGCCGCCAGTTCTCGGGCCCGGCCCGCCTGGCGCTGCTCGCCGACGTGCTGCCGCCGGCCCAGCTCGGGGCCGCCAACAGCCTGATCATGCTCGACCGTAACCTCGTGCTGCTGGTCGGCCGCGCCCTCGGCGCCGCCCTGGTCGCCTGGAAAGGCACCGACCCAGCCTTCTGGGCCGACGCCGCCACCTTCCTGATCTCCGCCGCGATCCTCGCCGGCTGGCGCCGCGACCCCGATCCGGCGGTGGCCGCGCGCCGGGCCGCGAGCCAGGCGGCCACCACGTTGCGGGCCCGCCTGCAGCAGCTGCGGGCCGACCTCGCCGAGGGCCTGCAAGGCGTCGTCGGGCACCCCGGCCTGCGCCTGGCCTTCGGCTTCTTCATCCTGCTGACCTTCGTGACGGCGATGCAGCAACCCCTGGTCGTCTACTTCGTGAAGGACGTGCTGGCCGGCAGCGACGTGCAGCTCGGCCTGATCATCGCGGCGGCGGGCCTCGGAGGCATCCTCGGGGCGTTCGGCGGCGCGCTGGTGGCCGGCCGGGCGGCGCCGCTGCGGGTCGTGGCCGTGCTGACGGCGATCGACGGGCTCCTGCTGGTGGCCTTCGCGGTGAACCGCTCGTTCCCGCTGGCCCTGGTCATCTTCGCCGGTTTCGGCGCCCTGGCGACGCTCGTGCAGATCGCGCTGTCTACCTATCTGCAGGCCGCCACCCCGGCCGAGCGGCGGGGTCGAACCTTCGGCTGGCTGGGCACGGTGCTGGGGCCGCTGTCGCTGGCGTCAGTGTTCCTCGGGCCGCTGATGGCCACGCTCGTGGGCGTCATGGCGGTGTTGATCGCTTGCGGGCTGGCGGAGATCGGCCTGGGGCTCGTGGCGGTCGGCCCGGCCGGGCGCGCCGGGCGCGCCGGACGCGACGGCGGCGACGGCGACGGCCCGGCGCTCGATCCCCAGAACGCAGCGGCTTCCCGGGAGGCGGCCGCCGGGTAGGCGGCGGCACAATCTTCACGGCCTGCCTCGCAAATTGCCCGCTCGGGCTGGCACGTATCCTCAGAATCAGCGGCATAACAAGCAGTTACGTGGCGGTCCGAACGGCACGGGCCTTGCAGCCATGCCCAGGGACACTGGATTCTGCACGCCCATGCCCGGAGGCCGGCCCATGCTTCGCCCGCTCGCCAGACCACGCGGCTTCACGCTCGTCGAGCTGATGGTGCTGATCGGCATCGTCGGGCTGCTGGCCGCCATCGCCGTGCCGTCGTTCCGCGGCTACGTGCGGGCCAACCGCATCGACGCGACCGCCGACATGATCGCCGCCGACATGGCGCTGGCGCGGGCCACGGCCGTCTCTCAGGGCCGGGTGATCCGCTTCGTGGCCGCGGCCGACGGTTACACGATCACCGACCCGCTGTCGGGAGACAACCTGCGCAACCGGACCTTCGAGGGCTCGGTCCAGCTGCTGACGGTGCTGAACGTGAACTTCTTCCCCTGGGGCGCGGCCGACGCCACCAACCTGACCATCGACGACGGGTCCTGCAACCGCGTGCTGCGCGTGTTGCCGACGGGCATCGTGGAGGTGGCGCCGTGAAGCGATTCCTGGACAGCCTGCGCCGCAAGCTGACCGCGGCGGCGAACAACCGCCGTGGCTTCACGCTGGTCGAGGTCCTGGTCGTGCTGGTCATCATCGCGATCGGCATCATGCCGCTGGCCCTGGTCCAGACCCGGGCCCGCCAGGAAGTCACCGAGTCGGATCGCTACACCCGCGCGGTGACGCTCGCGCAGCGCCAGCTCGAGTGGACCAAGGGCATGGGCTTCAACGCGGCCGTGTCCGATTCCGGCTATGTCGGCGACCTCGCCTGGCGCACCCGCGTCGAGGACGTGGACATCGGCCTGAGGCGCGTGGCCGTTCTGGTGACCTTCACGCAGGGAGCGCAGGCGGACACGCTGCGCATGGCCTCCCTGCTCTCGCTGCGCTGAGGTAGGTGAGCATGATGACGCGCGCTACAAACAGTCGCTCCGAAAACCGGCTCGGTCGTGCCGGCATGACGCTCGTCGAGCTGATCGTCGCGCTGGCGATCTTCGCCGTGATCACCGCCGTGGTCATCGGCTTTTTGACCGGCTCGCGCCGCACGTACAGCGCCACGAGCGATCGGGCCCTCTATCAGCAGTCGTTGCGGGCGGTCTTCTCGCTGATGACCCGCGAGATCCGCAGCGCCGGCTGCGACCCCGCTGAGGTCGGCATCGAGGGTATCACCGTCGCCGACGACTTGACGCTGCGCTGCCGCATGGACCTCGACGGCGATGGCAACACGCTCGGCGTCGGCCCCGACGAGGACATCTCCTACACGTTCAACGCGGGCCTCGGCGAGCTGCAGCGCACGACCGCCCTCGGCACGCAGGCCATCCTGCGCGACGTGCAGCTGGTCCAGTTCACCTACTTCGACCGCGACGGCAACCCCTTGGTGGCCACGCCGCTGAGCCCGGCCGATCGGGCCCTGGTGCAGTTCGTCGACATCCTGATCAACGGCACGCTGCGCGGCGGCGAGCCGGTCACCTATTCGACCCGGGTGTACGTGCGCAACGGCTGACCCGCGCCGCCCGCGAAGGAGATGTCATGACCCGATGGACCCGGCACCACCCCGACCGCGACGGATTCGCCCTGGTGACCAGCTTGCTGATCATCCTCGTGCTGAGCGTGCTCGGGGTCGCGGCCGTGATCCTGTCGTCCACCGAGAAGCGCACGTCGTTCGCCGAATCGGTGCACGCGACGGCCGTCTTCTCGGCCGATGCCGGCGGCGAGGCGGCGATCCACTTCCTGCGCATGAGCGACAGCCCGCCGCAGATCATGGAGTTCGCCCAGTTCACCGTCGCCAGCCAGACCAACAACCCGCTGCAGGGCTATCAGCAATACGACTTCGACGCCTTCTACGTGCGCAAGCGGGCCAAGCCCGGTTGGAGCGTGAACTACCTCGACTACGATTACCGCGTGGCCAGCACCGGCCGAGCCGCGGCCAAGGGCCGCAGCGATGTCGACCTGGTCGCGAGCCGCCTCTTCAAGGAGGGATACTGATGTCGATCCGCAAGACCATGCTCATGGGCGGGCTGGCATTGCTGCTGGCGGGGTTGTTGCCCGCGGCCGCCGCCGCGCAGGCCGGGTGCGAGGTGCCGCTCTTCGTGCAGCAGGGCAGCATCGACGCCAACGTCATGATCCTGTTCGACAACAGCGGGTCGATGAACGAGGCGGTCTTCCATCCTGACTATGACCCCTCGATCGCCTGGGCCGGGCCTTTCGCTCAGGCCACGTCCTACTACATAAGCACCACGGGCACCTACCGGCCGAACACCATTCCCGGTCGTCCGGCCGCGGCCAACCAGAACACGCCGAACGCGCCGCTCGTGCGCAGTGACGGCCAGCAGGGTCGGTACCGCGGCCGGTACCTGAACTGGATCTTCTTCCACGCGACCGACGAACAACGCGCCTCATTGCCGCAGCGCACGCTGATCCAGGACGCCAAGGACGTCGTGATCGACATCGTCGACCGCACCGAACGCGTGCGGTTCGGCGTGACGATCTTCAACGGCGACAACGGCGGCCTCGTGGTCGCGCCCTGCGGCACCGACAAGGCGTCGATCATCACGACGATCAGCAACATCTCGGCCAACAGCTGGACCCCGCTGGCCGAATCGCTGGTGACGATTTCGAACTACTACCGGCTCACGAACGCCAGCGCCCCGATCATCGCCGACTGCCAGAAGAACTTCATCGTCATCGTGACCGACGGCTTCCCGACCAAGGATCGCAGCATTCCGGCGCACCTCGTCGATGCCGACGGCGACGGGCTGGATCCCGGCGATTGCGCCAGCATCGGTTCGCCGGACACCAACAGCAACGACTGCAGCCACCACATGGACGACATCGCTTACTGGATGTACCACAACGACATGCGCTCGGACATGGACGACATCCAGAACGTGATCACCTACGCGATCGGCTTCAACATCGACTTCCACCTGTTGCAACTAACCGCGCAGAAGGGCGGCGGCCTCTACATGTCGGCGAACAACGCCGCCGACCTGTGGACGAGCCTCGAGCTGGTGATGATCGACATCATCAACCGCATCTCGTCGGGCGCCGCGGTGGCCGTGGTCTCGACCGAGCGCGGCGACGAGGAGCGCCTGTACCGCGGCAAGTTCATGCCCGGCACCTGGCATGGTTACCTCGAGTCGTTCGCGCTGCCCTATACAGACGGCGACCCGGCGCTCTGGGAGGCCGGCTACCTCCTGATGGGCCGCTCGAGCTCGACGCGCAACATCTTCACCGGCCTCGGCGACAACATGATGAACTTCACCTCCGGCAACGCCATCACGCTGCAACCCTACATGGGCGTGGCCGACCCGACCGAGGCGTCCAGCGTCATCCAGTGGACCCGCGGCGACAACATCGCCAACCTGCGCAACCGCAACAACTGGAAGCTCGGCGACATCATCCACTCGACCCCGGTCGTCGTGGGGCCGCCGTCGAACTTCACCGTCGACCCCAGCTACCAGGCCTTCATGGCGGCGCTGGCGACCCGCACCAAGATGGTCTACGTGGGCGCCAACGACGGCATGCTGCACGCGTTCTACGCCGAGACGGGCCAGGAGGCCTGGGCGTTCGTGCCCGAATTCGCCCTGCCCAAGCTCGCGGCGATCGCCGACACGGCCTACTGCCACACCTACACCGTGGACCTCACGCCGTCGGTGCGCGATTGCAAGATCGGCGGCTCCTGGAAGACCGTGCTGATCGGCGGCGGGCGCCAGGGCGGCGCCGGGTACTTCGCGCTGGACATCACGAATCCCGGTTCGCCGGACCTGCTCTGGCAGATCACGCTGCCGCACGGCAAGCCGTTCGCGTCCGAGGTCGAGTTCGCCGTGATCAACAACGAAGAGGTGGCCCTCATCGGCTCGGGCCTCGACACCGATACGGGTCGCGCCGGCCTCTATGCGTATCGGGTAAGCGACGGACAATACCTGGGGGGCGTCCTGCTCAGCAGCAACGCGGCGCAACGCAACAAGGCCACGGCCGCGACCGCGGTCGATCTCGACCTCGACGGCAACCACGACGTCTGTTACGTGGCCGATCTGCAGGGCCATGTCTGGAAGCTGGAGTTCAACGGCACCACCAACCCCGCCGGCTGGAACCGCTACTGCCTCTGGCAAGGCGCCGACGAGATCACCGGCAGGCCCACGGCCGCCTACGGCCACGGCAACGCCGTGCATGTCTATTTCGGCACCGGCGCCTACCTCGTCGAGAGCGACATCTCGACGCGCGACAACCACATCTTCGGCTGCATCTTCGATCGCCTGGACGGCTCGGAGTACGCCTCCCTCGTCAACCAGTCCGGCAGCATCAACGACCTCACCGGCCAGGACGGCTGGTACATCAACCTGGAGAACGGCTCCGGCGAGCGCGTGACCGAGCCGGCGGTGGTCGTGGCGGGGTCGGTCTTCTTCACGACGTTCGTGCCGAGCCAGGAGGTCTGCGCCGCCGGCGGCAACTCGTGGCTCTACCGCCTGGACTTCGGCAACGGTTCGGTGCCCGACGACGGCGAGAGCGACGAGTGGGACGACAACCGCTCGATCAACCTCGGGCAAGGCGTGGCCTCGCGGCCGGTGGTCGACATCGTCAACGAGACGGTCATCGTGCAGTCGAGCGACGCCACGATCTCCGTGCAGCAGATCGGCCAGACGTTCGCGCACCTGACGGTACGCGCCTGGCAGGAGAACTTCGACTTCGTGACCATCCCGCCGACCGACTAGCGGCGTAACCGTAGAAAGGGGACGGCACCATGCGTCAGCACAGCCGGACCAGCAAGGGCGGAACCGGAGGGGGCCGCCGGCTTCGCAGACTGGGATTCCTGATGGCCCTGGCTGCGCTCGTGACCGCGGCCCTGGCTACGTACACCGCCGCGTCGTCGACGCGCGAACTCGATACCGAGCGGCGCCAACAACCCGTGCCGCAACGCCTGCGGCAACCGCCGCTGGCCTGGCTCGAGGGCACGTTGCGCCAGAGCCGCACCGGCAACTGGGCCCTCGCCGACGGCACCCCGCTGCAGACCCGCAACGTGCGTTGGCGCGAGGAGGAAGGCGGGCACGAGACCGTGCCGACGGCGGGCCGCGAGGTGCGCCTGATGGGCCAGTGGTACGGCAACACGTTCCGCGTGCGGCAGGCCACGCTGCTCTCGGCTCAGTGGGCGATCGACCGCGCCAAGACGATGCCGGTCACCAGGGCCGACGAACCCATCCCCGAGCAGCCGCAGTAACGCGGACACGATCGAATCGGTCCGGATATGACGGCGGCGCGGCGACGCTCGACCCGGGCGACCGCGCCGCCGTCGTGCTTGCGATGCCGTCCTCCAGTTGCCACCATTGGCGGGTGACGACGGTCCCACCGGGGCCGGATGGGTCATCAGCCAGGAGGCCTCCCATGACGATCCGGATCGAGCGCAACACCAACCCGCCCGCACCCCCGGCCTGGGACAAGCTGATCTTCGGCAAACACATCTCGCCCCACATGTTCATGCTGAACTGGCGAGACGGCGCCTGGCACGACCCGCGCATCGTCCCCACGGCGCCGCTGGCGCTGCACCCCGCGGCGAAGGTCCTGCACTACGCGCAGGAGATCTTCGAGGGCATGAAGGCCTACCGCAACCCCCGCGACGGCTCGTTGCACATGTTCCGTCCCCACATGAACATCAAGCGCTTCAACACGAGCGCCGAGCGCATGTGCATGCCGACGGTGGATCCGGACCTGCACCTGCAGGCCCTGGAGATGCTGATCGCCCTCGACGGCGACTTCGTGCCGCCCAAGCCGGGTTCGCTCTACCTGCGGCCGACGATGATCGGCGACGAGCCGAGCCTCGGCGTGGCGGCCTCGGCATCTTATCTCTTCTTCATCATCACCGGCCCGGTGGGCTCCTACTTCAAGGGCGGCATCAATCCCCTGTACCTGAAGGCCGAGACCGAGTTTGTGCGGTCGGCGCCCGGCGGGGTCGGCTATGCCAAGACCGGCGGCAACTACGCGGCCGCTCTTTTGCCCATCAAGCGCGCCCAGCAGGCGGGCTTCGACCAGATCATCTGGCTCGACGCGCTCACCAGGACGCGCGTCGAGGAGATGGGCGCGATGAACATCTGCTTCGTGTACGAGGACCGCGTGGTCACGGCGCCGGTGATGCCCACGAGCGACACGATCCTGGCCGGCGTGACCCGCGACAGCATCGGCCACATGGTGCGCCACCGCGGCTTCGCCTGGGTGGAGGAGTCGCCCGTGCTGACCGAGGTGCTGGCCGATGCCGAGCGCGGGGCCCTGCGCGAGGTCTTCGCCTGCGGCACGGCGGCCATCGTCACGCCGGTCGGCAAGATCCACGCCGCCGGCCGCGACGTGACGATCGGCAATGGCGGCGAGGGCCGGTTGACCGGCGAGCTGCGCGCCGCCCTCAGCGCGATCCACAGCGGCGAGAGCGACGAGCATCCCGAATGGCGGCACGCGGTCCCGCCACTGCGGGCATAGCGTCCCGAAGCCGCAACAAACTTTGATTTTTGACCCAAGAAAGTTGGCAACGTTGCCAACTTTTTGGGGTCATCCATCAAATCCATGCCCGACGACGACATCAGCGGCGTTCATGATTACCTTGCCGACAACCCGAACTCCGGAGCCCGCCGCGCCATGCAGAACCTGCCGCTCGATCGCCCGCTCGTCTGCTTCGACGTCGAGACCACCGGCAAGGACCCGCAGAAGGACCGCATCGTCCAGATCGCGCTGATCCGCGTCGAACCTGGCGGCGGCAAAACCACCTTCACGACGCTGGTCAACCCCGAGCGCCCCATCCCGCCCGACGCCACCGCCGTGCACGGCATCGGCGACGCCGACGTGCTCACCGCGCCTCGTCTCGGCGAGGTCGTTCCCGACATCGAGCGCCTGCTGGCCGGGGCCGACCTCGCCGGCTACAACCTCATCCGCTACGACCTGCCGCTGCTCGAGCAGGAGTTCAAGCGCGTGGGCGCCACGCTCGACCTCGCCGGCCGCCGCGTGATCGATGCCATGACCATCTTCCACCGCCAGGAGCCCCGAAACCTGGAAGCCGCCATGCGCTTCTACTGCGGCCGCGACTTCCTGAATCCCCACGACGCCCTGGCCGACACCGAAGCGACCCTCGCCGTGCTCGACGCCCAACTCGCCCGCTACGCCGACCTGCCTCGCGACGCCGCCGGCCTGCACGAGTACTGCAACCCCAGCGACGAACGCTTCGCGGACCGCACGCGCAAATTCCGCTGGAACGACGCCGGCGAGGCCGCGCTGGCCTTCGGCAAGCACGAGGGCAAGACCTTGCAACAGATGGCCACCCACCCGCGCGATCGCGACTACCTGGAATGGATCTGCGGCCCGAGCAGCAACTTCAGCGCCGAGGTCAAGGCGATCGTCGAGCAGGCGCTGTCCGGCCAGTTTCCCCGGCGATCCTGATCGCCAAGGAGCCGCTCGTGAACACCCCGCCTCACGACCGCCCGGATTTCGAGGGCAACCCGCTGCAACGCGTCGAGTACATCACCGCGATGGCCCACCTCTATCGCGGCGAGCTGCAGCGCTCCCTGTCCTGGCGCCTGCGCCTGGACACCACCACCAACTGGGCCATCTTCACGACCGCGGGCATCCTGACCTTCGCCTTCAACAACCCGCAGTACGCGGGCCAGACCCTGCTGGCCGGCATGTACGCGAACCTGCTCTTCCTCGTGCTCGAGGCCCAGCGCTTCCGCTTCTTCGACGTATTCCACTCCCGGCTGCGGCTGATCGAGGAGAACTTCTACGGCCCGCTGTTGCGCCGCGACCTCGCCAGCCCGCTCCAGGATTGGGGCAACGTCGTCGCCGACGATCTGTCCCGTCCCCACTACCACATTTCCCTGCGCCAGGCCATCCGCGCCCGCCTCGGCCGCGTGTACGCGCCCCTGTTCGTGGCCCAGATCGTGGGCTGGCTGCTGGTCGTGGTCCTGCAGCGTCGCGAACCCGCGGAACACTGGTTCACGATGCTGGCGATCGGGCGCGTGCCCGGCTGGGTGCCGGCGGTGCTCGTGCTGGGGCTGTTCGTCTTCTTGCTGGTCTGCGTGGTGGCCGCGCCGCCACTGCCGCGCCTGGCCGAGGCCTACCGCCCGCAAGCCAAGCCGGGCGGCCGGCGCCGGCAGGTCGCCGAGCTCGATTCCTGACGGTCGCCGATCAGCCCCGGATCGCCCCAGATCGACCCAGATCCCCCGATAGCCCCGCTAAAATATTAGCAACCACACCCGATTTTCCTGGATTTTTGTCGCGACATAAATAGCTTTGACCCCGACGACAGGAACCGCGGAATTGCCCGGCCCGTCGCCGCTCGCCCCCGGGTCGAACCACACGGCAGGGGTCCACACCATGGCCAGCCCGTTCAAGCTCCGCCGACGCCACGACCGCCTGTTCGCGGTCCTGATGTTCGCGGGCGCCTGTTCCCTGCTCGGCCTGAACGTCATCCACGCGCTGCACCATGCCGACGGCCGCCATTGCGAGGCCGAGACCAGCGGCGACCCCTTCGACTGCTTCGTCTGCAACGCGCTGAAGCACCTCGGCTCGGCGCCGGCGGTCAGCTTCACCATGCCCGCGCCCGAGCGCGGCGAGGTCGTCCCATCCCCTGTCCTGGCGACCCGTACGACCTCGTGCCCGCTGAGCCCGACCGCCGCCCGCGCCCCGCCAACCATCCTCTGACGACCCCTCAGCCCAGCTCCTGACCGAGGTACGCGACCCTGCCGCGTGAAGGGCAACGTCTGCCCGCGCGCCAGGCCAACGAGGAGGATGCCATGAAACGCGTGTTGCTCCTGATCACCGCCACCCTGCTTGCCCACGGCGCCCTGGCCCCGTCCGGCGCCGCTCATACGGTGTCGACCCCGCCGTCCGCCCGCCCCGACACCCTGTCGGCGACCACCCAGAACTTGCTGGTCGTCACTGGCACCCGCACCGAGAAGCTGCTCGCCGAGACGCCGGTGCGCACCGAGCTGGTCACCCGCGCCGTGATCGACGCCATGGCCGCCCGCACGCTGGCCGAGGCCGTCGAGTTCACGCCCGGCCTGCGCGTGCTCAACAACTGCCAGAACTGCAACTTCCAGACGCTCAGCATCCTGGGCATGGAGGGCAAGTACACGCAGGTGCTCTACGACAGCCAGCCCGTCTTCTCCAGCCTGGCCATGGTCTACGGCCTCGAACACGTGCCGTCGCGCCTGATCGAACGGATCGAGATCATCAAGGGCGGCGGTTCGGCGGTCTACGGCCCGGGCGCCGTAGCGGGCGTGGTCAACGTCCTGCCGCGTCTGCCCCTGGACTCCGGCGGCTCGGCCACCATGCACTGGGAGGACGTCGACGGCGCGCCGGGCTGGGCCGGCAGCTTCACCGCCGACGCCGTCAGCCGGGACGGCCGTTCGGCGGCCACCTTCTTCGGCCAGGGCGAGCGCTTCGAGGCCTACGACCGCGACGGCGACGGCTTCAGCGAGATCGGCCGCCGCACGAGCAACGCCATGGGCCTGCGCCTGCTGCACGAGCTGCCCCGCGCCGGCCGCCTGACGGTCGACGCGAGCCGCCTCTTCGAGGACCGCCGTGGCGGCGACCAGCTCGACCAGCCCGAGTTCGCCGCCGAGGTGTCCGAGATGGCCCGCACCTGGCGCAACACCGCGAGCCTCGGCTGGCGGCAACCCTGGTCGAGCGAGTTCGAGACCCAGCTCACCATCGCCTACGCCCACACCGACCGCGCCACCTACTACGGCGGCGGCGGCAACACCGAGGCCTACGGACAGACCAACAACCCCCTGTGGGTCGCCGACCTGCAGGCCAACCGCCACCTGGGCAATCACACCCTCACCCTCGGCGCGCAGCACACGCACGAGAACCTCGAGGACCTGTATCCCGGCTACAATCGCCTCATCGAGGAGACCTACACCAACCTCGGGTTCTACGTGCAGGACGACTGGGCGCTCAGCGCCCGCACCGCGCTGGTCGCCGGCCTGCGCCTGGACAAGCACAGCGAGCTGGAACGCGCCGTGCTGTCGCCACGGGTCGCGCTGCGCCAGGAGTTCAGCCGCGACGTGTCGCTGCGCGCCTCGTTCTCGCGCGGGTTCCTGGCGCCGCAGATCTTCGAGGAAGACACGCACCTGGGCATCGTGGCGGGCGAACCCCGGCTCGTCACCAACGACGCGGGTCTCAAGGAGGAGTCGTCCACCACGGTCGCCGTCGGCGTCGAGGCCACGCCGGCCCTTGCGGGCGGTTTCGGACGGTTCGAACTGAACGTCTTCCGCACCGACCTGCGCGACGCCTTCACGCTGACCAACGAGCTTGACGACCCCGCCACGCCCGAGCTCGAACAGGTCCGCATCAACGGCGGCCGTGCGCACGTGCAGGGCGTCGAGGCGACCGTCGGCTGGCTGGGCGGCCGTTTCGAGGGTCAGGTGGGCTGGGTGCTGCAGCGGGGCGAGTTCGACGATCCGCAGGACTTCGACGAGCGCGCCTTCTTCCGTCTGCCGAAGAGCTACGGCGTGGCGCGCGTATCCTGGCGCGACCCGCGCCTGGCGGACCTGTTCGCCGGCCTGCGTTACCTGGGCGGCGAGAAGGTGCCGCACCTCGCCGGCTGGATCGACGAGGACCGCCTCGAGTCCACCGACAGCTTCCTGGTCCTGGATGTGAGCCTCGCGCGTCGCCTGCCGATCGCCGACGACCGGGTCACCATGACCGTCGGCATGCGCAACGTGACGGACGCTTTCCAGGATGATCTCGACCAGGGCCCGGACCGCGATTCCGGCTACCAGTACGGACCGCGCGTGCCGCGTACCCTGTTCGCGAACGTGAGTTACGAGTTCTAGCCGTGCCGGCTGGACAGCGATCCGGGACAGCGGCCCGTCCCGGTCTGGCCCGACCCGACACGCCGGCGGCTCCTTCGCCGGCGCCGGGTCGGGTTCCGGTGGCCGTTCCGCGAATCGTCGCTATGCTTGACCGCTCACGCCCTCAGCCGCGTGAACGCCACCGGCAAGGTCGCACCATGATCCGCGCCAGGGGTCGCCATGAACCGCCTGCACCGCCTGCTCCGCCACCACTCGCGCCTGCTGTCGGCGGTCGCCCTGGTGGCGGCGCTCGCGGTGGTGGGCCTCGACGCGATCCTCGTCCTGCACCACGTCGCCGAGGATGCGTGCCCGGCCCGCGAGACCGGCGATCCCTTCGACTGCTACGTCTGCACGGCGCTCCTGCGCATCGGCCTCGAGCTGCCGAGCATCGCCACGGTCCCGGCGCCCCAGCCGGGCGAACTGCTCACGCCGCCAGCTGCGGCCACGTTGCCCGTGGCGCGCGCGCTCTGCTTCGCGCTGGCCCGCTCGCCGCCCGTCGTCCTCCTGTAACGATTCTCGACGCCGATCTGCGCCAGAACCGTAGCCGCGCCTGCACGCCCCCGGCCGGGGCCGTGGCGCGAGCGATCCAGGAGGACACCGCCATGCCATCGACCCGACCGATCGGTCTCTCGATCGCCCTCACGCTCACCGTGGCCACCGCGGCCACTGCGCCGGCCGCCGCCGACACCATCGCCGCCCGCCCCGACACGCTGCGCACCGTCGAGTTGCAGTCCCTCGTCGTGACCGGCACCCGCTCCGAGAAGCTGCTCGCCGAGACGCCGGTACGCACCGAACTGGTCACCCGCGCCGACATGGCCGCCTTCGGCGCCCGCTCGCTGGCCGAGGCCGTCGAGTTCACGCCCGGCCTGCGCGTGCAGAACAACTGCCAGAACTGCAATTTCTCCACCCTCAGCATCCTCGGCCTGGAGGGCAAGTACACGCAGGTGCTCTTCGACAGCCAGCCGCTCTTCTCCGGCCTGGCCCTGGTCTACGGCCTGGAGCAGATCCCCACCCGCCTGATCGACCGCGTCGAGATCGTCAAGGGCGGCGGCTCGGCCACGTACGGCCCGGGCGCGGTGGCCGGCGTGGTCAACATCATCCCGCGGCTGCCGCTCGACTCGGGCAGCTCGGCCTCGGTACAGTGGGAAGACGTCGACGGGACCACCGGCTGGTCGGCGGGCTTCGCCGCCGACGTCGTCAGCCGCGACGGCCGCACGGCGGCGACCTTCTTCGGCCAGGGCGAGCGCTTCGAGGCCTACGACCGCGACGGCGACGGGTTCACGGAGATCGGCCGCCGCCTGGGCAACGCCATGGGGCTGCGCGTGCTGCGCGAACTGCCGCGGCAGGGCCGGGCGACCGTCGACTTCAGCCGCATCTACGAGGACCGCCGCGGCGGCGACCAGCTCGACCAGCCGCCGTTCGCCAGCGAGGTGGCCGAGTGGATCCGCTCCTGGCGCAACTCGGTGAGCGTCGGCTGGCAGCAGCCGTGGACACGCGACCTCGACACGCAGGTAACGCTGGCCTACGCGCACACCGAACGCGCCAGCTACTACGGCGGCGACGGCGACCTCGAAGCCTACGGCGACACCCGCAACCCGCTGTGGGTGGCCGACGCCCAGGTCAACAAGCACGTCGGCGCGCACACCCTGACCGCGGGCGCGCAGTACACGCATGAAGACATCGCCGACAGCTTCCCCGGCTATGGCCGCGTGATCGACGAGCGCTACTCCAATCTCGGCTTCTACCTGCAGGACGACTGGGCGCTCACCGCCCGCACCGCCCTGGTCGCCGGCCTGCGCCTGGACAAGCACAGCGCGCTCGGCAGCGCCGTGCTCTCGCCGCGCCTGGCGCTGCGCCGGGAGTTCAGCCGCGACGTGTCGTTGCGGGCCTCGTTCTCGCGCGGGTTCCTGGCGCCGCAGGTGTTCGACGAAGACACGCACCTCGGCATCGTGGGCGGCGAGGCGCAGATCGTCAGCAACGACGAGGATCTCCAGGAAGAATCGTCGACCTCCTTCGCCGTCAGCCTCGAGGCCACGCCCCCCTTGGCCGGCGGTTTCGCGCGCTTCGAGCTGAACGCCTTCCGCACCGACCTGCGCGACGCCTTCGTGCTGACCACCGACCGCGACGACCCCGCCACGCCCGAGCTGGAGGTTGTCCGCATCAACGGCGGCGACGCGCACGTGCAGGGTCTGGAAGCGACGGTCGGATGGATGGGCGGCCGCTTCGAGGGCCAGGTGGGTTGGGTGCTGCAGCGCGGCCGGTACGACGAGCCGCAGGACTTCGACGAGCGCGCGTTTTTCCGCCTGCCGAGCAGCTACGGCGTGGCCCGCGCCTACTGGCGCGACCCGCGCCTGGTGGACCTCTTCGTCGGCCTGCGCTACCTTGGCTCCGAAAAACTGCCGCACTACGCGGGCTGGATCGACGAGGACCGGCTCGAGACCACCAGCAGCTTCTGGATCCTGGACGTGAGCCTCTCGCGCCGGCTGCCGCTGGCCGACGACAGCGTGACCGTGACCGTGGGCGTGCGCAACCTGACCGACGCCTTCCAGGACGACCTCGACCAGGGTCCGCAGCGCGACACGACCTACATCTACGGCCCCCGCCACCCGCGGACGGCCTTCGCAAGCCTTGGTTACGAGTTCTGACCGACGCAACGCACCGAAAGCGAGGACGACCATGCCCCGAGCGCCCCGGCCGAGCCGCCCGAGCTGCCCGAGCTGCTTGAACCGACCGATGCTGGCCCAGGCCGCCGTCCTGGCCGCGGTGATGCTGAACGGCGCGACGGCGCCCGCCCAGGACCCCGCCGCCCGCATCACCGAGACCGCCCAGGCCACGATCACCACCGAGCGCGCCACCCAGGAACGCCTCGACGACTGGGCCACCGAGCGCGCCGCCCTGCAGGCGCGCTGGGACGCCGCCGAGGCCCAGGTGCGGTACCTCGAGGAGCGCGCGGCCCTGCAGCGGCAACGCGTCGCCTCGCTGGAAGCGGCCGGCGACGAGCTGGTCCGCCGTCTGACCGAGGCCCAGCGCCTGGAGACGAGCCTCGAGGACACCCTGCTGGTGATCCTCGGCCGTCTGGAGGCCGCGGTCTCGGCCGACCTGCCGCTGCTGCAGAACGAGCGGGAGCGCCGCCTGGCCAGCGTGCGCCGCGATCTGGGCGACCCCGCCGCCAGCGGCGCCGACAAGCTGCGCCGCGTGCTGGAGGCCGTGCTGATCGAGGCCCGCTACGGCGGGGTCTTCGAGCTGTATCAGGACCGCATCCGCGTGGGTGACGAGGAGCTGACCAGCGACCTGATCCACGTCGGCCGCCTCGGCCTCTTCTGGCTGACCCCCGACGCCGCCCGCGGCGGCGCCTGGGACCCCGCCGGCGAACGCTTCGTCGAGCTGGACGGCCGCGAGCTGGACGCCGTGCGCCGCGCCGCCGAGATGGCGACCCGCCGCCGCCCGGCCGGCGTGCTGGCCCTGCCGCTGGGGGGGGTGGCGCGATGATCGCCCTGCGATACGTCATGCTCGCGATCGTCCTCGTGCTGGCAGCCGGACCCGCCCACGCCCAGGACATCCGCCGCGCCCAGCAGCAGGCCGAGGCCGCTCGCGACGAGGCGCGCCGGCAGGCCGAGGCCATCCGCGCCCGTGTCCTGGCCGACCGCGGCCGGCTGGTGGCGGTGGTCGATTCGCTGGAGCGCGCCCAGGGCGCCCTGGAGGCCGAACTGCGCGCGCTGAGCCGCCGCGAGGAGGAAGCGATCCAGCGCCGCGACCGCCTGCAACAGCAGTGGTCGAGCCAGGAGCTGAGCTTCCGCGAGCTGAGCGGCAACGTGCGCGTGGCCGCGCGCGATCTCGAGTCGCTGCTGCGCGGCTCGCCGCTGACCGCGACCGATCCCGACCGCCTCGTGACGGTCGGCGCCCTGCTGGCCGAGGGCTATTTCCCGGACCTCGAGGACATCAGCACGCTGGCCGCGGTCGCCCTCGACGAGATGCGCCGCACCGGCGAGGTGGCCATGCGGCGCGGCGTGTTCGGCGGCCGCGACGGCCGCGACACCGAGGGCGACATCCTGCACCTCGGCCGCTTCGCCACGGTCTACCGCACGCCCGACGAGCTTGGCTTCCTGCTCTGGAATCCGGACAGCCAGCAACTGACCGCGCTGCCCGAACCCCCCGAGCGCGCCGTGGGCCGCCAGCTTGGGCGGTACCTTGCCGGCGAGAGCGCCCTGGTGCCGGTCGACCTGACCGGCGGGCCGGCCCTGCGCCAGATCGCGCGGCGCCCGACGTTCTGGCAGCAGGTGCAGCAGGGCGGGCCGATCGTCTGGCCGCTTGGCCTGATCGCGCTGCTGTCGCTGTTGACCGCGCTGTGGAAGGCCCAGCACCTGCACCGCGTGCACGGCAACACCGACCGCATCATGCCGCAGATCAAGCAGGCGGCGGCGCAGGGCGACTGGCCGGCCTGCGCGACCCTGGTCGACGAACAGGTCCGCCGCCAGTCGCCCGTCGCGCGCGTGGTGCACGCGGGACTCGGCGTGCGCAAGGAGTCGCGCGAGGTGCAGGAGAGCGTGATGCAGGAGGCGATCCTGCACGAGCTGCCGCTGTTGCAGCGGGGCCTGGCGCCGCTGGCGATCTTCGGCGCCGTGGCGCCGCTGCTTGGTCTGCTCGGCACGGTGACCGGCATGATCGAGACCTTCCGCGTGATCACCCTGTTCGGCACGGGCGATCCCAAGCTCATGTCCGGCGGCATCTCCGAGGCGCTCATCACCACGGAGATCGGCCTGGCGGTGGCGATCCCGGTGATGCTCGTGCACACCTGGCTGAAGCGCCGGGTGGACCACGTGATCGGCGACATGGAGGAGGAGTCGATGCACCTCTTGAACACGATCGACCGCCAGCGCGAGGACCGCGCCGATGCTTGACGCGATCGGTGACTACCTCGCGCAGGGCGGCTGGGTGATGCTGCCGTTGCTCGGGGTGTCGCTCGTGATGTGGGCGATGATCCTCGAGCGCTGGCACGACCTGCGCCAGCTCGTACGCGGCGACCTGGAGGTGCCCGCCGTGCTGGCGGCCGTGCGCGGCGAGGCGCCGGTGCCCGCGGGCGGCGGCCTGCGCGCCCAGCTGGTCGCCACGTTCCTGGCCGAGCGCAGCGGCCGGGAACGACTCGACCGCCAGGTGCTCGCGCTCTGCGCCCAGCGCCTGGACCAGCGGCTCGAGCAGCGCCACGAGGCCATCGCCGTGCTGGCCGCCGTGGCGCCGCTGCTCGGCCTGCTCGGCACCGTGCTGGGCATGATCGAGACCTTCCAGGTGCTCGCGTTCTTCGGCACCGGCAACGCGCGCGCCCTGGCCGGCGGCATCTCCGTGGCGCTGGTCACCACGCAGACGGGCCTGTTGGTGGCGATCCCCGGCCTGGTCTTCAGCGGTCGTCTGCGCGACCGCGCCGAACTGCTGCGCCTGCGTCTGGCCGAGACCGCGCAGCTCGTGGACCGCGACCTGAACCGCCGCGCGCTCGCCGCGGCCGGAGGCAAGCCATGATCAACGTGCGGCGCACCGTCCGCGGCGGCGGCGACAAGGTCGACGTCAACATGTCGCCCCTGATCGACATGGTCTTCCTGCTGCTGATCTTCTTCGTGGTGACCACGAGCTTCGTCAAGGAGACCGGCATCGAGGTGCAGCGCTCGACGGCGGCCACCGCGGAGGTGAAGGAGGCGGGGTCGATCATGATCGGGGTGACCGGCGAGGGCGAGGTGTGGATGGAGGGCAAGAAGGTGGACGTGCGCTCGGTGCGCGGCCTGGTGGAACGCGCGCTCGCCGAGGATCCCGACGCGGGGGTGATCGTGATCGCCGACAAGACCAGCCAGACGGGCGACGTGGTGCTGGTGATGGACCAGTGCCGGCTCGCCGGCGCGAGCAGCGTCTCGCTGGCGGCGAAGCGGGAGGACGCCGAGTGACACGCCTGGGCTGGACGGCGCTCGGCGCCGTGGCCATCAACATCCTCCTGTTGGCGGTGGCGGCCCACCTCGTGCGCGACCGCGCCCTGGTGCAGGACCTCGAGGCGCCGGTGCCGGTGTCGCTGGTCACCGTGCCGCGCGATGATACGCCGCCCGAACCGGAGAAGGTGAAAGAACCCGAGCCGCCGCGCCAGCCGCCGCCGCTGGACTTCGCGCCCGAGCTGCCGTCGCCGTCGCTCACGGCGCCGTCGTTGCGCGGGCCGGCGGTGCGCCTCGACCCCTCGCTCTTCGGCGGCACGGCGCCCATCGGCGAGCTGGTCTTCGCCGCGGCCGACCTCGACCAGCCGCCGCGCGCCACCGTGCGCACGCCGCCGGTGTACCCGTACCGGGCCCGGCAGCGGCGCATCGAGGGCACCGTGCAGGTGCGGTTCCTGGTGCGGCGCGACGGCACGGTCGGCGAGGTGATCATCGAGGCGGCCGACCCGCCGGGCGTCTTCGAGGAGGCCGTGCGCGAGGCCGTCGAGCGCTGGCGTTTCGAGCCGGGCCGGCTCGCGGGCGAAGCGGTGGCGGCCTGGGTGGTCATGCCGATCACCTTCGACATGCAGGGAGGCCAGTGATGCGCGATGCCGTCGCCATCGGCGCGATCGTGGCCGCCGTCCTGGCCGCCCTCCTGGCCGCCGTCCTGGCCCTGCTCGTGGCCCCGGCGACGGTGCTGGCTCAGGCCGCCGACCCGCTCGACCCCGCCGGCGCCCCCGCCCCGGTGCGCCGCGCCGTGTTCCGCGCCGAGACCGCCCGCAGCCAGGGCGACCTCGAGGCCGCCCGCCGCCTGCTCGTCGAGGCGCTGGCCGACGGCGCCGACCGCGACCACCCCTCCCTGCGCTACCGCCTGGGCGCCTACCTGATCGAGCTGGAACGTCCAGCCGAAGCGCTGCCGCACCTCAGGCGCGCCGCCGAGCAGGCCCCCCGCGTCGAGACCATCTGGCGCGACCTCGGCCGCGCCGCTTACGAGACCGGCAACCACGCCGAGTCCGCCGCCGCCTTCGGCCGCGCCCACCGCCTGGCCCAGGCGCTGCACACCGACCCCGCCCACGCCGGCCACGCCCACGCCGCGCCCGATCCGCTGCTGCTCTATTACAGCGGCGTGGCCTGGATCCTGGCCGACCGTCCCGACAGCGCGCTCACGGCGCTGGTCCCCCTGATGACCGCCGCCCCCGACACCGTCCCGCAGGACTGGGTGCGCGCCCTGGTGTCGGCCGCCGCCGCCGCCGAGAAACCGCAGCGCGCCGCCGCCGGCGTCGAGCGCCTCCTGCGCGACCACCTCGACCGTCCCGGCGCCTGGCGCCTGGCCAGCCAGCAGGCCCAGCTTCAGGGCGACCTGCCGCTGGCCGCGGCGCGCCTGCAGGTCGCCGACTGGCTTGTGCCCCTGCCGCCCGACGAGCTGACCCACCTCGCCGAATTGCAGGCCGCCGCCGGCGCGCCCCGCCGCGCCGCGCGGGCCTACGCCCGGGCGATGGCCGCCGGCCGCCGCGACGCGACCCTGGCCGCCCGCTTCGTCGAACCCCTGGTGGAGCCGCTGGCCGTGGCCTGGCTGCAGGCGCACGAGCCGGACAGCGCCCGCGTGGTGCTGCGCGCCGAACTGTCCGAACGGCCGCGCCTGCGCCTCTGGATGTTGTTGGGTGACCTTGAATACGGTATACAGCGCTGGGAGCAGGCGGTCGCGGCCTACACCGAAGCGGCCCGCCTCGACCCCGCCCACGGCCGCGCCTGGCTCATGCTCGGCGCCTGCGAGGTGCGGCGCGATCGGCGCGCCGAGGCCATCGAGCACCTGGAGCGGGCCGCGGCCGACGGCGCGACCGCCACGCAGGCGCGGTCGTTGCTGAGGCAGCTGGCGGCGGCCGAGCGGTGAAGGGCGGCGGCACCAACGAGCAGGAGACCCGGATGGCGACGGACCCCGGCAAGCCGGCCAACATCTCGCTCGGCAAACCCGCCGACGCCGGCGACTTCATCCTGGAGCGCCGAGCCCGCCTCGTGCGCCGGCACGCGCCCGGCCTCGGCGGCGATCTGCTCGACTACGGCTGCGGCAACGGCGCCCAGACGCTCTGTTTCCTGGACGACTTCGCCACCCTCGTCGGCGTCGACGTCGAGCCCAGTTACGCGCGCGCCTTCGCCGAGACCATCACCGAGCGCGCGCTGGGCGACCACGTGCGCGCGGTGCACTACGACGGGGTTCGCCTGCCGCTGGCCGACCAATCGATCGACGGCGTCGTCAGCTTCGAGGTGCTCGAACACGTGCAGGACGAACGCGCGTCGCTCGCCGAGATCCACCGGGTGCTGCGGCCCGGCGGCTGGCTCGCGCTCACCGTGCCCAACCGCTGGTGGATCTTCGAGACCCACGGCGCCAACCTGCCGTTGCTGCCCTGGAACCGCGTGCCGTTCTTCAGCTGGCTACCCAGACGATGGCACGACCGCTGGGCGCGCGCCCGCATCTACCGGCGCCGCGAGATCCGCCGCCTGGTCGAAGCCGCCGGTTTCGCCGTCCGCCACGACGCCTACGTGACGGCCCCGCTCGACGTCCTGCGCTGGCGTCCGCTGCGTGACCTCCTGCGCGGCACCCTCTTCCGCGCGGACACGACCCCGCTGCCGGTGATGGCCACGGCGGTCCTCGTGATTTCCGTCAAGGAATCGTAGCCGATGTGGTATCATTCCTCGGTGTGAGGCTTGCCTCGAGTCGAGGTCGGCCGTTGACGTGCTAATCAGAGGGGATTGGTGCCGCAATGACCCGAATGCTGCTGCTCGTGATCGCGCTCGCCGCCGCCGTTTCCACGTGCCACACGGCCTCCGCCGCCACGCACGTCGTGCGTCCGGATGGCACCGGTGACTTCCTGACCGTGGCGGCCGCGCTCGCTGCGGCTGCTCCTGGCGATGAGATCCTGGTCGGCGCCGGAACCTACGTCGAACCGCTGGAGATCCTGATGGATGGACTGACGATCTCAGCGCTCGACGGCCCTGGCACCGCCGTCCTCGACGGCCAGCTGACCCACCGCATCTTGCTCGTGGACGGTCCCTACACGCTGACGCTGCACGGGATCACGTTTGCCCGCGGTTTTTCGCCGGGCGAGGGCGGCTTCGGGTCGGCGATCCTCGCCTGGAACGGCCCGCTGGTGACGATCGAAGACTGCGTGTTCATGGACAACGTCGCCGGCTGGGACAACGGCGCCATTCACGCGCGCCACTCGGGGACGTTGGTTCAATGCGCGCGCAGCACGTTCGTTCGCAACGAGGCCGGTCACAACGGCGGCGCCTGCGGCGTGATGTTCGGCGCCACGCTGGTTCTGGAAGCATGCACCTTCGCCGACAACGTCACCGACGGACAGGCCGGGGCGCTCAATGCCTTCAATGCGGGCAACCTCGAGGTCTCCGATTCGGTGTTCCTGGCGAACACCGGCTCGATCGGGGCCGTGGTCGTCTACGCGGCGACCGCGACGATCGTCGGCAACACCTTCCACGCCAACCGCGCCTGGACCAACGCCGCCGTGGTCTACGCTGCCGGTGCGACCGGGACCTTCCAGCGCAACATCGTCAGCGCGACCTCCCCGGGGCACGGGCTGCAGATCAGCAACGCAGCGGCGGTTCACGGCTGCAACCTGTACCACGGCAACAGCGGCAACAACGTCGAGGGCGCACCTTACGGACCTGGCGACCTGGTGAGCGATCCTTTATTCTGCGACGCGGATGGCGGCGACGTGCACCTCTGCGCCGATTCTCCTGCCGTCTCCGGCAACAACGGCTGCGACGACCAGATCGGCGCGTTCGGCGTCGGTTGCCCCCAGTGCGGTGTGGTGCCGATCGCGGCCGTATCCTGGAGCGAGGTCAAAGGAGTGTTCAAGTAGACCATGCGCCAGCACATCACCCTCCTAGGCACCCTCCTGCTCGTGCAGGGCGCCGTGATCCTGCTCGGCGCCATCGCGGTGTCGCTGATCATGGCCGGCGGCGGCCTGTTGTCCGGCGACATGGAGGCCTTCGCCATCACCAGCACCGTGGGCACGCTGATTGCGGGCTACATGCTGTTGCTCGCGTTGCCCAGCCTGCTGGCCGGCCTCGGCCTCTTGAACCTCAAGCCGTGGGGGCGCGTGCTGGCCCTGGTGGTCTGCTGCCTATCGCTGGTGAAGGTCCCGCTGGGCACGGCCCTGGGGATCTACGGCCTCTGGGTGCTGACACGCGACGAATCAACCGCGCTGCTCAGCCCCGCCGCGCGCCCGGCCGCCTGAGGGCCCGAAACGACGAGGTGGCCTGGCGCCGTCGCGAGCCAGGCCACCCCGGTCCGACCTCGCCGGCCCCGAGCGCCGGCGGTGTCGTTTTCCGCTAGTAGTTGAGCTGCATGCGCACCAGCACGCCGCCCTCGCTCTTGTCGCCACCGATCGCGCTCTCGAACGACGTGTGCACGTAGTTGAGCATCAGCTTCGTGTGGCGGCTCATGTACCAGTTGACGCCGGCGGTCAACGCGCTGGCGTCCTTGATGCTGCCGTCGCGGGCGAAGTCCATCGCCGCGTCATCGGTCTTGACCTGCGCGTAGCGGGCCACCAGCTCGAAGGCGCCGGCGCCGCCCTTGGCGGGGTCGAAATCGCGGGCCGGGGTCACGCCGCCGACGGTGGCGTTCTCGCCCGTCAGCACGTAGCCCGCCTGCACGTACCAGCCGGTGTGGCTGAGCGACTTGCTCGCGTCTTCGAGCACGACGTCCTGATCGCCCATCACGAACTCGGCCACCAGGCTCAACGGCGTGCCCCAGTAGCTGACGTCGCCGCCGAGCTGCGAGCGCCGGCCGTCGCTCACCAGGTCGGTGTGGTAGCCGTACCAGCGCGTGCCCAGCTCGGTGCGGAAGTCGATCAGGCTGGCCGACCCCGCGTTGTCCTCGGTCAGGGCGTTGACGCCGACCGTGGCCTTGCCGACGTCCAGGGTGGCGCGTCCGGCGAACACGTGCTCGCCCTTGACCGCGCCGTCGTAGATCATCGCGTTGTAGCCGAAGTCGCCCGACCTGCCGTGCAGCGCCACGCCCACCTGGCGCGACGGCGCGAAGCGGTTGAGCATCGACCGCTCCACGAAGCGGATGCTGTTGGACGAGGTCAGCTCCTCGACGCTGAACGGGGCCTTGAAGCGGCCCATGCGCAGGTTCGCCGCGTCGACGTGGGTCAGGCCCAGGTAGCCGTCGGTCAGCGTGGCGGTGTTGCGACCGAAGTCGTATTCGACCTTGTACTCGTAGTACTGGGCCAGCATGCCCTCGACGCCCGTGCGGATCCGGCGGAGCTGGAAGTACTGGTCGCTGGCGGCGTCGGCCGGCCCGCTGGTGGGAAACTGGGCCTTGAAGTGCACGCGGCCGGTCAGGCGCATCGAGTAGGCGCCGTCCTCGGACACCAGCATGAACCGCCGGTTCAGCACGCCGGCCAGCGGGGTGTCGGCCAGGGCGGGCGCCGAACCCAGCAGCATCAGCACGCAAGCAGCCATCGCCATCGTTCGCATCATGTTGATCAACTCCTTGACTCTCCGTCGCTCCGGCGCCGCCGTGCCCGTCCGGCCCCGCCCTCGGCGGCGGCCGTCGGCGCGCTCACGATCCCGCGGTGGCGCCCGTTTCGTGAGCGCCAGGTAAACATCGCGTTATTAACCGATTGTGATGAAACGGTTAAGCGATGGTTAAATGTGAAGATCAGATTCGTGGCTGGTAAATACAGGTCGCGTGTGATTCCGGTTCATGCCGCGCGTCTAACCTCAAGACGGCTGGAAACAGGGGCGGCGGGCTTGACCATCCCACCGCACCCCCAGCCCCCGCGCATCGCTGGTCGCGCGCGAAGATTCGGACCGTCTAGGTGCAGCCCCCCTGCCGCACGGTTCGATCTTCGCGCAATTTTTTATGACCTGTGGTATCATTGGACCGGTTCCGGCGGCCCGGTTCGACCCGCCGCACGACTCGCCCGCACCCAGAGGATCGGTCCACCATGAACGCGCGCGCTCGTCATCTTCACGCCGCCCTCGCGGCGGTCGCCCTGCTGTTGACCGTGCTGCCCGCCAGCGCCCAGTTCGGCGACCCGCTCGCCCTCTGGGACGGCGGCCGCGTCAGCTTCAGCTACGCCCAGACGCCGTTCCCGTTCTACAGCGGCAGCTTCCTGGCCGAAGGCGAGGGCCTGCTGCCCGACGGCACCTTCCCGCCCGACGCCACCGCGGCCGTCGGCGGCGCCTCGGTCGCCGCCCAGCCCGACACCGTGACCACGATCATCTACGGCGTGAAGGCCAACCCGTCGTCCACCTACGACGGCGCGCTCATCGTGCTGCGCACCGCCGGGCCGCTGACCCCTGGTTCGTACCCGGTGAACCTGGAGACAGCCAGCGCCCTGTTCATCTTCATCGACGAGGCCCAGTCGTTCACCCTGCCCGACTCGCCCGAGTACCAGGACGTGATGGACTGGCTCGAGGCGCTGTCGCCCGAGAAGGTCCTCGTGAGCATCACCGGCGCGATCAACGTGGCCGCGGCCGGCAGCGACACCCTGCACGGCACCTTCAGCGGCCTGACCGTCGACCCCGACAACGCCCTGTTCCTGGTCAACGTGAGCAACGGCCAGTTCAACCTCTCGGGCGCCGACCTGCCGACGGCCGCCCCCGTGGCGCCCGCCCTGGCCGTGCCCACGGTCACGGCCTGGCCCAACCCGTTCAACCCGCGCACCAGCGTGGTCTTCACGCTGCCGCAGGCCCAGGCCATCGACGCCGCGGTCTACGACCTCGCCGGCCGCCGCGTGCGCACGCTGCACCAGGGCCCGCTCGCCGCCGGCGAGCAGCGCCTGCCATGGTCGGGGCTCGACCTCGCCGACCGCCGCGCCCCGTCCGGGGTCTACGTCGTGCGGGTGGCGGGCGAGGGGTGGCAGCGGGGGGTCAAGGTCGTGCTGGCGCCTTGACGGCGCCGTGACAAGAACCACGCCCGCTCCGCAGATCGCGGGGCGGGCGCGGTGAACGAGCGAACCGTGAACGCGGGTCGACCCCTCAGTCCAGCAGCTCTCCGGTCAACAGATCGCAGCGGTACGTGCCGCCGCCCATCGTGAGCGTCGCCTCGCCGTCGCCGAATACGAGCGAGAACGTTCGCTCGATGTGCTGCTCGAGGTAGTCGTCGCCGGTCTCGATCGTGATGTCGGCGACGTAGGTGCCGTCGATCTGGCCCGAGATGGCCTCGTGCATGTCGAGCCCCGCCTCGCGAGGCACGACCACGTCGATCAGCTCGAGGTCGAGCGTGCTCGTGTGGGTGCGCACGAACCGCCGCGTCTCCAGCCGGTTCGAGGCGGCGCGCGACCAGACGCCGTTGACCGTCAGCAGGTCGGTGTGCACGCCGGTGATCAGGTAGGCGGCCTCGAGCCCGTCGAGGTTCTGCTCGAAGCGCGGCGTGCGGTGCGTGCCGGTGCCCGACACGATGGCGAACTCGGCGGTGCGGGCGGTGTCGCCCTCGACGATGCGGAACTGCTGGGGCTGTCCCTCGGCGTTCAGCAGTCGCAGGGTGTACACGCGGGAGATGGCGGCATACACCGGACCCTCGGGATCGCCCCGCTCGCGCGAGACGGTGAGCGTCCAGGTGCCGGTGTCCGGGTCGTAGGTCATCTCGTGGAAGCGTCCGCTACTGCCGGTCTTGCCGGGACCGTCGAGGTCGCCCATGGCGGCGGCGATGTCGACGAGCTGGTCGGTCACGCCGCCGCCGTCGGCCGCGAGGTCGCCGGCCAGGACCACGGCGGCATCGGTGTCGGCCGTGGCCGGTTCGGTGGCCGGGCTGGTGGGGTTGTCGTCGCCGCAGCCGGCGACAGCCAGGGCGAGCAGGGCGAGGAGCATCAGGGCCGGGATCGGGTGTTTCATGAGCGTCCGTCCTTCAGGTTGCGGGTTGGTGATGCCGGCGTTGCTGCGCCGGTGCCACTGCAAATCGGCGGCCAACCTGCCGCGGGGGCTACCGGATGGGCCGTTCGATGGCTTGTCGCAGCGCAGAGCGCCCGGTTGGGCGTGGGCGCGGTGCGGCGAACGGCCGGGGGCGAGGCTGATGGGTGTACCTATGGGGACAGCGGTAGCGCCGGGCCGGTACGCCGCCCTGGCCACTCATCGAACATTTCCGCGATTCTCACGTATCATGAGGATGTCCCAATGCCGCCCCGAACCCCGCACCCCCAAGGAGCCCCCTGTCATGATCCGCGTTTCCCGACTACTCTTGGGAATCCTGTCGCTCGCCGCCCTGGCCCTCGTGGCCGGCTGCAGCGCTGACGATTCGCAGCAGACCGCCGCCAAGTCCCAGGAGGTCGCCGACGCCGTGCCCCCCTTGCTCGACCGCGAACTCTTCTTCGGCGATCCCGAGATCTCCGGCGCCCAGCTCTCGCCCGACGGCCGCTGGGTGAGCTTCATCAAGCCCTACGCGGGCGCCCGCAACATCTGGGTCAAGCGGGCCGAGGAGTCGTTCGACCAGGCGCGACCCCTGACCGCGGACAAGCGCCCGGTGCCGGGCTACTTCTGGAGCTACGACAGCCGCTTCGTGCTCTACGTGCAGGACCGCGACGGCGACGAGAACTTCCACGTGTGGGCGGTCGACCCCGCCGGCGCCGTGGTCGCCGAGACCGGCGTGCCCACCGCGCGCAACCTGACGCCCGTGCCCGGCGCCCGGGCCGTGATCTACGCGACGCCCAAGAGCACGCCCGACCTGATCCTGGTCGGCCTGAACGACCGCGACCCCAGCTACCACGACGTGTACCGCGTGTCGATCGCCTCGGGCGAGCGCACGCTGCTGCGCGAGAACACCGACGAGATCAGCGGCTGGGTGTTCGACCTCGACGGCCGCCTGCGCCTGGCCATGCGCCCGCTGCCGGACGGCGGCAACGAGCTGCTGCGCGTCGACCTGCAAGGCTACACGGTCCTCGCCAAGGCCACGTTCGAGGAGTCGCTCTACCCGACGCGTTTCCACCGCGACGGGCGCCACGTGTACGTGGTCTCGAACGTCGGCGAGGTCGACCTCGAACAGCTCATGCTGCTGGACGTCGAGACCGGCGTCATGCAGTTCATCGAGAACGACCCCGACGGCCAGGTGGACTTCGGCGGCGCCACGTTCCACCCGGAGACCGACGAGCTGCTGGCGACCGTGTACGTGGGCGACCGCGTGCGCATCTACCCGCGCACCGAGTTCGCGGCGCGCCTGTGGGAGAACCTGCGCAAGGCGCTGCCGGACGGCGAGGTCTCGGTCACCAGCACGACGCGCGACATGAGCAAGCTGCTGGTCGCCGTGACCAGCGACGTGGATCCCGGCTCGATCTACCTCTACGACGTCGCGAGCAAGCAGGCCGCCCTGCAGTACCGCTCGCGCCCTGACCTGCCGAGCGAGCACCTGGCGCCCATGCAGCCGGTGCGTTACACGGCCCGCGACGGCCTGACGATCTACGGCTACCTCACCCTGCCGCGCGGCGTGCCGGCCACCAACCTGCCGACCGTGATGTACATCCACGGCGGCCCCTGGGCCCGCGACATGTGGGGCTACGATCCCTACGCGCAGTTCCTCGCCAACCGCGGCTACGCGGTGATGCAGGTGAACTTCCGCGGCTCGGACGGCTTCGGCAAGCGCTACCTGAACGCCGGCAACCGCGAGTGGGGCATCGGCGCCATGCAGCACGACATCACCGACGCCGTGCAGTGGCTGAAGTCCCAGGGCATCGCCGACCCCGCCCGCGTGGCCATCTTCGGCGGCTCCTACGGCGGCTACGCCACGCTCGCCGGCGTCACCTTCACGCCCGATCTGTACGCCTGCGGCATCCCGTACGTGGCGCCGTCGAACCTGCTGACCTTGATCGAGAGCTTCCCCGACTACTGGAAGCCGTTCCTCGAGGGCTCGTGGTACCGCCGCGTCGGCAACCCGGACATCGAGTCCGACCGCGCCGATCTGATCGCCCGGTCGCCGCTGTTCTCGGCCGATCAGATCAAGGCCCCGCTCTTGGTGGTGCACGGCGCCAACGACCCGCGCGTGACCCAGATCGAGAGCGACCAGATCGTGGTCGCCCTGCGCGAGAAGGGCCAGGACGTGACCTACATCGTGGCCCCCGACGAGG
>CAZVWL010000007.1:0-32566 GCA_964630845.1 uncultured Fibrobacteraceae bacterium
GGTGAACTCAGTGCTCGCCGTGCATCAGCTTGCTGATCAGCGGCGCGCAGACCAGCGCGACCACCGCCAGCGCGAACGCGACCACGGCGATCGAGCTGAAGACGCTGGTGTAGATGAACAGCGTCTCCTGGGCCCCGCCCTGCGCCTGTCCGAGCCCGGTCACCTGGGCCGCGAAGCGATCGAGCCAGGTGTCGCCCGACGCCGCGCTGCGCGTGGTGAAGCGGGCGATGATGCCGGCGATGTGCTGCGCGAACGCCATGGCCAAGAACCAGACGCCCATCATGAAGGACACGAGCTTCTTCGGCGATAGCCGGGTGACCATCGACAGCCCGATGGGGCTGATGAAGAGCTCGCCCGTGGTGATGAAGAAGTAGCCCAGGATCAGGAAGATCATCGGCACCAGGGCGGTCTCGCCGGCGAACCGCGCGCCCCAGGCGAAGATCAAGAAGCCGAGGCCGAGCTGCGCGATTCCGTACGCGAACTTGAGCGGCGTGCGGGGGTTGCGGCCGCGGGCGCTCAGCCAGGTCCAGAACATCGAGAACGGCACGGCCAGGGCGATGATGAACAGCGGGTTGATGCTGTTGGTCTGCCCGGCGTTGATCACGACGAGGTCGACGTTGCGCTGGGCGAACAGGGTGATGGTGCTGCCGGCCTGCTCGAAGAACGCCCAGAACATGACCGTGAAGAGCGAAAGGATGAAGATCGCCAGGATCTTCTCGCGCTCCGGGCGGCTGAGGTGCACGAATTCGCGCCCCACGGTGATGACGACCAGGGCGGCCACGACGTAGAGCAGGGCGCCGGCCAGGTGGCTGAAGTAGATGAGCAGGGCGAGGATCGGCGCCGCCACGAAGGACAGCAGGATCGACAGACGGGTCTTGCTCAGACCCATGACCCGGCCCCGGTTCTCCGGCGTGTCCGGCGGCAGGCCGTTGTCCTTGAAGACCCCCTGCGCGATGCCGGCGCGGAAGATGACCAGCCCCAGCAACATGCCGATGCCGGCGAGGCCGAAGCCGTACTGGTAGCCGTAGGCGGCGGCGATGCCGGCGCAGGCCAGCGGCGACAGCAACGCGCCGATGTTGATGCCCATGTAGAAGATGGTGAAGCCCGAGTCGCGACGCGGGTCGCCCGGGCCGTAGAGGTTGCCCACCATGGAGCTGATGTTGGGCTTGAACAGGCCGTTGCCGGCCACCAGGAAGCCCAGCCCCGCGAAGAACAGGAACGAGCTTCCCGCCGCCATCATGAACAGCCCGATGGCCATCAGGACGCCGCCGGTCATGATGCCGTTGCGGTAACCGAGGAAGCGGTCGGCGAGCATGCCGCCGAGCACCGGCGTCGCGTAGACCAGGGCGCCGAACGCCGCGTAGATGCCGATCGCCAGACCGTCGGCCTCGGCGCGCGCGAGGTCGGCGTACATGCGGTTGACCAGGTACAGGACGAGGATCGCCCGCATCCCGTAGTAGCTGAAGCGCTCCCAGAGTTCCACGAAGAAGAGATAGTAGAGGGCCTTGGGGTGGCGCATGGTGCCGGCGTCGGTCATGAGTACCTCCAGGAAGGGGCGGAACATACCATTCCGGGCATGGTAACCATGCCGATCCCGGGCCGCCGCAGCTCCGGATCGGCTAGCGTCCGGAGCCCGCGAAGAGCTTGCTGTCGAAGAGCAGCTCGTGGATCAGGTGCAGGGTGCGGGCGACGTCAGGCGTGATGGCCGGCGGGGCCTCCGCGGGTGGCGTGGGCGGCGTGGGACGCGTGGGGCGCGCCTCCGAGGGGGCCGTCGAAGGGCCGGCGGCGATCTCCGGAGTCGGGCGCGGCGTCGTCGGCGCCGGCTGCGGCGTGGCTGGCGCCGGCTGCGGCGTGGCTGGCGCCGGCTGCGACGTGGCCGGTGGCGGGGTCGACGGAGCCGGGCTCGCCGCGGGTCCGGAACCCGTTCCGGTCGCCGATCCAGACTCCAGCCCCGGTGCGGTGCCCGCGCCGCCCGGGCCCTCGCCGGGGCCGGGGCCCTGGCCAGGTCCGACATCGCCGCTGGCAACGATCACCGGCTCTTCGACCGCGAGGTCGACCGGCGCCGGCTCGAGATCCGGATCGAGCAGGTAGATCGTGGGGCCCACGACGTAGTCGCCGCCCGGCGGCACGGTCACCGGTTGAGGCTCGGGTACGAGGTACCGGCGTCCGCGCAGCGTGCTCTCGACGACGTTGACGCGATACTGACCGGGCAGCACGCCCTGGAACATGTAGAAGCCGTCGAACTCGCTGACCGCGGTCGACACGCGCTCGTCGTTGCCGTCCAGCAGTTCGAGGCCCACGCTGCGCACGGGCATGGTGCGCAAGGAGTCGCGCACGACGATGCCCTCGATCTCGCCGAGGTACTGGAAGGGGAAGGACAGGTTCACGACGCCGCCGGGGTGCACGACCGTGGTCATGCCTTCGTGGACGGGCACCAGGTAGGGATCGTCGATCGTGGCGAGGTCGACCAGGACGTTGACGAACTGGTTGGGTGTGATGCCGGGCAACAGGGCATGGCCGGCCGGATCGGTGCGGACATCGTGCCACAGGGGGTTGCGCCGGAACCCGACGCCGGCGAGGGGCTCGTCGCCGGGTCCGAAGGCGCCATCCTGGTCGTGATCGACGAACGCGGCCACGATCGCGGCGCCGGACTGGGTGAGTCGCTGACTGGTGACGAACCAGCTGCCGTGGCTGGGTGCGCGCATCAACGAGGTGGCGGCCGAGAGGCCGACGCTGTTGCCGGTGCTGGTGTCGTGGCCGAGGCGCAGGCCGATGCGCACCGGTCGCAGGTGCCAGTCCAGACTGCCCAGGACGCTGGAGACGTCCTCGTCCTGCAGCACGTGACGGCCGATGATCTGGCCGGTGAGGTTGGGTCGGAAGGTGTAGGTGCCGGTCAGGCCGACCGACCGCAAGCGGCCGCTGTCGAGCAGGTCGTAGTCGACGTCGCCGCGCAGCCTCAAGCCGGCTAGCTGCCCGGCGACCATCAGGCGTCCGAGGGCCACCTCGCGGTCCTCGGCGCCGCGCTGGTGCAGGTAGGTCACGTCGTGGCCGAGGCTCAGGCTGCGGACGCTGGTGCCCAGGTAGAGATCGACGTAGTGGCGCCGCAGGTCGAATTCGTCGCGAAACTCCTCGCCTTGCCAGCGCAGGCTGTAGCTGATGGGATGGTGCTCGCCGGGCCGCCAGGCGCCGGAAAGTCGGGATTCGGCGCGCCTTTTCAGGTCGCCGCTACCTTCGATGCTATTGCTCGTGAAGTCGTCGAACTGCGCGTAACGCAGGAGCAGCGACTGACGGCCGACCGGCAGTTGGGCAGATACGCTCCCTGCCATGCCGCCTTCCAGGTCCCGAATCGCCAGCGCTTGCAGGTAGAGGCTGCCGAGCGACTGCAGGAGTCGACCCTGCAGGTATCGACGTTGCTCGCCGTCAACGGGCATGATGCTCGCCGTAGCGCCGAGCGTCGTCGTTGAGCGCAGTCCGTAACCGACGTCCAGTTGGTGACTCCAGAGACCCGTATTTTCGGGGCGAGCCAGAGACGGACGCGCGCCGACCAACGACTCGTCGACCTGCAAGCCCGTGTAGCCGTAATGCAGATGCCCACGTTTCCACATGCCGGAACGGATGTTGTACGTGAACACCTGCTCCCGGACCTGCCCGTGAGGTCCGTGCATCACCGCACGGATGCTGTTGACGCCGACGCGCAGCGGGACCTCGGCGAAATGGTAGTGGCCGTCGCTACCGACGGTCTGCAGCGCGTGCAGCGTGCCGTTCACGTAGAGCTCGACATCCCAGCCGGGCGGTCCGTCGCCGTTGACGTCGATGACGTCGAATTGGGACACGCTGCCGAGAGGCCGATTGGTCAGCGCCAGTCCGCGGCCGCGCGTCGAGGCGCCGAGAAGCGACTGGGATTCGCTCGTCACGTCGCCGAATTCGTAACTGGTCGCGGCCAACGGGCCGAGCAGGCGGCCTTCGCGGTCGCTACGCCCGGCCCTCACCCAAGCCGTCCAGGGCTCCGGTAGCTGCTGTTCGTAGCCGACGAATCCGGTGACGCTGAGGCGGGCGAGGTCGCCCCGGCTCAGCAGCGATCCTCGCCAGAGTTCTCCGCGCCGGTCGCTCTGCCAAGAAACCGTTGCGTCGAGGAACGGCCAGGTGGCGAGGCGATAGGGCGCGACCTGCCGTGGGTACAACAGGTCCTGGTCCACGCCTGGGATGCGTTGGCTCCAGGCCTGTTCGCGCTGGAGTCGCTGGATGAGCGGGACGGTCTCTCGAGGCTTGACCAGCACGCGCAAGCCGCGCAGATCGACCTCGAGATCGAGTGGCCACCATGCGGAGAGCAATTCGCTCGTCACGTAGATGTCGTCAGCGTCGACGTAGAGGCACGGATCCTCGAGCGCGGACTCGCGACCGTCGACGATGACCGTGGCTGCGTCGACGTCCAGTCGGAACGATCTGTTCTCGCTGATGATCCAGCCCGTGACGATCCGTTGTTCGACATCGGCATGAACGGCGTACTCGAGCACGGCCGCGAGCTCTCCCAACGGCAACAGGACCTGGTCGCCGTGGTGGTACCCGAGCAGGCCGCGGCTGGCGAGGTATCGCTCGACGTGCACTTCGAGAATCAGCAGATCCTGCTCATCGACCGGCACGAGCAAGGAACGGTCGGCGGCCGCCTGGAACGGCGCCGCCAGTACCACCAACAGCGCCAGCAGCGCCGTCATGCCCGGCCGGATCGTCACCTCATCGGCGGCTCACCGATGGCGGTAGGATCTCGATGCGGGCCTGCAGATCGCCGCCGCCCTCGGGTACTTCGCGGTACTCGACCACGACGCGCCCGGTCCGCAGATCGACGCCGGCAACGCTCGGCGCGATGGCGAAGGTGCGCCGCGGGTTGGGCGTGTAGACAGCGATGCCCCGGCTGAAGTGCAGCTGGGTTTCCTTGCCTTGTCCATCGACGTGGCTGAGCGTCAGATTGCCGTAGAGCGATCGGTCGCCATGGCGCTCGATCGTGAAATGCACCACCATCCCGTCCGGACCGTGCTTGATGGTGGCGTCCTTGATCGCCATCTCGGCCCGAGGTTGCCCCAGTCGCACCACGATGGGCACGAGGGTCTCGACCGACGCCACGGGTTGCACGCTGAACTGGTCGTCCCGCAGCTCGGGGAGGGGCGCCGCTTCCATCTCCGCCAGTCGCGGCACGGTGGGGACCGAGCATACCGAGAGGTGGGCGCGGAACTCGACGTCGTCGAGCGCGCGGTCGGTCGGTCTGCGGACCAGCAGCCGTACGGTCTGCGAACCGCCAGGTGGAATCACGACCCGGCGTGGCGAGTATCGAAGGACCTCGCCGGCGAAGCTGGGGCTGGTCTGCATGGAGTCGACACGAACGAGAGACCCGTCTTCTGACATCCGGTACTCGGCAAGCGAGATCCTGTAGGTCTCGGTCTCGTTGCTGCGATTCGACAGGAAGACCGTGGCCGCGCGGGTCTTGCCGTCGAGCACGATTCGGCTCGGGGCCACGGAAACCCCCTGCGCCAGGGCGACGTTGGCCGTCAACAGGATGACCAGGCAGCAGAGTCTGCCCAGGCGCTTGCCACGGGGTGCCGGGATCAGGACCATCGAGGACGCCTCCTGAACGATGCAAGTGTCAACATGACAACGCGTTGGCCGAACGATCGTTGGCCAAGCGAGCAAGACACGCAACCCATGTGCCATGTGGATCGAGCAAATAGAAGAAGGACGAGGGCCATCGGCCCTCGTCCCGAACGGTTCCGCTGGCGGAATCCGTCGCGTCTACTGGAAGGTCACCGACACGGTGTAAGGCAGCTGGACCGCGTTGGCCACCGCGACCGTGTTGCCGGTCACGGTCAGCGTCGCGCCGATCTCCAGGCCCACCGAAGCGCCGACGATCGTGTGCGTGGCCGGCGTACCGGTCACGGCGGGGGCATCGGCACCGTTGTCCCAGCTAGCCGTGAACGCGGTCAGCGCCAGGCCGGGGGGCATCGCGCCGGCGGAACAGGCAACCTCGATGTCGGCACCCGGCGCCGAGTCCACGACGAACACGCCCTGCGCGATCGACGAGCCATCGATCACGATGTTGTCGGCGTTCGTGTAGCTGCCATCCTGCGCCGTGATCACCACGACGCCGTCATTCTTGACCAGCACGCCGAAGTTCAGCGCGGAGGTCTGCGTGACCGTGATACCCTCGACGATGTCGACGACCGCGAAGGTGACCAGGTCGACGGCAGCGGCGCTGCCAGCGAGGCCCAAGAGCACCACGGCCAGGATCGAGAAACGCGAGAAGTTCTTCATTACTGACTCCTTTTGTTGAACCGGGGGCATCCGGTTCACGAACTTCCTCTGGATTCCGTCCAGTTTCTCCAGGGCTGGCTCCGAATGCTCTTCAGCCCTTGCACGCGGATTGATTCGGATGGTGCGCGGAGTGCTTTAGCGGAATCTTCAGAGAAAATTCTCGGGGGGTCAGATCACTCGGAGAACGTGGAGATCGTATACGAGATCTGCTGGTCGGCGCCGGACGCGAGGGCCGCGGCATTCAGCGTCAGGCGCGCGCCGAGCTGGAACGTCAGGAGGCCGGCGCCATCGAGCGTCTGCGAGACGAGCGGCAACGGGCCGCGATCGGTCGTGAATTCATCGAGCTGGAAACCGACGGCGGGCGGCGCGGTGATCGTGATGGTCACGTTCTGGAAAGGGTCGCCCTCGAGCCGGATCACCGCGGAGTACGGCGTGCCGCCGTAGACGAGCACGTCCGGATCGTGAATGATGGCGTCGTTGACGCCGAGCACCACCGAACCGCTCTTGCGGCAGAGCGCGCCGAACTCCATGGGGTATTCCTGATAGACCGAGAGCTCGGCCTTGTCCGCGCTCGCCGGGCCGCGATCAAGACCGGTGATCTTGCCGGAGAGCGGCGGCAGCGGGCGCCTGCCCGGCTGCGGGGCGATCACGGTGCCGTCGCCGGAGTCCAGCGGCACGGCCGGAACGGCCAGCAGCACCATGATGGCGCCTGCCATGATTCTGGCCAGCCGGCGGTCCGGGCGCGGTCGTCGACCTGGCATCCCGTTCAGCTCCGATCTAGGAATGTGGCGACGGCTGATTGCCGAAATCCATGATCTGCAACGACTTGACACGATGTCCAACCAGCCGTGTGGCAGCTCCGCGAGCACGGTCACGAAAAGGATGCGCAAACCCTGTGCCTCAGCCGGCAGGCGTTGCAGATTGCACGACGAGGCAAATACTGGTATCATATTGCAAGGCATACCCTTGCAACCTGCAACGTCGGAACATGGACACCCGATGAAACCACGCGCGCGTTCAGTCGCGATGATCTGGATGGCCGCGATGCTGGCGGCCCTTCTGGGCCCGGCGGCCGCAACCAGCGCCGCCTCGCTGCCGACCAGCGCCGTGGTGACGATCGTCGAGCCCACCGAGGTCGTGATCCATCGCACCGACGCGCCGATTCCGGGCGGCTGGACCGTCGCCGGGCCGCAAACCGAAGCCGTCCAGGTCTCCCTGCAGTGGCGCACGCTCGACGGTCAACCGGTCGTTCCTGACGCGTCCCGCGACCCGGAAGACCAGCGTCCGCTCGTCTTGACCCTCGTGGTCTGCCGCGAATAGCCGCGCCGGCGGCCTGGATCCTGCAAGCCTCCTCTGGAACCCACGTGGAGGTGGCCGATGCGCCAGGAATTCCGCCGGTTCACACCGGCTTGCGCCCTGCTCTTGACCATCATCACAACGACGGCGAGCACGGCCGGAGTCGTCTTGCCGGCCGACGGCAAGGACTTTCGTGACGCCCGTTGGGGCCAGACGCGCCAGCAGGTCCGCCAGCACGAGCCCGGCGCGCCGATCCTGAACGAGGGGCCGTTGCTGGTGTACGCCGCCGTGGTCAGCGGCCGGCCGTGCCAGGTGGTCTACCTCTTCCACGACGACAAGCTGTGCATGGGGTTCTACCAGTGGTCGGACACCCACGACGAGCTCGACCCCTACTTCGACGACGCCAAGGCCCGGCGCGCCGAGCTGGCCGCGGCCTGGGGCGACCCACAGATCGAACGCTGGGACTGGGAAGACCCGATGTTCGCGGGCGACCGATCGTTGTGGGCCGAAGCGCTCGGGCTTGGCCTGGTGCGCTACGAACTGGGCTGGATGACCACGCGGAGCATCGTGGCCCTGCGCATGTCGGGAGGCAGCCTGAAGGCGGACATCGTGGTCATGTACGCCGATCGCACGTGTTTCCCGGCTGGCCAGGAGCTGTTCGGACGCTTCTTCGCGCGCAAGGTGGGCGTGCCGACGCCGTACTACCGCTGATCTTGGCCGTCGCTACCGCTCCGGCCGCCGCCGCCGCAGCGCTCGCGGCCGCATGCGTCGCCAGAACCGCCGCCAGCGGCCCGGCACCGGCAAGGCGACGATCGGCGGCAAGGCGTGGTCGCGATGCTCCTCCCGCAGGAAATGCAGGCGGTCGCTCACCCACAGATAGAGGTCGGCCTCGCTGCGGCCGGGGAAATCCTTGAGCAGGTCGTGCTCGCGGATCACGGCGATCACCGGGCGGTAGACCGTCGCGTGCCACGAACGCACGGCCTCCTCCCACGCGTAGGCGCGGCCGTACATGGTGCCGAGGTAGTACTGGTGGCCGGCGATGTGCTCGAGCAGGCGGTCGTGCCCGGCCGGCGCCGTGGGCGCGATCGCTTCGTGGCCGTCGATCGGCAGCCCCGTCTTGTCGGCGAAGTTCTTGGCGGCGGCCCGGGCCAGGATGCTCGCGAGCGAGTCGATGGGCGCCACCGGCACCTCGGTGCCGAATTCCTGCACGTGCGCTTCGATGGTGTCGGAGCCGACCTGGCGCGCGACCGCGATGCGGTGGTGGCCATCGACCACGAAGTAGGCCCCGCCCACCTGATAGAGCGCCACCGGCGGGAAGCCGGCCGTCTCGGCATGGTCGCGCAGACGGCGCACGCGCTCGCGTCCAGCCTCGTCCTGCGGCAGGAAGGCGCGGTCGAAATCCTGGGGCCGGTTCATCGAACCGACGATCGCCGCCAGCGGCACCGCGCGGATGCCCCGGTCGATCATGTGGGAAAGCTGCAGGCGGCGCTGCACCTCCTGGAACGGGATCAGCTCGTCGGGCTGGCCGCGCATGACGCGTAGCAGGTCGGCGATCGCCGACGAGCGGGGATCGAGCCGGCCGCGGGGTGCTTCGGGATTCGTCATCGTGCCATCCCGGCAGGCTGGTCGTCCAGATGCAGGCCGCCGGTGGCTTCCAGCCAGTCGACCAGTCGATCGGCGGCAGCATCGACATCATCGTCGGAAAGATCGAGCTCGAGGCTCGGCAACGCCGATCGGCCGACCAGCTCGCGCAGCCGGTCCTGCTCGGCGACGAAGACGGCGAGGTCGTCGTACTGGGACGGATTGCCCGAGACGCGCAAGCGTTCCCGACGGGCCTGCGCGAACGTCTCCGGTCGACGGACGCAGTGCACGAGGCGGAAGTTCAGCGGTAGCAAGCGCTCCTCGAGCCAGGCGAAATCGACGTCGCGTCCGTGGTGCAGGCGCTGGAAACACTGCGTGGAGATGTGGAAGCGATCGACGATCCAGGTGTAGTAACGGAGCTGGGCGAACAACGTGGCCCAGGTGGCGTAGGTGTCCATCGCGAGCTGGTGCTCGGCGTCGGGATCGTAGTTGACCAGGCCGCGGCCCCAGGGGAAGTTCGTGAAGCCGCACCACTCGCCGGAGACGATCGGCGAGTGATAACGATACCGGCGCGGTCCGACGAACCGAGGGTGTTCGTTCAGGGCGAACGCCAGGTCGGTCTTGTGGGTCAGGCGGGTTCCCTCGAGGATCACCTTGCCGACCAGCTTGCGGTTCATCGCAGCAGCTCCCAGACGCCGGTCGAGCGCGCCGGCATGGTGACCGCGCCGGACACCGGAACGCCCACGCCGTGGTCGCCGTAGAGCGGGCGATAGCCGGCCGGCGCCGGATCGAGCGTCCAGCTCAACGTGACCGGCTCGTCGGCCAGGTTGTGGGCTACCAGCACGCGTTGCTCGGCGACCTCGCGCAGGTAAGCCACCGCGGCCCGGGGCTGCCGGTCGAGGGTCACGAGCGTGACCGTGCCGCGCCGCACCGCCGGCTCCTGCTGGCGCAGGCGGATCAGGCGGCGGTAATGGGCGAGCAGGCTGCCGGGATCGTCGCGCTGCGCGGCCACGTTGGCGACCTCGCGGCCCGGCGCGAACGGGTGCCAGGGCACGCCGGCGGTGAACGCGCGGTCGTCGTCGGCCCAGGGCATGGGCGTGCGCTTGAACTCGTCGCGGCCGCCCGGTCCGTTGAGCAGGCCCACCTCCTCGCCGTAGTACAGCCAGGGCGTGCCGGGCAACGTGAGCAGGAGCGCCGCAGCCTGGCGCAGCTTCGAGGGGTTGCCGCCGAGCTGGGTCGCCAATCGGGTCATGTCGTGGTTGGCCAGGAAGGTGCCGTCCAGCACGCCGGGCGGGTAGAGCGTGGCCATCTGCACCAGGACCGCGGTCAGGGCGTTGTGGTCGCTCAGGTTCACGGCCTGCACGATGCCGCCGCCGAGCGCGAAGTTGAAGGTCATCGCGAAGCTGTCGCCGCCGGAAACACGCGCGGCATCGCCGTAGTAGGGCGCCACCTCGGCCGGGCCGGCCCAGATCTCGCCGAGCATGAGGCGATCGGGGTACTCGGAGCGCATGAAACGGGAGTACTCGCGCCAGGCGGCGTGGGTCTCGGGCGTGTCGTTCTGCTCCTGGCCGGGGCCGGTCTCGATCAGGTGGCGGGCCGCGTCGAGGCGGAAGCCGCCCACGCCGCGGTCGAGCCACAGGCGCGAAAGGCGCTTCGCTTCTTCCATCACCGCCGGGTTGCGGAAGTTCAGGTCGGGCATGCCGCCCCAGAACACGCCGTAGTAGTACCAGCCGTCGTGGGCGTGCCAGGTGGCGTTGCTGCCGCCCCAGGGCTGGGTCCAACCGGGGTCGTCCTGGCGCCAGAGGTACCAGTCGCGCTTCGGCGAGTCCGGGCCGCGCTTGCTCTCGACGAACCACGGATGCTGGCTGCTGGTGTGGTTCAGCATGAGGTCCAGGACGACCTCGATGCCGCGGCGGCGGCACTCGCGCACCAGGCGATCGAAGTCGGCGTCCGTGCCGTACTGCGGGTTGACCCGTTCGTAATCGATGACGTCGTAGCCGTGGTAGCTCGGCGATGGGAAGATGGGCAAGAGCCAGATCGCCTCGATGCCGAGGTCGGTGTCGGTGCTGGGATCGCCGTCGTTCAGGTAGTCGAGGCGTTCGATCAGCCCGTTGACGTCGCCGATGCCGTCGCCGTCCGAGTCCTGGAAACTGCGCACGAAGATCTGGTAACCGACCCTGCCGTCCCAGTGCCCCAGCGCCCAGCGCGGCTCGTCGTCGGCCGCCGCCGGGGCCGTGGCCGTCGCCGCGGGCACCACGCCCGGCAGCACGACGGGGCGGTCGTGGCGGCTCGAGAAATCGGCCAGCACGTGCTCCTGCGCCTGGCCCGGCGGCATGAAGATGTCGAGGACCGGCGGCTGCAGGGGTTCGCCGGGTCGGCCGCCGCCGATGCGGTTGGTCCATTCGCCGGGCGAGACCGGCAACACGCCGAGCTGCTGGCGCTGGCTCTCGCTCAGGCCGATGCCGGACATCAGCTCCAGGCTGGGCTGCAGGTCGGCGGCGGTCACGAAGACCGTGTAGGCCCAGGTGTCGCTGGCCGCGCCGCCGAGCACGTCGTGCGGGACCTCGAAGCTCAGCCGGCGGCCGCGCACGCGGAAATTCGCCGGGAAGTGCACCTGTCGACGCAGGCCGGGCTCGTCCGGCAGCACGCCCGGCAAGAGGCCGCGGATCAGCTCGGGTCGGGGGGTGGCGATCACGGCCACGTCCCAGGCGGCGTCGGGCGCGACGGTGGCCAGGCGGCCCGGCAAGAGGCGCGTGAAGCCGGAACCGGGCCGCCGATCCGTGTCGATGTAGATGTCGATGTTGAACTGGTAGAAGCCATGGCGGGCGATGAGCGTGAAATCGGTGCCCAGTTCGTCGGCGGCGCCGCGCTGGGGCTGCTTGATGCGCCCGGCGAACTCGACGGTGAAGACCGCGCTGTCGCGCTTGTTCTCGACCGTGAAGCCGGTCAGGTCGAGGTCGCCCCGGGCGAACCCTTGCGACGGGTAGACGAGGTGGCCATCGCCGTGATCGTCGCCGCGCGGGTCGGCGAGCTGGACCACGGTCCTGGCCGCCGCCGCCTGCGGCACCATGAACCCGAGCAGCAGGGCGGCAAACAGCCGTCGCGACATGACTCCACTCCTTCGTGAGGGGACCCCGGAGCAACCGCCCCGGGGTCCCTGATGGCGGCCGCAGGCTCCTAGAACAGGAGCTTCATGTAGGCCTTCATCCGGTGGTGGGTGTACTCGCGCTTCTCGAGGCTCTGGAACACGCCCCAGCTGTCGACGAAGCCACGCTCGCCGTCCTGCACGGTGGGCGTGAACCCATCGCCGAAATTGGGCGCCCACTCGCCGAAGCTGGTCTGCAGGACCATGCCGAACTCGGCGCCGCCCACCATGTAGCTGGCGTTGAGGATGAGGTTGTTCTTCTTGTGCTCGCCGCCGGCCATGCGGTGCGAACGGTTGCCCTGGAAGGCGGTGTTGCCGTCGACCAGCGTGACGTCGTAGTGCTGGAACGTGAGCTTGGCATACAGCTCGTCGGTGAGCTGGTAGCCGGCGCCGACCTCGTAGAGGTACATGTCCAGCTTCTTGTCGTCGTCGGCGAGGTCGTCGAAGTCGGCCCACTGCCCGGCGTTCGGCGCCGCGCCGAAGTAGCCGGCGACGTCGGCGTTGTTGGCCGGCAGGAACTCGTCCTCGTTGATGCGCAGATCCTCTTCGTCGATGTACTTCCAGCGCAGGTGCACGTCGACGCCCTTGCCGACGTCCAGCAGGTAGTCCATGCGCAGCATGTAGATCGTGGTCGTCTTCTCCTGGAACGGCATGTAGACGTTGCGGAAGCTGCCGAAACCCGCATCCGGCTCGCTCGTCACGTAGGGCGAGCTGCCGATCGTGAAGTTCTCCGCGTCGCCCCACATCTGCCAGTTCGTGTTGTAGTCGATGTACGAATACTCGCCCTTGAGATCGAGCGAACCGCTGCCCCAGCTCGGCACCACCGTGAACCCCTTCCAGCCGATGACCGACTGCGCCAGAGGCTCGTCGAAGTCGGTGAACTCGTTGTCCACGTTGGTGGTCGCGACCTGCTGGGCGTGGCCGAGGAAGCCGCCGTAGCCCATGACCGAGCTGCCCTTCCAGGACGCGTTGTCGGCCTCGGGGAAGAAGAAGGCGCCCTCGTGGCCCTCGGTGATCAGCACGTCGCTCTCGCGGCGGGCGGCCATGACCGAGACCCAGTCCGAACCGATGTTGAAGTACTGCAGGTTGAGGTTCAGGCCGGAGCCGCCCAGGTCATCGACGTTGGCGTTGACCAGGTAGGTCCAGTCGTCGAGGTCGCCCAGCGGGTAGGCGGTGTAGCTGGTGAGGCCGCCGGTGCCCAGCGTGTTGAGGGTGTAGTACTGCGCGTAGTAAGCCGCGGCCCTCAGGTCGAGCATGTCGGCCGCCCAGTCCAGCTTCATGCCGTAGACGCGGTTCTTCTGGCGCAGCCGCAGGTCGCGGCCATTGTTCATGTCGGTGTCGGCGGGGTCGTGCTCCACGTCGCCGAGGTACTTGAAGATGCCGGTCAGGAGCACGGCGCGGTCGGGACGGAACTTCAGCTGCAGACCGTAGGCCGCGTCCTGCGCCGTGTAGTCGCCCGTGACGTAGTTCGGGCCGGCCCACAGCCGCGGCAACGAGACGCGCGCCAGGTCATAGGTGAGCTGGCCGCCGGAGAAGCTGCCGTTGAAGAACAGGCCCTTGCCGTTGTCGCGGTCGATGTAACGGATCTTGCCGATGGTGAACGGGTCGAACATGCCCATGTCGCTCGAGCCGATGGTGGCCCGGCTGAGCCACGAATAGCCCGGCGTGATGTTCACGGTGACGCCGCGCAGCTTGATGTACTCGTTGCTGCGGGGATCGAACTCGCCGCGATCGCCACCGACGCCGTCGGCGCTGGGATTGCCGCCGAAGCCGCCGAAATTGGTCCAGTGGTTCTGATTGAAACGGCTCTTGATGCGGCCGTTGACCTCGATCTTGCTGCTCGGACGGCTCTGGAAGAGGATCTCGAACTCGGTGGCCTGGCCGTTGTCGCCGAAGCCCTCGCCCGGGATCGTCGTGAAGTTGTACATCGAGCCGTCGATGTGGCGGTTGCCCCACAGGAACTTCGTGTAGTTGACGCCGGTCCAGCGCAGGGTCTGGCCGTCGGCCGCGGGCGCCTCGCCAGGCGCCGCGGCGATCAGGAAGACCATCAGCAGGCAGAACGTCAGGAATCGATTCATCGTCGGGACCTCCTCAGGTCGTTGGTCGTCCGCGTCCTTACGGCGACACCATCTTGACGACGGCCAGCTTCTCGGTGGTGCCGTCGTCGTTGCACACGTAGGCCTTGAGCTGGGCGTGGTCGCCCAGGATGTCGATGACGTGCGGATCGCAATCGAAGTCGGTGCCGCCGCCGAAGCGGTGCTGGCCCTCGAACTCGTTGACCTTGCGGGTCAGCAGGTCGCCGGCGTCGGGGAAGCCCTCGTTGGATTGCGTGAAGACCTGGAACTTCCAGGTGGAGGGGTCGCCCTCGCCGATCGCGTCCTTGGGCACGCGGGCGGTGATGGTCGAGCGGGCGCCGCGCACACGCGTCGGTGTGACGATGTCTTTGGCCATGGCGCCGGCCTTGGCCTCGACCTCCTGCTGCACGCGGGCCATCGGCTGCGGCGAGAGGATCACGCACTTGTCCCAGGCCGTGTCGTCATGCATCAGCACGTTGAGGCCCGGCGGGGTGGCGGTGTGGCCGCCGGAGGCGTTGTCGATGAAGACGAAGATCATCTGCACCGAGAAGCCGGACCCCATGCGCCAGGGATCCTCGAGGCGGGCGGCGACCGTGCAGTCGATCTGCCATTCCTTGCCCTTGTCCTCGAACACGAACTCGAGCAGGTCGAACGAGCCGGGCGTGTAGACGGCGTCGGTCGGGTACACGTAGCCGCCCGGCCCGAAATCGTCGCCGCGCGGGTCCTTGATGGTGATCTTGGCAGCCAGCGCGCTGCCGGCCAGCAGGCCGACAGCCGCCAGCACGATGATTCCGATACGTAGGGTCCGCATGAGGCGACCTCCAGGGTTCAGGTTAACGACGCGACGGGAACTCACACGTCCTTCGGTCAGCCCTTGACCGCGCCCGCGGTCAGGCCAGAGATCAGGAATCGCTGCAAGAACAGGAACAGGAGCATCACCGGCAGGGCCGCCACGATCGAGCCGGCGGCGAAGTAGCCCCATTGCTGCTCCGCGAAGCCGCCGACGAAGAAGCGCAGACCGACCGGCGCCGTGTACATGGCCTCCTTGTCCATGATGGTCAGGGCGAGGATGAACTCGTTCCAGGCCGTCATGAAGCTGAAGAGCGCGGTGACCGCCACCGCCGGCTTGGACAGTGGCAGGATGATCTTCCAGAAGATCATGGCCGAAGAGGCGCCGTCCATCAAGGCCGACTCCTCCAGCTCGCGCGGGATCGTGTCGAAATACCCCTTCAGCATCCACACGCAGAAGGGGATGGCGGTGGTGGCGTAGATGAGGATCAGGCCGAGGTAGCTGCTGCCGAGGTGCAGCCACTCGACGATGATGATGTACAGGGGCACCAGGGTGAGCGTGCCCGGGAACATCTGCGACACCAGGAACGACATCATGCCGGCGCGCCGCCCCGGGAAGCGGAAGCGGCTGAAGGCGTAGGCCGCGGTGCAGGCCAGGAACACGCCGACCAGCGTGGTGGCCGCCGCCACCAGCGCGCTGTTCAGCAGCCAGCGTCCGAACGGCTGCTGGCTGAAGACATCGAGGAAATTCTGCGCCGAGATCCGGGCCGGCCACGGCACGACCGCGCGCAGCCGGTCGGCCGCCGTGGGGTCGGCAGGCAGCTCGACGAACATCAGGCTCTGCTGGCCGCTGAACGCCACGGTCAACACCCACAGGATCGGGTACACCGTCACTACCACCATCAGCAGCAGGAACAGGTGCAGCCAGACGTGCGGGATGCTCTCGTTGCGGCGGCCGCTCATATGCCCTCCGTCGCCTTGGTGATGCGGTTCTGACAGGTGCCGTAGACCAGCAGGATCAGGAAGATGACCACCGAGTAGGCGGCCGCGTAGCCGTAGCGGTACTGCTCGAAGGCGATCTTGTAGGCCTCGGTGATCAGGATCTCGGTGGCGCCGGCCGGCTCGCCCTGGGAGACCAGATAGATGATGTTGAACATGTTGAAGGTCCAGACCACCGACAGGATCACCGCCGGCACCAGGGCGGGCTTGAGCGACGGCAAGGTGACGTAGCGGAACTGCTGCCAGCGACCGGCGCCGTCGACGCGGGCGGCCTCGTAGAGGTCGGCCGCGATCGACTGCAGGGCGCCGAGCGAGACGACCATCATGAACGGGAAGCTGAGCCAGCCGTTGGTGGCCAGCACCGCCAGGAACGAGGTCACCCAGCTGTCGAACCAGGAGATCGGCTCGCCTCCGAACAGCTGGATGATCTGGTTGATGACGCCGAACTGGCTGTGGAACATGCCCTTCCAGATCAGCGCCGTGATGTAGTTGGGCACGGCCCAGGGCAGGATCAGCAGGATGCGGTAGATCGGCTTGCCCCACAGGCCCCGGGTGTTGAGGATCAGGGCGAGGATCAGGCCGAGGGTGACGCCGATCGACACGTTGCTGACCGTCCAGAGGATCGTGAAGCCGAGGGTCCAGTAGAAGTTCTGGTAGTTGACCAGCCTCCCGCCTTCCTCGCTCTGCCGGACGATGTCGAAATCGGTCAGGATGCTCACGTAGTTGTCCAGCCCCACCCAGAGCTGGTACAGCGGCTGGTTGACGTTGTAGAGCGTCTGGTTGGTGAACGAGAGCAGCACGCCGTAGAAGAACGGGAAGAACACCAGCAAGACCATGCCGACCATGGCCGGCATCACGAACGTGTAGGCGCTGCGATGCCGTCGCAGGGCCCGCTGCGTGCGGCCGGCCCAGCCGGCGGCCACCCAGTAGTAGAAGACGATCGCCATCAGGCCGATCAGCCAGGCCGCCTGCCCGAAACGACCGCGCGCCTCGGCGAACCCGGCGTCGACCAGGGCCCCGTCCACGACGCCATGACGGTCGAACGTGGCCCGCGGCTGGCGGAACTGGTCGAGGTTCCAGCGCGCGGGGTCAAGGTCGCCGCCGGCGAAGTCGGCACGGTCGACCGGCCTGGCCAGGCTGTCCTGGATCTCCAGCGCTCGCGACGCGACGGCCGCTTCGCCGGCCTGCCGGACCGCGGCCAGCCGGTCGAGCCCGTCGGTGGTCCAGACCGCCAGGAAGATCCCGGTGACCAGCAGACCGACCGCGAAGCGTTGCCAGCCGGCGCGCAGCACGCGCAAGGCGCCCAGCAACAGCACGCACACGACCAGGCCGATCGCCAGGGCCGTCCGCGAGCTGCGCTCGGTCACCCTCACGACCGTCGGCGCGGAGAGCACCTGCACCGCGCCGGTCACCCGACCGTCGGTCAACAACGGCAGCACCAGCTCGAGGCGGTCGGGTCGCGGCGCGGAGGCCAGGATCTCCCGGCGGCGCGCCCGCCCCTCCTCGACGTTGGTCAGCACGGCCGCCTCGAGGTCCTTGGCCTGGTCGAACCATGGCTTCTGGGCCGGCGTCAGACGGCGCGGCAGATCGCCTGCCTCGCGATCCTCCGCCGCGGTGGACGCCAGTAGCTGGCGGCGGTTGCTGTCGATGACGCGGATCATCTCCACGCCGGCGATGGCCTGCTCGAGCCGCAGCGCGAGGGCCTGCACGTCCTGGTCCTGTTCGAGCGCCGCGGCCACCAGCTCGGTGACCGCCACCGCGCCCACGACCGCGTTCTGCTCGGTGGCGCCGCGCACGTACGTGTCGCGGCCGGCCCGCAGCAGCAATCCGAGCAGGACCGCGCCGACCACGACGGCGGCGACGACCCCCACGAGCACCCGGCGTGCGCTGGCGTCACGCATGGAGCGTCACTTCCTCAGGCTCTGCACCCGCTGGACGACGTCGCGCTGAGCCTGGTCGAGCGCGGCCTGCGGGCTGGCGGCCTTGCGGACGATGGTGTTCATCGCGGTGGTGGCCGGCGACCAGACCATCGTCATCTCGGCGAAGTTGGGCATCGGCTCGGCGTGCTCGACCTGGGCGCGGAACGCCGCCAGCTCGACGTCGGCCGCGACGGCCGCGTCGTCGTAGACGCGCCGGTTGGCCGGGGTCTGGCGACCCTGCAGGGCCATCACCTTGCCGGCCTCGACGCCCGTCAGGTACAGCGCGAATTCGAACGCCTCATCCTTCTTGGTGCTCGGCATCGAGATGTGCACGCCCTCGACCGTCATCCACGGCCGCATGGGGGCGCCGCCGGCCTCGTCGATCGTCGGCAGCAACGCCAGCGCGTACGGCACCTGGGCGGAGATCTCCGCCAGGAACCACGGGCCGGAGAAGACGATGGCCGCGTCGCCCTGGTTGAAGAGCTGCGTGATCAGGCTGCTGCTGGGTTCGGCCGGCAGGAGGCCCAGCCCGTCGTACCAGTGCATCATCAGCTCAAGGGAGCGCACGTTCTCCGGACGGTTGAGCACCGGATCGCGCCCGCCCTTGAACACGCCGCCACCGAACGCGTTCATCAGCGCGCTGTGGTAGTAGAAATCGCTGTAGCTGTAGGCCAGGCCGAACTTGCCGGACGCCGCAACGGTCAGCGGCCTGGCGACGGCCACCAGCTCGGCCGAGGTCTTCGGCGGCGTGGGCACCAGTCGGGTGTTGTAGATCATGGTGACGACCTTGAAGTTCAGCGGCAGGCCGTAGATGCTGCCCTGGTACGTCATGGCCTCCATGGTCGACGGGATGAACTGCTCGGCCACGCCCTCGTCGAGGTAGAAGTCGATGGGCTCGATGGTGCCGCCCGCCTCCACCCAGCCGCCGAGGCGGTCCTGCGCGAAGATGAACACGTCGGGACCACGCCCGCGGGGCACCGCGGCGGTGATCTTGTCGGCGTAGGCGTCATAAGGCACCGCCAGCGGCGAGACCGTGACGCGGCCGGCGTTGGCGGCGTTGTACGCGGTCAGCACGGCCTCGAAGGCGGTGCGCTCCTTGCCGCGGTAGGCGTGCCAGACCACCAGCTCGGTCTGGGCCGCAGCCAGCATCGGCGCCGCCAGGAACGACAGCAGCAGCGCCGCGAAGATCAGCTTGCGGAGGGTCATGGTCAGTCTCCTTGCGTCAGGCGCCGCTCGGTGGCGGCGTCGAACAGGTGCAGGTGGTCCAGCTCCAGGCGCAGTTCCACCTCGTCGTCGATCTCGTAGCGGTCGTGCGGATCCACCTTCGCGGTGAGCGCGTTGTCGCCCAGGCGCCCGTAGAGCAGCACCTCGTGGCCGAGGGTCTCGACCAGCTCGACCTTCAGCCGCACCGGCACCGTGGGGCCCGTCGCCTCGCGGCGGGCGTCGCACAGGTGCTCGGGCCGCACGCCCACCATCACGTCGCGGCCGTCCATGCCCTGGGCGGCCGCGCGCTGCTGCGTGGACAGCGCGAGGTCGAGACCGGCGCCGGTCACGCGGGTGCCGTCGGCCGTCACGCGGCCGCGGATGAAATTCATCGGCGGCGTGCCGATGAAGCGGGCCACGAACAGGTTCGCGGGCGTCTCGTACAGCTCGAGCGGCGTGCCCACCTGCTGCAGCTCGCCCGCCTCCAGCACGGCGATGCGGTGGCCCATGGTCATCGCCTCGACCTGATCGTGCGTGACGTAGACCGTCGTGGTCTTCAGGCGCCGCTGCAGGCCGGTGATCTCGGCGCGCATCTGCACCCGCAGCTTGGCGTCGAGGTTCGACAGCGGCTCGTCGAAGAGGAAGACCGACGGCTGCCGCACGATGGCCCGCCCGACGGCGACGCGCTGGCGCTGGCCGCCCGAGAGCTGGCGCGGCTTGCGCTCGAGGTAGGGCTCGAGGCCGAGGATGCGGGCCGCGTCGCCGACGCGGCGGTCGATCTCGGCGCGGTCCATCTTCTTGATGCGCAGGCCGAAGTCCATGTTCTCGCGCACCGACATGTGCGGGTACAGCGCGTAGCTCTGGAAGACCATCGCGATGTCGCGGTCCTTCGGCGGCAGGTCGTTGACCACCCGCTCGCCGATGCGCACGGTGCCGCCGGTGATCTCCTCGAGGCCCGCGATCATGCGCAGCGCGGTGGACTTGCCGCAGCCCGACGGCCCGACGAGCACCATGAACTCCTCGTCGCGCACCTCGAGGTTCAGCTCGCGGATGACCTCCACGTCGCCGTAGCGCTTGTTCACCTTGTCGAAGACGACCCCTGCCAAGGCTTCTCCTCGCGCTGCCCGCGCCACGTCCGGCGCGGTCGTCCACGTTCGCTCGCTACCTCGGCGCCGCCGCCGGCCCGAGGATCAGGGCGGAGCGCGCGGGCATGGTGATCGTCAGGACCTGGCCGTCGGACGGCTGCACGGCGCCGCCGATCAGGTCGACCGCGCCCGTCGTCCAGCCCGCCGGCGACGGCACGGCGGCCACGGCCGGGGCCGCGCCCCGGTTGACCGCGACGATGAGGTGATCGCCGCTGGCCGGGTCGTGTCGCTGGAACACGAGATGATCGGATCCGAAGTCCAGACCCCGCCGCTCGCCGCGCCACAGCGACGGGTGCGCGCGCCGGATCGCGATCAGGCGCTGGTAATGAGCGCGCAGATCCTCGTCGCGGGCGATGCCGGCGCCCGGCAGCACGCCGCGATCGCCCCAGGGCATGGGCGTGCGGTTGTCCGGCCAGGTGCCGATCCGGCGGCCCACTTCCTCGCCGTAGTAGATGCACGGGATGCCGCGCGCGGTCATCTGCAAGGCCACGCAGAGCATGAAGCCGGCGCGGTCGCCGTCCAGCGTGTGCAGGGCGCCGTCGGTGTCGTGGCTCGACAGGTAGTGCGACAGCAGGTAGCCGGGCCGCACCCGCTCGCGCTGGTCGAGGTAGCGGTTGAAGGCCACCGGACGCCCGCGGCCCATCACGAAGCCCACGGCGCTGCCCTGGAAACCGAAGTCCAGGCCGGCGTCCATCTGGTCGGGCTCGAACCAGGGATCGAGCGAGCGTTCGTCGCCGCCCCACACCTCGCCGATCAGGAAGAAGTCGTGACCCAGCTCGGCGCGGGTGCGCGCGCGGTGCAGGTCCCAGAAATCGTGCTCGACGTGCTTGACCGTGTCCAGGCGGAAGCCGTCCAGGCCGGTGCGCGCCGCGAGGCCCAGGTGCGCCGCCAGCAGGTACTCGCTCACCTCGGGCTTTTCGGTCTTGAAGTCGGGCAGGCCGGAGAGGCAGAGCGTCAGGTCGTCGTCGCCGCACTCGGCGCCGATGCGTAGCCAGGCGCGGCCGCGCTCGCGCACGTAGCGGGCGTCGTAGCCGCAATGGTTGTAGACCACGTCCAGCAGCACCTTGAGGCCGCGCGCGTGGCTCTCGCGGACCAGCTCGGCCAGCTGCTCTTCGGTGCCGAAGCGCGGGTCGATGGCGTTGAAGTCGTCGGCCCAGTAGCCGTGGTAGCCCCAGTCGGGAAAGCCGGCTCCCGACACGAAACCGGGGATCTGCTGTACCACGGGCGTGATCCACAGAGCGGTGCAGCCGAGGTCGGCGATCTCGTCGAGGTTGGCGATGAGGCCGGCGAGGTCGCCCCCGTGGAACGTGCCCTTGCCGGTGCGGTCGACGTCCTGGTTGTTGTCGGGGTCGCCGTCGGCCCAGCGGTCGAGCATCACGAAGTAGAGGACGGCGTCGTCCCAGCCGCGCTGCGGCAGGACCGTGACCGGGGCACCGACGGCGCCACCCGGCGTGGCCGAGGCCGCCGGCGCTGGGACGACCGCGCCGCCGGCGAGGTCGGCCCGGTGAGGGGCGCTGCTGCAGGCAGCGAGCAAGGCCAGCGCGGCGAGGGCCGCCCGGCCGGACCAGGCACGATGAACACCCATCGACAGACACCTTCCCTGGCTCGACCCATCCGGTGCTGGTGGCGCGGACGGGCCGCTGGTTCCGGGTCCAGGGCGGAGTATGCCCCCCCGGCGCGGCACGGTCAAGAATTGCTGACCGGCAGCAACCCGTTTCGCACGCGCCGCGGCCGCGCCTCCCGCAAGGCCAGGCCGGCCAGCACCAGCCCGCCCGCGGCGGCCATGCGCCAGGTGATCGGCTCGTTGAGCAGGGCGACGGCGAGCGTGGTGGCGACCACCGGCTGCAGGAAGACGTAGATCGCCACCCGCGAGGCCTGGGTGTGCTTGAGGGCCCAGAGGTTCAGGGCGTAGGTGGCGACCGTGGCCCCGACCACGGCGAAGGCCATGGCGGCGATGACCTCACCCGACAGCGCCGCCAGCGGGGCCTGCCAGAGCGCCACGCCGCCGTAGAGCAGGATGCCCAGGGTGCCCCAGGCGAAGACGACCGTGGTGGCGCCCAGCGAGTCGTGCCGCGCCATCACGCGGCCGCTGAGCACCACGTAGAAGCCGTAGCAGACGGCGTTGATCAACGTGAGCAGGTCGCCGACCAGGTACTGCGCGTCGAGGCTGAAGCGGTCGGCCTCCAGCAGGATGAGCACGCCACACAGGCCGACCAGCAACCCGGCCAGACCCCGCGCGGTGAGTCGCTCCTGCCGCAGCACGACGGCCGCGGCCAGGGCGAACAGCGGGATGGTGCAGCAGATCAGGGCCGAATGGGCGGGCGTGGTGCGGCTGAGACCCTCCAGGAAGAGGATCTGGTTGAGCGTCACGCCCAGGAGCGCGCAGCCGGCCAGGTACCAGCTGTCGCGGCCGCGGGGCAGCCGGCGGCGGCCGACCGCGACCAGCAGCACGAGGATGGCCAGCGCCGCCAGCGCGCGCAACGCGGCCCAGGCCGCCGGCGCGATCGCGCCGACGGCCATCGTGCTGGCCAGGTAGTTGATCCCGAACAGGATCTGCACGGCGACCAGGGCGAGGCGCACCTGGCCCGTCCCGGCGGCGGCGGCCTTGGTCACGCCTCGCCTTGCAGGAACGCCAGGGCGCGCGCCACCGAATCCTTGGGGCTGACCTTGAGGTGCTGGTCGCGCAGCTTGCCGTCGGGCCCGATCACGAAGTGGCTGCGGATGACACCCTCGTAGGTCTTGCCGTACATCGACTTCTCGCCCCAGGCGCCGTACTTCGCCAGGACCGCGTGGTCGGGATCGCTGAGCAGGTCGTAGGGCAGCTCCTGCTTCTGGTGCCAGCGCTTGAGCGCGGCCGGCAGGTCGGGGCTGATGCCGAGCACCACCGCGCCGGCGGCCTGCACCGCCGCGTGGCTGTCGCGAAAGCCGCAGGCCTGCTGGGTGCAGCCCGGCGTGGCCGCCTTGGGATAGGCGAAGAGCACCACGGTGCGGCCCTTGAAGTCGGCCAGCTTGACCTTCGCGCCGTCCTGGTTGAGCAGGGTGAAGGACGGCGCCGCCTTGCCGATCACGAGCATGGTTGGACCTCCTGTCGATGGCCGCGACAGGATACACGCGGACGCCGCCGCCCGCCGCCGTGGCCGGCCAGGCGAGCGATCAGGCAAGCGGGCGATCAGGCAAACAGGCGATCAGGCAGGCGGTCGGATCGGCAGGTAGATCGAGAACGTGGTGCCCCGGCCGCGCTCGCTCTCGACGTGCACCAGCCCCTGGTGCTGATGGATGATGCCGTGCGCGGTCGACAGGCCGAGGCCGGTGCCCTTGCCCGGCTCCTTGGTGGTGAAGAAGGGTTCCCAGATGCGCGTGAGGGTGTCGGCGTCCATGCCGCAGCCGGTGTCCGCCACGCGCAGCAGCGCGAAACGTCCCGGACGCGCCCAGGGCGGCAGGTCATCGGCAGCGGCGCCGAAGGTCACCGCCTGCGTCGTGACCGTCAGGACGCCGCCGCCGGGCATCGCGTCGCGCGCGTTCAGGCACAGGTTCAGCAGCACCTGCTCGAGCTGGCCGCGGTCGGCGTGCAGCGGCGCCAGCGACCGATCCGGCGTGAATTCGACGCGGACGTCGGCGCCGAGCGTGCGCCGGATCAGCTCGAGCAGGCTGCCGACGACGTCGTTGAGGTCGATGTCCGCCGGCTCGAGGATCTGCCGCCGGCTGAACGCCAGCAGCTGGCTGACCAGCCGCGCGCCGCGCTGGCTGGCCCCGGCGATCTCCTTCAAGCTGGCGCGTGAACGGGGGTCGGTGCCCGCGTCGTCGAGCGCGAGTTCCGCATGGCCGTGGATCACCTGCAGCACGTTGTTGAAGTCGTGCGCGACCCCGCCGGCCAGCAGGCCCACCGCCTCCATCTTCTGCGCCTGCCGCAGCTCGTGCTCGCGCAGCGACAGCGCGCGTTGCGCCCGGGCGAGCCGCCGGTGCTCGGCGTAGACCAGCAGGAAGATCAGGATCGACGACATCGCCACGAAGAACAGACCCTTGTACTGCTGGATCTCGGACAACGTCGCGGGGTCGCCCTGCGCGATCAGCAGCGCGAGCCGGTCCGAGCCGAGGATCCAGGCCATGCCGACCACGGCGTAGACGAGTGCGACCTGCGCCGCCGGACGCCAGGGCTGTTGCAGGCTGCGGGTCAACGGGTTCACGGGAACAGCCTCGACGGCAGGGCGAAGGTGAAGAACCCGCGCGCGAACGGGTTCTCCGCGGAGTCCGCCGTCAGCTCGTAGGGGACCCGCACCCGGTAGGTGTTCTGGGGGTCGGCCAGGAACCAGTTCACCTGGAAACGGCTATCGCCCTGGGCAACGATCTCGGCGCGGTCGAGCAGGCGGAACAGGGCCCAGTCGCTGGCCTCGATGCGGTGCTCGGCAAACACCCCGTCCGGCTGCAGGCTGAGGCTCGCGCGCAGGCCGAACTCCTCGCCCGACCACACGAACTCGGGATTGCGGGGCGCGCCCATGTCGTAGAAGAGCGTCTGCTCGCCGATGCGCAGGCGCGTGCCGGTGATCGCGGGGCCGGTGCCGCGCGCGTACGAGGCCTGCAGCGGGCGCAGGCGGAACACGGCGCGGGGAGCGGCGGCGCCGGCGGGGAACAGCACCCGTCGCTGCTGGTCGGCGCGGCGGATCGCCGCCGACGCTTCCTCGCGCACCCGCAGCTGGCGGTCCAGCACCGTGCGCGGGCGGCGTTCGCGCGTCAGGAAATCGCCGAGCTGCTCGCTGACGAACTGGTCGAGCGTGCCGCCGGCGCGGAAGAAGGTGGCGTAGTCGCGCACGCTGACGTCGTTGCCGGCCTCCGGATTCAGCGGATACCCGCCGAGGCGGGTGGTGAACTCGCGCACGACCGTGTCGCGCCAGAGGGCGCCGAGGTGCTCCTCGGTCGCGCGCAGGCAGGCGTCCCAGACCAGGCGCACGGGGCGTCTGAGGAACGTCTCGAGCGCGCGCTCGCAGCTCGAGGCGCCGCCCTCGACGATCAGGCCCGGAACCTGGCGCGAGACCGCCTCGAGGGCCGTGCCGCCGCGGCCATCGGTCTGGAAGACCTGGCGCGTGGCCGCCGCGGCGTTGGCCTGCGGATCTCCCTCCTGCACGATCTGGCCGAGGAACTGGACCAGTTCGTCGAGCAGGTTGGCGTAGGTGCCGGCCGGCTCGCGGGCGGCGTCGCCCTGCCCCTGGCTACGGAAGAACTCGCGCCAGGAGCGGAAGTCGTTGGTCGCGCGTTCGAGCGCGGCCACGTCGCTCTCCACCAGGCCGGGCGCCGCGCCGCTCAGGTCGCTGGTGTCGCGCACGCGTTCCAGGAAACGGAACAGCGCCGACGCGCGCGCCGCCAGGGTCCGCAGGCGCGTGTGCGTCTCGCCGAGGCGCACGGACGGCGCGAGGTCGACCGCGCCGAGGAACGCCACCCAGCGCCGGTGGTGCTCGCCCAGGTAACGGGCGAGCAGTTCGCTGCGGATGTCGAGCGTGCGCTCGCGGAAGGCCTCCTGGAGCAGCCAGTTGTCCTTCAGCTCGCGTTCGCTGCCGGCGATGCGCGGCAGCACGTGCTGCTGCCAGCCCTCCCTCGTGAAGGCGTAGGGGATGACCAGCGCGGCCGGATCGCTGCCGGCGGCGCCGGTCAGCACGCCGCTGAACGCCGGCTCGATCTCGGTCGAGAAGGGCCGCCCCTCGCGATTGACCGCGGCGACGAGGTTGTCGTAGTAGAGGTCCGACGCCCAGAATTCGCGGATCAAGCCCTCGGCGCGCTGCACCAGGTTCTCCCGGGCGCGCGGCAGGTCACTGGCGGCGTCGCGCAGTTCCATCGGGTGGCGCCAGGCGTGGTCGACGTGCTGGTCGATCAGCTCCAGCTGGCGGGTCGTGGTCTCGGTGAGGTCGCCGCCGGCGCCGTGCCACAAGGCGCGCAGCTCGCGCGCCACGAGGCCGGGATCGGCGAACTCCGGCTGGATGAGCATGCGATAGACCTGGTAGCGGTCGAAGTAGCGGTTGAATTCCTCGCGGCTGTTCGGATAAGCCCCCAGCAGGTCGCGCTCGAGGCGATCGCGGCTGGGCCGCAGCAGCACCGTGCGCAGGCGCTCGAGGTACAGGCGGCGCAGGCCGCGGGCGAGGTCGTCGCCACGGTAGAGGCCGGCGCCGAGGCTCAGCGGCGTGCGGTGCTGCCAGCGGTCGAGCTGCTCGAGGTGCAGGCGCAGCGGGTCGAGCTGGGCGAGGGCGGCGGCGAGGTCGCGCGCCTGTTCGCCGGCCGGCGCCACGCCGCGCACCTGTTCGGCTAGGCGCCGCGATTCGCCCGCGAGCTGCAGGTTGCGCACGAGCGACACGCCGACCACGGTCAGCAGGATGGGCAAGGCGAGCGTGGCCGCCGCGCGCACGGCGAGGCGCCCCCAGTGCCGGCGGCGCAGCGCGCGCGCGGTGGGGCGCGCCAGCGCGTGATCGGGGACCAGCACGTTCAGGAACAGCGTCTTGAGGAAGCGGGGATCGGGGCGCCCGGTGACCGGCGGCGGCGGCGTGTAGCCCGCGAAACCGGGCAGGCCGATCACCTGGCTGACGTCGGTAAGCACGGTTTCGGCGGGTCTGGCCTGGCCGCCGCCCACGCTCGTGAAATAGAAGCCGCGCCACGGCGGCTGGTGCGCGTAGCTGCTCGGGGCGAGCAGGGTCTCGCAGACGGCGCGCAGCTTGTCGCGCAGGCGGGCGAACTCGAGCGGGAACAGGAAGGCCTGCTGCTGCACGTTGCGGTCCTGCTCGGTGCGCACGAGGCGCGACAGGCGGCGACGGTCGAGCGCCCGCAGCAGGAGATCGAATTCCTGCGCCAGCACGTCGCCGGGCACCGCGGCGGTCATCAGGTTGCCGCCGATCGTGGCGCCCCAGACCTGGTCGCGCGCCGAGCCCTGCAGGTCGCCGAAGAACTCCTGGAACCCGTTGATCAGGTCGCAGCGCGTGATCACCAGGTACACCGGGCAGAGCAGCTCGAGCGAGCCGGCGATGCCGTCCAGACGCCGGCGCCAGAGGCTCGCGCGCTCGCGCAGCCAGGCTTCGTCGCGGCCCACGAGGTCGTCGGCGGGCAGGGTGACCAGGATCCCGTTCAGGGCGGGGTCGCGCTGCTGCTTGCGCAGCAGCTCGAGGAAGATCTCCCAGTCGGCGTCGGCGCCGCGGCCGGGATCCTGGGCGAAGCGGCCGTCCGCCTCCAGCAGCACGGCCTGGTTGCTGAACCACCAGCAGCAGTTGCTGCCGACGGTGCAGGCCTCGGCGGGGTCGTTTCCCGTGGTCGGAAACGGCAGGCCGCTGCCGGCGATGAGGGCGCTCTTGCCGCTGCCCGGAGCGCCGAGGACCAGGTACCAGGGCAGGATCGACAACGCGTCGCGGCCGCTGCGGCCGTCGGCCAGACGCGAGGACTTCAGGCGCGCGATCGCCGCCGCCATCTCCTCGCGGGCTTGCCGCCGGCGCGCCTTGTCGTCCGAGCCGCCGCCGCCGGCGGCCTCCAGCACGAGCGATTGCTCGATGCGGTCGGCCTGGCGCCTCTTCTCGATGCGGCCCACCAGCCAGGCGACGACCACGCCGGCCACGAGCAGCACGCCGCCGATGATCAGCCGCCACATGAGGTTGACGCCGAGCTTGGCGCCCCAGACGTAGAGGGCCAGCAGCAGCAGGCCGAGCAGCACGATGATGAGCGTCTGCGGCTTCTTGAGCAGCTTGACCAGGGTCATCAGGAACGACATCGCTGAACTCCTGCGCGCGGGCGCGCGATCGGCGTGGTCAGCCGCCGACGATGCGGGACACGGTTTGCTCGGCGGCCCGGTTCACCCAGAGCCACGCGCCCAGATAGAGCAGCAAGCTGGCGCCGGCGGCGATCGCCCAGAAGAGCCAGAAGCGGCCGCCGTCCAGCGGCGAGGCGACGCCGCCGCCGCCGCTGCGCGGCAAGCCGTTGGGCGCCAGGCGCACCTCCCGCTGATCCAGCGGCAGGTAGCCGAGGTCCCGGCGCAGGGCGTCGATCACCGGTTGCAGGGCCTGCATGCCGCTGATGCGATAGCTGCCGGCGAAGCCGAGCGTCAGGCAGAGGTGGTAGATCTCGAGGATCTCGCGGCGCGCCGACCCCTCGCGGCGCAGCTCCTCCAGCCTGGTGAAGAAGCGCTGGCCGGCGGTGCGTTCGCCGAAGAGATCGAGCTGCAGGGGCCGATCGCGCCAGCGTTCGCGGTGTTCCCAGTTCGAACCCAGGATGACCTCGTCGATGAAGGCCACCAGGGGGAACTTGATCTCGGTGAGGTCGCCCTGCGGATAGCCGGCGCGCTGGCCGTGCTGCTCCATGGCGTCGAGGTACCGGCGCAGGCGTTCGCGCAGCTCCGGCTCCTGGCCGTAGCGGCCGGTCTGGCGCAGGGTCATCACCAGCGAGAAGATGCCGCTGGTCAGCTGCTGCAGCGTCGGTCGCGACGGCGCGGCGGCGGGTGCGCTCATGCTGCTGGCCCTCCCGGGCTGCGATCAGATTCGTGTTCAGGCCTGCGTGGCCACCAACTCGTAGCGGCAAGTGCGCAGCTTCGAGCCGCCCACGTAGATGGCGATGGACCGCGCCTCGAGCACGGTGGGCCAGGTCTCGCCGCCGGTCTCCAGGCGGAAGTACGTGCGGCCCGCCTTGAGCGGGAAATCGCGCGGCGGCATGGGCACGTGCACCAGGGCCACGCCCGGCGTCGCCGTCTGCACCAGGAAGTCGATGTTGTGCGGCGAGCCGACGATCACCTGGCCGGGCACCTGGTCGCGGATCGTCTGCTCGGACACGTCGCCGCTGACGGCGAGGTAGAACTGCGGGCGCCCCTCGACCAGGCGCGGGTCGGTGAGGTCGGCCGCCAGCAACGCCTCGCTCTTGGTGGTCAGCACCACGGTGCGGTAACGCGTGGGCGTGACCGTCTCCAGCAGGGTGCGGATGCGCTGCTCGAGGTCGCGGAAGAGCGGGCCGGGCGCCTGGTGGTCGTAACCGGGCAGGTCGCGCGCCTGCTGCTCGGTGCTGAACGTGGTCAACGCGCCGGCGAGCGTCACGAGCGCGCGGTAGACCGTCAGCGGATGCTCGTCGGGGCACTGCTGCAGGTGCGCCACCAGCGGCAGGTAGGTGTTGACCGTGTTCAGCAGCCAGAAGTTGCCCGCGTCGCTGGCCCCGAACTCCACCACGCCGCCGCTGCGCTGGCGGGTCTGATCGGTGAGCGCGGCGCTCTTGGCCGCCAGCAGTTCGACCAGACCTTGCAGGATGCCGGCCAGTGGTCCACAGGCGGCCACCGACAGGCTTGGCGGCGCCGCGTCGGCGGCGACCATGAAACGACCGTCGGCATCGCGTACGATCTCGGTCAAGGGCAGCGTCAAGAACCCGTCGCGGCTCTCGGCGCCGACCAGCAGCCGCAGGTTGCGCCGCGCGATCATCACCTCGCGCTCCTGGCCCGGCTGCTGCTCGTCCTCGGTGGTGATCGCTTCGCCGCGGAAGGGGCTCTCCGCCGCGGTCGTATGGTCCGGCAGGCGGCAGCGGGCCACGCCCGGCCGGGCCTCGGGACAGGCCAGGAACACCTTCTGCCGCTGCTCGTCGGCCGCGAACACGTCCTTCAAGCTGCGCGAGGCCGGCAATTCGTCGACACCGGGCGCCGCAATGAGATCGCCGTCGGGCAGCACCGCCGCGAGCGCCTGCAGCTGCAGGCGGCCGCTGCCGAGCGCCTCGCGATCGATCTGCAGCCGGAAGACGCCGTGCGCGAACGGACGCGCGAGCTGCAGGCGCATGGCCGACTCGATGCGCCAGCGGCGATCCACCTGCTGGAAATGCTGCGGGCCGAGGAACATGCCCTCGACCCAGGCGAGGCGATGAAAGACATCGGTCATGAGCGATCCTTTCCGGTCGACCTTCTCACGGCCGGCCGGCGAGCGTCAGGCACGTGCCGGACAGGTTCAGGTCGAGCCGGGCCGAACCGTCGGCGAGGTCGACCACCTGCTTCCAGCAGCCGCCATCGAGGCGGCAGAAGTTGGCGACCACGCCGACGGCGCGCGCGCCTGCCTGCCGGCGCCACTTCAGGGTGCTGACCTCGCCCGGCGAGACCGTGAGCTTCTCGACGGCGAGCACGGCGCCGTCGAGGTCCGACTCGTCGAACCAGAGCTGTTCGAACTCGGCGGCGAGGAACGCGTTCGTGCCGGCGAGGCTGTAGACGCGGACCATCACCTGGTAGCTGCCCTGGTCGGTGCACGAGTTCAGCGCGTCAGCCGCGCCGACGTGCACGGTGATCTGGGCCGGGCACTTGCGCAGCGTGAGGTTCGCGCTGCAGCAGCCGCCGAGCAGGCAGGCGGCGCCGGCCAGCAGGACCAGCGCCACGAGGCGACGGGCCGACATGGTGAGCCCTCGGTGCATGGTTCGACTCCTTGACGTTGCGGTGTCCGTTGCGGCGCTGTCCACGACCGATCAGGGCTGCGGCGGCGGCGGTGGATCGGGCAACGACTGGGGATCGTCATCGCCGCCTCCGCCGAGCGCGACCACGGCGATGACCGCGACCGCCGCCGCGCCCACCCAGACCACCGGCTTGAGATACCACGGCTTGCTGGTCTTGGCCGCCGGCACCGGACGCGGCGGCGCGGGCGCAGGCTCGGTCGGCGCGGCCGGCGGCGGGCATCCGAGCTTCGCCGACTCGAAGACCTCGATCTCCGCGCGCGTGAAGAAGATCGGGTCGGGCTGCCACTGGCGATCGCGCGCGAGCGCCTCGCAGTAGGCGTCCTCCGCCAGGTTGCGGTTGCCGAGGCCCACGTGGCAGCGCGCCTGCAGGACGTAGGCGTCGCGCAGCCGCGTCGCGGGCTCTCCCGGACGTTCGATGATGCGGGCGATGATCGCCAGCGCCGGCTCGAACTCGGCGAAGTCGAAATGCTCCTGGGCACGGGCCAGTTCGTCCGACGACGCCGGCGTCTGGGCGACGGCGACGGCGGCGCCGCCAAAGCCGAAGCCCGGCGCGGCCAGATGAGCGAACAGGGCCAGCAGGGCGAGCGCCGGCCTCAGGTTGCCACGGTGAAACTTCGCGACCATGCGCGACCTCCTCTACGTCAGGACTCGGGATCGAGCTCGAACTCCAGCCTGGCCGCCTGCCCCCGCGTGAGGGTCAGGCGGAACACGGGTTGACCATCCTCATCGGCGAGCCTCTCGAGGGCCTGCCGGCCGCCATCGGTGCGCAGCCAGGCTCCCTTGGCCTTGAAGCCCGGCCGGCGGGCCGCGATGCGGTGCTGCCCGGCGGCGACATGCTCCAGCGACAACGGTGTCGGGCGTTCCAGCACGCGCCCGTTGAGCACGATGTTCGCCCAGGGCGACGCCGCCACCGCGAGGCTCGCCAGGTCGAAACGGAACGGGGCCACGCGCACGGTCTCGCCGGCGGCGGCCTGCAGATTCTCGAGGCGATGGTAGCCGTGGATGTCGTCGCGCCGGTACTCGACGAGATGGCGGCGACCGCTGGGCACCTCCACGACCGCGAGGTTCGCCCCGGACTGCCGCAGGTTGCCGTCCACGTAGATGTCGGCGTGCGGCGCCACCACCAGCCGCAGCCAGCCCGGGCCGCGCGGGATCGCCTGCAAGCTGCCGCGCACGGCGCGCGTCTGGCCGGCCTCGACCTCGACCACGTAGTTGCGGGGCTGGTGGTCGCGCGCCTCGAAGCGCACCTCCCAGCGACCGGTCTCGACCTCGCCCTGCCACGGCGTCGTGCCTTGCCTGACGAATGACCCCTGCTGCGGCCGGCGCAGCGACACGCTGGCGCCGGTCGGCTCGCTGGTCGCGTCGAGCCGGCCGGTCGCCGGCGGCGCGGGGACCGCCTCGGGCTCGACCACCGGCGCGGGCTGCGGATCGGTGGCCGGCGGCGTGGCGGCCGGTTGCGTGTCCGGCGCGGGCGGCGGCGTGGTGGATTCGGTTTGCGCCACCGTGGGCGGCGGCGCGACGACCGTCGGGGCCGGCGTGGTCGGCGAGGTCGGCCCGGATGGGCGCAGCGCCAGGCCGAGGATCACGGCCACCACCACGATCAACAGACCGCCGCCGGCCATCACCGGCGGGCGTCGCCACAGCGGCACGACCGGCTTCGTCGGGGCGGCCTTGGCTCGCGGCGCGGCCGGG